>NZ_JACHGY010000001.1:3077241-3418709 GCF_014207595.1 Algisphaera agarilytica
TAGAGGTCCTGGTGGGCGACGTTGGAGAAGTCCAGGCGGAGTTCGTTGATGACCTTGGTGCCCTGGCCGATCCACTGGTTCCAGGTGATCTGGCCGAAGTGGTCGTAGATGAATTGGCCGACTGGGCCACGCATCGGCGGGTCGGCCAGACGCGGCTGAGGTTGGCCGGCACGGCGGTCGAGGACCATGTTGCCGGATGCTTCGACCTCGGCCTTCTTGGCGGCGGCGTCTTCGACTTCGGGGAGCTCTTCGCCGATCCGCTTGAGCATCTCGCCGATGGACCGCTGGGGCATGACATCGCCCCGCTCGGCGGCGGTCTTGTAGCCCTTGACGAGCATGGGCTTGGCGTCGTTCTCGCGGCCGGCCTTGATCAGCGATTCGCCGAGGAACTGGTAGGCCCGGCTCATGCCCTGGTTCAGCCCGATCGCCTGGCCGTAGGCCTTGGCGGCGTCGTCCCAGCGCTCGGCCTCTTTGTAGGCGTTGCCCAGGCTGAAGTAGGCCATGTCATCGGGGGCCTCGGCGGCCATCTTTTCCCATTGCGCGATACGTTCGTCGGTGGTGCTCATGGCGGTAGGGTAGGCGGGGCGGGGGGATAGGTCTAGCGGGGGGAGGTTCGCCGTTTAGCGGGTGCCCCGAAGGGGCCCGCGAGACTTCATGATGTAAAAGCAGGCGCGGGGCCCTTCGGGCCACCCGCTAAACCAAGGAGATTGGAACTGGCATCACGCCGACACGGTGACCTGCACGCGGCCCGCGGCTTCGTCGCCGACGGGTTTGCCGGTGAGGTAGGCGTCGATCGATGCGGCGGCCTTGCGGCCCTCGGCGATGGCCCAGACGATCAGGGATTGGCCGCGGCGGCAGTCGCCCGCCACGAAGACCTTGTCGACGTTGGTGCGGTGGTCGCCGAACTCGGCGGCGAAGTTGCTGCGTTGGTCGTTCACGACGCCGAGCTTTGCGCCCGGGCCGGCCTCGGGTCCGAGGAAGCCCATCGCCAGCAGGACAAGGTCGGCCTCGAAGTTCTGCTCGGTGCCGGGGACCTCGCTGAACGGGGCCTTGTCGCCGGGCTTGGACCAGTCGATGCGGACGGTGCGGATGCCGCAGACGTTGCCTTCGCCGTCGTCGAGGAAGGCCTTGGAGAGGATGGCGAACTCGCGGGGGTCACGGCCGAAGGTCGCGGCGGATTCCTGGTGTCCGTAGTCGCTGCGGAAGATCTTGGGCCACTGCGGCCAGGGGTTGTCCGGGGCACGCTCTGCGGGGGGCTCGGCGAGGAGTTCGAAGTTGGTCAGGCTCTTGCAGCCGTGACGCAGCGAGGTACCCAGGCAGTCGTTGCCGGTGTCGCCGCCGCCGATGACCACGACGTGCTTGTCCTTGGCATCGATGAGCTTTTCGAACTCGGGGTCGGTGTCGTTGGTGTGGCCCGAGTCGACGAGCGTCTTGGTGTTGGCGTGGAGGAACTCCATGGCGAAGTGGATGCCATTGAGCTCACGCCCAGCGATGGGCAGGTCGCGCGGCCGGGTCGAGCCGGTGGCGAGTAACACCGCGTCGTTGGTGTCGAGCAGTTCCTGCGGATCGATGTATTGGATCGTGTCGTCATCGGGCGCGGCACCCGCGGCGTCGCCGGGGTCCCCGCCGACGAAGGCGCGGGTGACAAACTTCACGCCCTCGGCCTCGAGTTGATCGACGCGGCGCTGGACGATCGCCTTGTCCAGCTTCATGTTCGGGATGCCGTAGGTCAGCAGCCCGCCGATGCGGTCGTGGCGTTCGTAGACGGTGACAGTGTGCCCGGCCCGGTTGAGCTGTTGGGCGGCAGCCAGACCCGCGGGGCCGGAGCCGACGATCGCCACCGATTTGTCCGTTCGCTTGGCGGGGGGACGCGGCACGACCCAGCCCTCGCTCCAGGCCCGGTCGGTGATGGCCTGCTCGATGTTCTTGATCGCGACGGGCGACTCGTACACGCCCGCACAGCACGAGCCCTCGCAGGGCGCGGGGCAGACCCGGCCGGTGAACTCGGGGAAGTTGTTGGTCAGGTCCAGCTTCTCGTAGGCCTCGCGCCACCGTCCTTCGTAGACCAGGTCGTTCCACTCGGGGATGAGGTTGTCGACCGGGCACCCGGTGCCGGACATGCAGAACGGCACGCCGCAGTCCATGCAGCGGGCACCCTGTTCCTTGGTGAAGTGCTCGGTGACCGGGGTGCCGAACTCGTTGAAGTCGCGCAGCCGATCGAGCGGTGTCTTATAGGGCACCGTCGTGCGGCGGAAATCGATGAAACCGGTATGTGAACCCATGAGTGATTCTCGGGAAAGGCAGGTGGCGGGCCGCTAAAACCGGCCGCCTCGTACAGTCTTGAGCCCACCAGTTTTAGGTCAGGATCGGCCCCGCCGCAAGCCCTTTTTTGTGTCGGATATGGACAGAATAACCCCCGTCGGGGATGCCCCGGCTTGACCGGGAGGCCCGGAGCTTGGACGCTGGGGCGAGTCATGGCCGACAAGCGCGTTTTTTTGGGTTGGGAACAGGCGGTTTTGCCCGCGGCGGCGGCGTGGCTGGTGGGGCGGTACGGGCTGGATTTGGGCGGGGTGGTGGTGGCGGTACCGGTGGCCCGGGCGGGGCGGCGGCTGGAGGAATTGCTGGTGGACGAGGCCGAGCGTCGGGCCGAGATGCTGACGCCGCCCCGGGTGGTCACCGCGGGGCAACTGCCCGAGTTGCTGATCGAAAGCGAAGACGACCCGGTGGATGACCTGACCTCGGTGCTCACCCGGGCGGTGGCGCTGCGGGAGGCAGATCGGGCGGTTTTCACGCAGGTGTTTCCGTACCCGCCAGACGACACGGACACGGTGGCCTGGGTGCGATTGGCCGACCAGATGCAGCAGCTCAGCGATGAACTCGCCGCCGCTCGACTCACGCCGGGGCACGTCGTCGAGCTCGCCGCGCAGCGCGGGGTCGATCTGGGCCTGAGTGAAGGGCGTTGGCAAGCGATCGCCCAACTCGACACCGCCTACCGCCAGTCGCTGGGCCGACCCGATCGGCAGGCCGCCCGGCAGCTCGCGATCGAGCAGCGGCAGTGTCGTAGCGATCGGCCGATCGTCCTCGTGGGGCTGGTCGATCTCTCGGCCCAACTCACGGGCATGCTCGAACAGCTCGACGACGTCACCCCACTGGTCCCCGCGCCCGACTCGCACGCCCAGGGCTTTGACGTTTTGGGCGGTTTGGTGGTGGACTACTGGCAGGAGCAAACGGTCGACGTCGCCGACTTTCGTTTGGCCGATCAGCCCAGCGACCAGGCGATCGAGCTCGTCCGCGTGCTCGGCGGGTGGGCGGACGAGGCCGCGGCGCAGGACGTGACGGTCGGCCTCGGCGACGAAGAGGCGGCGGGTTCCCTCGGCCGGGCGATCGAACTCGCAGGCACACCCGCACGGCCCGCGGCGGGGCGCCCCGTTACCCAATCCGCGCCGGTCGTGCTGCTGCAAACCTTGGCGCGTTTCGTCACGCAGCAACGCATCAGCGACCTGGCCGAATTGGTTCGACATCCCGACGTCACCGGCGTGATCGGCGACGAGCACTGGGCGACGTTGCTGGATGAGTACACCTCGACCTACCTGCAGGCCGACACCCGCCACGACTGGCGCGGCGATGACGCAACCCGGGAAACACTCGGCACGCTCACCGAACGCCTCTACGCCGTCCTGCCCGAAGCGCACGACACGCCCCAGCCGCTGCCCGCGTGGAGCTCGTCCATCGCCCGCACGCTTGCGGGCATCTACGGCACCCGCGATCTGGATACCCTCGACGACCATTCCATCATTGAGGCGCTGACCCAGCTGGCTCAGGCTCTGGATCAGCAGGCCCAACTCGATCTCGACGCACCCTCCACGCCCCGCGTCACCTTTGCTCAAGCCGTGTCGCTGACGCTGAGCCGACTCGCCCGGCAGCGTATCCCCGAGCCGGGCGGAACCTCCGCGGTTGAGTTGCTCGGTTTCCTCGAGATGCCTTGGGACGATGCGTCGCGCGTCGTGCTGACGGATGTGAACGAAGGGCGGATCCCCGACTCGCGTCACGCCGATGCGTTCCTGCCCGATAGCCTGCGTCGGTCGCTGGACCTGCCCGACAACGCCCGGCGGTACGCCCGCGCGGCGTTGTATCTCAACATCGTGTTGCAAACCCGGCCCGCCGGGCACGCGGTGTTGCTGGCCTGCCGACACTCGGCCGATGGTGATCCGCTGGTGCCCAGCCGATTACTGTTGGCCTGCGACCCCGCGACACGCACGCAGCGCGTGAAGGATTTCTATCCCAAGGACGAGTCGGCCAGCACGTCCCCGGCTCCGCTGCTTATCGCCCCCGGAGGCGAGAACCGCTTCCTCATCCCCCGGCCGCTGCTCGACGAGCCGCCGATCACGAGCCTGCGCGTCACCGCGTTCCGCGACTACCTCGCCTGTCCGTACCGGTTCTACCTCAAGCACGTGCTCAGGCTCGGGGCGCTCGACGACCGGGCGGTCGAATTGGATGCGCTGGCCTACGGCAACCTGACGCACGACGTGCTCGAAGCCTTCGGCCGATCCGATCTGATCGATGCGACCGACGGCGGGCCGATCGAAGAGTTCCTGAACGACACGCTGACCACCCGCGTCCGCCAGAAGTTCGGCCGCGACGCCCGGCCCGCGGTCCGCGTGCAGATCGCCCAGCTCCGGGAACGCCTGTCTCAATTCGCCGACCAGCAAGCTCGGCTGTCACAAGACGGCTGGCGTATCCGTCAGGACCTCATCGAGACCAGCCTCGAAGCGACCGTCACCCTGGACGGCCAAGCCTTCACCGTCACCGGCAAGATCGACCGCGTCGATGAGCACCCCGACCACGGCTTCCGCCTTTTGGACTACAAGACCTCCGACGCTGGCGACTCGCCCCAAAAAACGCACTTGTCCAAAGGGCAGTGGCGCGACCTGCAGCTGCCGCTGTATCTCACGCTCGTCGGCCCGATCGGCATCGACGGCGCACAGCTGGGTTACTTCAACCTCCCCAAGGCCGCGGCCAACGCGGGGGTGACGCTCGCCGACTGGGGCCAAGACGCGTTGGCCGAGGCGATGGCGCAGCGCGACCTGGTGATCCGCGGTGTGCGTGGTGGGGTGTTCTGGCCGCCGAGCCTGGACGTGCCGAGTTATGCCGATGCGGTGTCGGGGATCACCGCCGACGGCGCGATGGGCCGGCCCGAGTTGATTGCGCAGTCCGGCAGCGATCTGAACAACACGGGGGTTTGGCGTGAGCGCTGACTTCAAACCCATGGATGATGCGCAGCTGTTGATCCGCGCCTCGGCCGGCGCGGGCAAGACGTATCGGCTGACCCAGCACTACCTGAACCTGCTGCGGCACGGGGCGCCCGTCGAGTCGATCCTCGCCACGACGTTCACCCGCAAGGCGGCAGGCGAGATCCTGGGACGCTTGGTGCGGACGCTGTGTGACGAGGCGGAGGCGGGCAGGGCGGCCGCGCCGCCACTTAAATCTTCGGAGCAGCTACTGGACGAGGTCACGCGCAACCTGCACCGCATGGGCGTCGCCACCATTGATGGTTTTTTCCATCGTCTGGGTAATGGCTTCCGTTTTGAGCTGGACCTGCCGATGGAGCCCCGGCTGATCGAGGAGGGCAGCCCCGAGGCGGCGGCGCTGCGGGGCGAAGCGATCGAGGCGGTGTTGGCCGAGGCGGCGGCGGACGACGTCGCGTTCGGGGCAATGCTCGGGTTGCTGCGTCGGCTGCACCACGACTCGGCGGCCCGAAGCGTGACACGGGCGATCGACGACATCGTGGTGAAACACGCCGAGGTCTTCCGCGAAGCGCCGTGGGAGGAAGCCTGGACCACGCTCAAGCCCGAGGGGTTGATGGATGGCCCCGCGATCGAGCGGACCCTGGAGCGGTGGCTCGCGTTGCAGGACTTGATGCCGACCACCAAAACCGGCAAGCCGCGCAGCCTGTGGGTCAAGAGCTGGGAGCGGGTGGCCCCGTTGGTGCGGGGGGAAGACTGGGACGGCCTGATCGCTTCGGGCCTGCTTGCCAAGGTCTTCGTGGGTGAAACCATGTTCGACCGCACCCCGATCGACGACGAATGGCTCGTGCTCAGCGAGTGCTGGTGCGCCCACGTCCGCGGCGTGCTGCTCGATCGCATCGCCCGGCAAACCGCGGCGACGCATGAACTCATGCGCCGGTTCTCTGTGGTCTACGAACAACTCCGGGCCCAGCGTGGCGTGATGCTCTACAGCGACATGGCCCATCGTCTTGCGGGTGGGCCGTTCGCGGGGCGGCAGGTCAGCGACGAGCAGGCGCTCGCCGAGATCTACTTCCGCCTAGACGCGGCGGTCACGCACCTCTTGCTCGACGAGTTCCAGGACACGAGCCTGGACCAGTGGAACGTGCTGTCGCCCTTCGTAGACGAGATCGGCGCGACCGGCGACGGGACGCGCAGCCTCTTCGTCGTCGGCGACACCAAGCAGGCGATCTACGGCTGGCGCGGCGGGTGCGTCGAGCTCTTCGACAGCGTCGAACACCACGCCCCGCTCATCGAGCGTGAATCGCTGGCGAAAAGCTATCGCTCGTCGCAGGTCGTGCTTGATGCGGTCAACCGGGTGTTCGATGACCTGGCGTCCTGCGCCACGCTGCAAAGCGAAAAGCACCCCGAAGACGCGGACGCCGCCGCGATGTGGTCGGCGGGGTTCGACACCCACGTTGCCGAACACACCGAACTTTCGGGTTACGTCAGCTTCGAGTCGTCGCCACCGAGCGAGGAGAACACGTCGAGCGATCCCGAGGGGGACGATTTGGACGACGGGTCGCTATCGCCTGATTCGCACGAAGCCTTCGTGGCCCAGCGCATCGGCGAATTGCACCGAAAGCTCAACGCCGGCTCGGGCCCGCGGCGGACCATCGGCGTCCTGACGCGCGGGAACAAGATGGTGCACCGACTGCTGTACGAGCTCCGCCGTGCGGGACTGCCCGCCAGCGGCGAGGGCGGCAACCCCATCGGCGACACGCCGGCCGTCGCAGCGGTGCTCTCAGCGGTACGTCTTAGCGATCACCCGGGCGACACCGTCGCGGCGTTCCACACGCTCAATTCGCCGATGGCGGAGGTGGTTGGCATGACGAGTCGGCGTGACGCCGAGCGTGTCGCACACCAAATGCGCGCCGCGGTGTTGCGCGACGGCTGGGCGGCGACGGTGGCGAACTGGGTTGCGGCGCTCGCGCCCTCGTGTGACGCGGCGGGGTTGGCGAAGCTGACCAAGCTCGCCGAGTTGACCGAGCGTTTCGAGTCGGCCAACGCGTCGTCTTCGCAGGCCCTGCGCGGCAGTGTTTTTGCCGACTACATCGAAGGCGCGAAGGTCGAGGAACCCAGCGGCTCGCCGATCCGCGTCATGACCATCCACCGCAGCAAGGGCCTGGAGTTCGACGCGGTGGTGCTGCCCGAACTCGACGGCCGATTCAACAACAACTTCGAGGTCCTGATCGACCGCCCCGACCCCACCGGCCCGGTCGAGGGTGTGTTCCGTGGCGTGAAAGAGGCCAATCGAACCATCGACCCCGCGCTCGTCCGCGCCTACACCCGCCAACGCGCCCGCCAACGGCAGGAAGACTTCTGCACGCTCTACGTCGCCATGACCCGGGCCAAACGCAGCCTGCACCTGATCGCCAAGTCCGGGCTCAAGGCCGACGGCAAACGCCGAAGCATCGGTCTCTGTTTCGCGGGCATCCTGCGGGACACGCTGGGCGATCCGGATGACGGGCCGATGTCCTGGGGCGACGCCGAGTGGATGGGACCCGCTTCGCCGCAAGTCGATCCGGTGGTTGAGCCTTACGAACCCGCTCAGACTCCGAAGGTGTTGTCTGCCCGCCTGTCTCACCAAGGGCCCGCCAAGCGGATGCGCATGACCGTCTCGCCCTCCCAGCTCCACGGCCGCGGCAAGGTGTCCGCTCGTGACCTGCTGGATTTTGATTCCCGACACGCTCGTCAGCACGGCACCGAAATCCACAACCTGCTCGAACGCATCGATTACCTCGACGGCCAATCGCCGCCGGACGAATCGTCCCCGGCGTTGCGTTCGATCTTTGCTCACGACGCGGTACGTCAAGCGTTTACCCGGCGGTTCGGCGACCACGAACAGCTCTGGGCGGAGCGTACGTTTGTCGTGCCCGATGGCCCGCGCCTGCTTAAGGGCACATTTGACCGTGTGGTCTTTGCCGTCGATGAGCAAGGCAACGCGACGGCCGCTCACCTCATCGACTTCAAGACCGACCGTGTTGCCGCGGACAGCGAGGCGCTGCAGCAGCGCGTCGCATCGTATCGCCCGCAGCTCGAAGCCTACCGGCGGGCGTTGTCGGTGCTGCTGAAGCTCGATGCGCAGGCGATCACCGCCGAGCTGTTGTTCACCACGCCGGGCGTCAGCGTGGCGTTATGAACACGGCGGTTGCGGAGGCACTTGCCGGGGCAACGCCAAGCAAAGAAGCCCGAGGATTGCTCCGCGGGCTTCTTCGTACGGTAAGGCGTGAAGGAAGGGCTGGCGTTAGACGGGGATCTGTTGCCAGAGGGTTTTGAACATGACCTGGGCCTCGGCTCCGAAGACGATGACCAGCGTCAGGCCGAACACGGCCCAGGAGGTGGTCATCACGCCGAACTTCTTGCGGTCCAGCGAGCAGGCCATCCAGGTGAACAATGGCCCGCCGATCAGCAGGAGCAGCAGCGGATAGAACGAAGCGTTCTGCGCCCACGCCCAGAGTGCCTCGATCATGCGGACCTTGGGCGGTTGCCACTGGGTGGTGACCGCGAGGGTGGTCAGCATTCCGGCCTGGAGTGCGATGACTGCGGTGGCGAGGACCCACGACAGCCGCGGCTTGGCCGACGGCTTTTTCTTGTCGTCCTGTTTCGATTTGGGTTTTCGGCTCAGCATGCAGCAAGTCAACCATTCGACCCGGCGGCGGGGCAAGCCTGGGATACGGGGATTGGTCAAATCGAGGGGGAAACGGGTCGGTCTGGCGCGGTTGGGTTGTGGATATCGGCCGTGTGGGTGGCGCTACGGTGGCGTGGGGATTCGGCCGATAGGGCAAGGTGCGGGCTTTCCTTAGATGTAGTGCCCGATGGACGGTTCCGATAATGCCACGATCCAAAACCAACTCGATGATCGAAACCACCTGGCACACCACGGTGGCGGAGCTGGCGAGCCAGAACAAGACGGTCGAGGTTCGGCCGTTGACCGAACGCGGCGAAGAACTGCCGTCGTTCCGGGCGCGGCTGCTCCAGGCGGATGAGAAGGATGGCTCGCTCATCGTCGAGAAGCCAGCCAACGTCGAGCAGGCGCAGGTCATCGCCAAGGGTGTCGCGGTGCAGGTGTATGTGATCACCGGCAGCACCCGGATGAAAGCGGACTCGCGGGTGATCGACGTGGGGCGGTTCAGCCTCAACAAACAGACCAAAGTGATGGCGGTCCGCTTGGAGCCCATGAAGAAGATAAGCTCGGCCCAGCGTCGGGCGTGCTTCCGCCTCTCGACCGCGGGCATGGGGATGTCCGCTCGGTTCCGCCACCCCGACTGGGCCGACACCGATCCCGATCTGACGGCCAAGGCTCTGGACATCAGCGACCGCGGCCTCGGGTTGACGGTGGAGATGGAAACCGAGCTGGCCAAGCAGATGATCGATCAGGTCTACGGCGTGTTCATTCCGCTGCCCGGCCAAGACGAATCACTGGAGCTCGACGCCCGGCTGGTGCGTGTGGTCGAGACCGATTTCGGCACCGTGACCCTGGGCTTCCAGTTCGAGTTCTCAAACCTCAACGAACAACGCCGGGTCGAGCAGGTCATCCAGCAGTTCTCCGTGGCCCAGCAACGCAAGCAGATCCGGCGTATGCGCGGTGCCGGCTGAGCACGCCAAGCGCTCGATCCACATACAATCGCCGCACCCAACGGAAACCGAGAGCAATAACGGATGTCCACGCCCACCCACGACGTCGCGATCATCGGCGGCGGGATCGTCGGCCTCGCCACCGCCTACAACCTCACCCAGCGCGACCCTGATCTCAAGGTGACCATCCTCGAGAAGGAAGCCCAGCTTGCGCACCACCAGACCGGGCACAACTCGGGCGTGCTGCACAGCGGGATCTACTACAAGCCCGGCTCGCTCAAGGCGATCAACTGCCGGGCGGGCAAGGCGGCGATGCAGGCCTTCTGCGACGAGCACGACATTCCTTACAAGCTCTGCGGCAAGGTCATCGTGGCGACCCACGAGCGCGAGCTCCCCAAGATGCAGGACATCTACGAACGGGGCCAGGCCAACGGCGTGAGCTGCGAGTTGATCTCGGCCGAGCGTTGCAAGGAGATCGAGCCACATGCCGCGTCGATCGGCGCGATCCATGTGCCCGAAGCGGGGATCGTGGACTACAAGCAGGTCTGCGAGAAGATGGCCGAGCTGATGCGCGACGCGGGACACGGCGTGCGGACCTCGGCGAAGGTGACGGCGGTTAGGCGCGTGGGCGACGAGAGCGTGGTCGAGACCACGGGGGGCGAGGTGAATGCCAAGCTGGTCGTGAACTGTGCGGGCCTGCAGTGCGACCGGGTGACGAAGATGACGGGTGTGAAACCCGCGGCGCAGATTGTGCCGTTCCGCGGCGAGTACTTCGATCTGAAGCCTGAGGCCGAGCATCTGTGCAAGACGCTGATCTACCCGGTACCGGACCCGGCGTTCCCGTTCCTGGGCGTGCACTTCACGAGCATGATCCACGGCGGCGTCGAGTGCGGACCCAACGCGGTGCTGGCGCTCGGCCGGGAGTGCTACGGCAAGTTCCAGGTGCACTTCCCCGACTTGTTCGAGTCGCTGACCTACGGCGGCTTCCTCAAGATGGCGGCCAAGCACTGGAAGATGGGTCTGGGTGAGATGTGGCGCAGCTATTCGAAGAAGGCGTTCGTCAAAGCGCTGCAGCGGCTGATGCCCGAGATCGAGGCGAAGCACCTGACGCCTTGCCCTTCGGGCATCCGGGCCCAGGCGGTCACGGCCGACGGCGGGCTGGTCGACGACTTCCTGATCGACGAGGCGGCGGGCGTGGTCAACGTGAACAACGCCCCGTCCCCCGCGGCGACGGCGTCTTTGAATATCGGGAAGTTGATTGCCGAGAAGTTGGAGACGCGGCTGGGGTGATGGTTAGGAAGGCGCGGCGGAGCCGCGACGCTTAGTGACTATGCGATTGACCCAACCCCCAACCCCCAAATCCCTGATCTCAGATCAACCCGTTCCAGTTGGCGGGGCACAGCAGCACGGGCATGTCGGCCTGGCGGATGATGTTGGCGGGCACGTCCCCGGCGATCAGGCGTTTGAGCACGCCCTTGCCGGTGAGGCCCAGCACGATCATGGTGCACTCGCGGGCCTTGGCGGTGTTGAGGATGGCCTTGGCGGTGTCGTCGGAGAACAGCATCACGCCCTCGGTCTCGATCCCCGCCTCGCGGAGCTCGTCGACGATGAGCTTGAGGGTGTGCTCGCCCCGCTGGGTGGCGTCGGACTCGTGTTCGTCCTCGTCGTGCAGGGTGGTGACGTGGGACACCAGGACCTCAGCGGACAGACGCTTGGCGAGGTCGGCGATGGGCCCGGCCAGTTTTTCACTGGCCCAGGGCGAAGACACCGCGACCAACATCTTGCTCTTACTCAAATCTGGGCTCCAAAAGGCGTTCCGCCGTGCCTTTATGGTACCGGGAGGGCGGTGGGGGGGTCAAAATTGAGGCACTAGGCGCTCGGGGTTAGGCGCTAGCAAAGGCATCCATCCACAAGACCCTTACCGCCCAACGCTTGCGTCTGCCTAGCGCCTAACCCCGAGCGCCTAGCGCCTAATCCCCCACTGAAATCTCCACGCCCCGCGCCTAAACTACCCCGATATGCCCTCCCCCCAACACCCCACCCCCGCCACCCTCGGCCAGCTCCGCGAAACCGATTACCGCTACCGCAGCGTCAAGCAGGAGCTCCGCGAAAACCTCATCGCCCGGCTGAAGGATGGGCAAGAGGTCCTGCCCGGCGTGCGCGGCTACGAACACACCGTCCTGCCGCAGATCATCCACGCGGTCTTCTCCCGCCACGACATGCTCTTCCTCGGGCTGCGGGGCCAGGCCAAGACGCGGATGATCCGCATGCTGCCCTCGCTGCTGGACGAGTGGTGCCCGATCATCAGCGGGATCGAAATCCCCGACGACCCGATCCAGCCCATGACCACCATCGGCAAGCGGGCGGTCGCCGAGGCGGGCGACGACACGCCCATCCGCTGGCTGCACCGTGGCGAGCGTTTCCACGAGAAGCTGGCCACGCCGGATGTGACCATCGCCGACCTCATCGGCGAGGTGGACATCGTCAAGCACGCCGAGGGACGCTATCTCAGCGACGAGTCCACGATGCACTTCGGGCTGATCCCGCGCACCAACCGCGGCATCTTCGCGGTCAACGAGCTACCCGACCTCTCGCCCCGTATCCAGGTCGGCCTGTTCAACGTACTCGAAGAGCGCGACATCCAGATCCGCGGCTACCCCATCCGTCTGTCGCTGGACGTGTGCCTGGTCTTCAGCGCTAACCCCGAGGACTACACCAACCGCGGCCGGATCGTCACGCCGCTCAAGGACCGCATCGGCACCGTCGTCCGCACCCACTACCCCAAGACCATCGACGAAGCGATCCAGATCACCGCCGACAACGCCTGGACACACCGCAACGGCGAGCAGCACACGCCCGGCGACAAGCTGCCCCACGTCGTGATCCCTCGCTTCATGCACCAGGTGATCGAAGAAGCGGTCAGCGCCGCCCGCAGCTCGACCCACATCAACCAGGCCTCGGGCGTCAGCGTCCGCACCTCGATCGCCTGCGTCGAGAACCTGGTCAGCTCGGCCGAGCGTCGCGGGCTGCTCACCGGCGAGTCGACCGTCGCCACCCGGGTTTCGGACCTGGCCCACGTGCTCGCCTCGACCCGGGGCAAGATCGAGCTGCTCATGGCCGACGACGGCGAAGACACCGAAGACAAGCTGGTCGAGTCACTGCTGGGCGAAGCGGTCAAGACCATCTTCGATCAGGTCGCCGACATCGACGAGTTCGAGTCGCTCAGCGATCCTTTCGATGAAGGTCTGCGTCTCACGCTCGGCGATGACGTTGCTGCGGAGTCGGTGATCGCGTCGATGAAGCACGTCGACGGCCTGCTCGAAGCCGCCGCGGACATGGCTGAGCGTCTCGAGGTCGACGCCCAGGACCCGCAGATGCTCGCCGCGGCGGGTGAATTCGTGCTCGAGGCGCTCTACGTCCACAACCGCCTGACCAAGACCGTCCGGGCGGCGGGCAATCGGTATAGCCGGTGACGATAAAACCCGGAAGTTTTGGGCTGATTGATAGATACATCGAGTGAATGGGCCGTTTTGGGCGATATTCAAGGGGAATATTCTTTCGGGAAGGTGTGTTATGAACATGAAACCGAGAATAATTGTCATGCTGAAAACTTTTCCCATTGCGATAGCTTTACTCCTCTTGGTCGGATTCTTTGTGATTCCGAGTTATGCGGTGGACAAAGAATGGTCCATCGATATGGAATTGGCCCAGTCCGAGGCCGAGGCTTCCGACAAGGACATCTTTCTATATTTCACAGGATCAGATTGGTGTGCACCGTGTATGTACATGAAGGACAAGATCCTAACGACGGATACCTTTCTGTCGGCGGTTCCCCAAAGCTTCGTTTTGGTTGAGATTGATTTTCCTCGGACGTTTAAGCTCCCTTCGGAGCAGTTGAAACAAAACGACGCCCTCGCGGAAAAGTATTTCGTGGAGTATTTCCCGACCATCCTCTTGGCTGACGCGGACGGGCGTCCTTATGCAACGATGCGTGAAATGATGGTCAGCCCCGAGGAATATGTTGAATATGTCCAGGGGCGGCAGTTGATTAGGGCCGAACGAGATCGCGCATTCTCGGAGGCTGAGTTACTGGTTGGTACGGCTAAAGCTTCCGCCTTGGATCGGGGCTTGCAAGCCATGGGCATGGAGATCGCGTTGCGATATTACCCAGAGACCATTGATGAGATTGTGGCTCTCGATAGCGACAACTCGCTTGGGCTGCGTGAAGGCTACGAATTAGCGTTAATGGAGATGGCGGTCGATGCCGAAACCAGAGATGCGATCAGGGTATATCAGGAGGGTTATCTCGCAGACGCGGCAATGCGTTTCGAACGTATCCTCGCACAGTATCCACTGCCGGGCGGCGAAGCACAGGTCCTGCGAGCAACGTTGGGGCAGATTTACTATGAGATGGGCCGGAAGGACAAGTCTCGCTTGGCGTTTCAGCAGGCCATCAAGGACGCCCCGGATTCCGCGGTAGTCCCTCAGATCAAAACGCTCATGGATCGGATAGAGTAGGCCGGTTCTGGCTTCGATCCCGGTAAAGAACGAACAACCTAACGCCCTACGTCCAGCGGCTTACTGGGCCAGGGGTTACCCAACAACTCAGGTAAGAGGGTGGAGAGCTTCGACGGCGCGAAGCGATGATCCGATGCCGCGATTTCTGCAGCGCTCCACCAGCGGTGTTCGTGGAGGTCGGTGACTTCGTAATCCATCATGCCCGCGGTGTCGATGGCGGGCTGGCTCTCGGTCAGGCGTAGCGGGAAGTAACGCTCGTGCTGGCGGAAGTGCTTGTGGCCGTAGCGGATGTCGATCGTCCGGGTCCAGACGCACGGGCCGATCCGCGTATCGCCGTGCGAAACCAAGCCTTCGCCCTCGACCAGCCCGGTCTCTTCACGCAGCTCACGCCGGGCCGCGTCTTCAAACGATTCGCCTTCGTCGAGCCCGCCGCCGGGCGTGATCCAGAACGGCGAACCGCTGACCGGATCGACGAACCGAAACATCAACACCCGCCCGTCGCGGTCGAGCAGGAGCACGCGCGCCGCCTGGCGGATCGGCCGGTCGAGCTGGGTCGGGTGGGGCGGTTCGGTCATCGGAAAAACAGAAGGCCCAGCCGTGGTGCGGCCGGGCCTTGGGGTGTTGAGGATGAAGCGGCGGTCAGGCCTCCAGCGTACGCAGGCCCAGGCCCATTTCGGTGAGCCGTTCGCGGATCTCGACGAGGCTGGTCATGCCGAAGTTCTTGACGCCCATCAGCTCGGCCTCGGTCTTCATGACCAGATCGCCGATGCTGGTGACGCCCAATAGCGCCAACGCTTTGCGGGCACGGACGCTGAGGTTCAGTTCGTTGACCGATTTCTCGAGCATGCCGTTCTCGTCGCCGACTTCGCTCTTGAGTTGGTCGTAGACCTGTTGCTTGACCTCGGCTTGGTGTTGCTCGACGGCTTGGCCGAGCTTCAGGCCCTTCTGGGCGAGCATCGACTTGATCTCGTCGAGGCTGGCGTCGCCGAAGTTCTTGAAGCTGCGGAGCTCGGCCTCGGTGACCTTGAGCAGGTCGCCCAGCGTGCGGATGTTCATCTTCCGCAGGGCGTTGCGGGTGCGGACCGAGAGCTCGAAGTCGGTGACGGGCGTGTCGAGCAGGGCGTGGTGCTTCTCGTTGCGCTTCTCTTGCTCGTCGTCGATGACCATCGCCTTGGAGGCGAGGATGTCCTTGATGTACAGACGGGCCCGGCCGTGGTTCGGGTCGGTGGCGAGCACCTGACGGATGCAGCGCTCGGCCTGGGCGTACTTGCCGCGGTCTTCGTAGGCGACGGCCAGGTTCACCAACGCGTTGAGCTGGGGCTTCTCCTGCTTGGCACACTCTTCGTAGAGGTGCAGCGCTTCGTCTTCCTCGCCCAGCAGGTCGAGGTTGTAGGCGAGGCGGAAGCAGTTTTCGGTATCTTCGGGGTCGGCGGTGTACGCGGCTTCGTACTGCTCGATCGCGGAGATGCGGTCGCCGGCCTGCTCGGCTTCGAAACCCGCATCAAAATACTTGCGGGCGGTGGCGGTGTCGCGGAATTCGGAAGTGTCCAGCGTGGCGGCGGATTCATCGCTCATGGGTCGGATGGCCTTAGATCGTGGAATATCGGGGAGGTTGGGCGAATTGAAAAGTTTAGCCCATCGCGTGAACCCGGGCAAACCCCCCGAGCCGCGACGGCTGTTCATCACGCCGTGCCCGGCTCGTCTTCCGCTCCGCCCTCGGCCTCCAGGGCCGCGTGGCGTGCATCGAGTTCCTCGCGGACCTTGGCCATCTTCGCTCGGGACAGCGGGTAGAGGGCCAGGACGAAGAAGACGATCACCATCGTGCCCATCTGGGTGAAGATGTAGGTCCCACGCAGCAGGCTGAGCGTCTCGGGCGACTGATCGCCGCCCAGATCGGCATCGAAGCCGACGAAGTACTGGAGCATGACCCCGCCGATCACGGTGGCGAGGGTGATCGACAGCTTGATCATCCAGTTGCCCAAGGCAGCGATCATGCCCTCGCGGCGACGCCCGTTCTTCAATTCGTCCCAGTCGGCGACGTCGGCCCGCATCGAGAGGATCAGCACCCAGTAGCCGGTCTCGGCCAGGGTCAGGAACGGGCGCGACACCAGCGTCAGGTAGGGCCGGCCGGGCAGGTAGGTGATCCACCATGAGGCGGCGGAGAGGAACAGCACGACGACGCAGCCCATGATCAGCGGCTTCTTGTCGATGCGCTTGGACAGGATCTCGATGATGAAGGCACCCAGGATGCCGAAGATCAGGCCGACGAGGCTGTGGTAGAGGCCGAGGAATGCCCCGCTCTTCACATCGCCGCCCTCGATGTAGTAGGTGTTGACGTAGAAGCCCAGCACGGCGTTGGACGACAGGCCGAGCAGGTAGAGCGCGATCGAGCCCATCACGATCATGAACGGCGGGTTACGCAGCAGCGACCAGACGGTCTTGAACGGGTTTTCGCCTTTCTGTTTCTGCGCGACTTCCGCAAAACGCTCTTTGCAGAAGAACGCGGGCAGGACACCCGAGATCATGATCATGACCCCCGCACCGACGGCGACCCAGGGGATGGTCCGGGCGAGGTTTTCTTCGGTCAGCTTTTCCTTTTGTTTCTCGAGGGCTTCGCCGGCGAGTTGCACCGCATCCAGGGCCATCTGTTGGTCGGCGAGCAGGGCGGCGATCCAGGTCGCCAACGGGAGCATTGCCCAGATACCCATGTCGAAGATGCGCATCAGGTACGTGCGGAACGTGAAGAGCTTGGTTTTCTCGACGTAGTCCTGCGTCAGCTCCATGCCGAGCGATTCGTAGGGCACCGACAGCAGCGAGTAGCTGGTGTAGTAGATGATCAGGGCGACGGTCAGCCAGGCAAACATCTGCCCCTCGGACCAGCCCCCGGGGACGAGCCAGATGAGCGGGAACACGATGCCGGTGAGGATCGCGCCGACGAAGATGAACGGACGGCGTCGGCCGTACCGGCTCTTCCAGTGGTCGGAGATCGAGCCGACGGCCGGGTCGTTGATCGCGTCCCACAGCCGGGCAAAGCCCATCGCCAGCGAGACCTTGGCGGGACTCAGGCCCATGACCACGTTGAAGAACGGCAGCAAGAACTGCTGGATGCCGAACTGCGCGAAGTGGTCCGACACCACGCCCATCGCGTAAGCGGATTTTTCGCCGATAGGGATGCGGTCTTTTTCCGCGACTTGGTGAGATTCAGAGCCCGAGTCCTGGCCCACCGAAGGGGCGGTGGTGGCTGGAGAGTCGTCTTGCTCGTGAAGAGGTTGGTCAGTCATGTCGCGGGGTCCGAGGAATCAGAAGGGGCGTGAGCGTGGCCGCCTATGGTAGAGAATTGTCAACTGTATACAAATAGCACTGATTATGTACTTTAATTTAATCGAGTTATGGGAGAGATTGTGCTTGGTGAGGATTGTCGATTGATTACAATAACTCTTACCCCCTATTCGCTGTCTGGCGAGGGCCTCACGCCCACGCGATTCAGTCCCGCATCCAAGCTGTTCGTTTCTGTTTCAAATCCGAGGAGTTCCCCATGGCCGCTGCTGTCAGAGTCTTTGTTTTGGCTGGTTTTGTTGTTTGCGCGCTTTTCACTGAGGCGTCCGCCCAGAAGATCTACAACGAAAGCGGCGGCGTCGTCGTCATGGAAATGGAAAGCACCGAGTCCCCGTTGGGCCAATGGGGGTTCATCGGCCACGATGCCGATTCGACCTACCCCACCGGCGCCTTGGGCACCGGTCACCTCGAATACCAGGGGCCGAACTCCTATGGTTCGCCCGGCTCCAGGCTTCAATACCAATTCAAGATCAACCAGTCCGGCAACTACACCCTCTGGTTCCGGGCCCACAAACGCCTGCTGGGCAATGAGCCGGACAAAAACAACGACGCGTACGTCAAGCTGGAAGGCGACTTCACCTCCGGCAACCCCGAGGTGCCCACTTGGCCACTGAAACGGGATACAAAGCTGTACGGCGGGAAAGAGGACGGCTGGGGCCTGGCCTCACGCCTAGACGGCAACGGCGTGCATCACAAGGCGCCGATCTACAACCTCACCGCCGGCGAGATCTACACCATGTCGATCTCCGGCCGATCGAACCGCTTCAACGTCGACCGCATCATCCTCACCCACGAAGACACCGGCTACCGGTGGAACCGAACCACCGAGCTCCTGCCCGAGTCATCTTTTTTGCCCGTACCCGAGCCCGCCAGCGCGGCGTTGTTTGTCCTTGGCGCCGGTGCCTTGGCGCTGCGTCGCCGTCGTGCCGCCGCCTGATGATGTCGTGATACATCCCCGCCCCCTCCGCGTTTAGCGGGTGACGCGCAGCGTCCCACGCCCGGCAGCCTCCATGGCCGGCGCGTGGCGCTTCGTGCCGCCCGCTAAACGTTTTTTGGGCTTATGTCCCGACGGGATCGTCTAGCAGTTTCCAGCCGCCGTCTTCATCAAACTCGATGTTGGGCTTCACGTAGGCGTTGTCCTTGATGATCGTACCGGTGTGCCCGCCGTCGTCGCGGACGCCTTCCTTGCTCGAGGCGTGGTACATCGCGTTGTCGGCGATCACGCAGCCCGACAGGTTCTTGGCGATGATGCCGAAGTACGGGTAGGGGTAGGTGAAGTCGTGCTCGGTGCGGTTGTACCAGCCCCAAAGCGTGTTGCCGGTGACGGACGTGCCGTTGCAGCCTTCGAGCAGCACCTGCGAGCACTGGTCGTCTTGCTTGTCGACGCCGCTGCTGCGGATGAGGTTGCCGCTGACGGTGTTGGCGACCGAGTTTTTGAGGTGGACGCCGGGGCCGAAGTTGTGGTCGAGCGAGCAGCCGGTGATCTGCATCGAGTTGCTGCCGTTGAAGTAGATGCCGCCTTGCTTGTTCCACTCGATGCGGTTGGCGGTGATCTTGATCGATGCTGCGCCGAAGAACTTCAGCGCTTCTTTTTCTTCTTCGCTCATGTCGTCTGGGGCCTGGCCGCGGGCAAACAGACCGTAGCCACCGTTGGCCGAAACCTGGCAGTCGATGATCCAGCCGTCGTAGCCGCTGGTGAGGTCGATGCCGTGCCCGCCGTTGAACATGATCAGGCTGCGTCGCACGCCCAGGACCCAGGCCCGCTCGAACCGGATGCCCGAGCCGGTGAAGTGCTCGATCCGGCAGTCCTCGATCATGTTGTGCAGCTCGTTGCCGCGGTTGCGGGTGTAGATGCCGTGCATCGCTTCGCCCTGCTTGCGCCCGTCGAGGGTCAGGCCCAAGATGCGGGTGCCGCGGATGTCGTCGAGATCGAGGAAGGCGTTGGCGTCGCCCGACAGCGCCGCCAGCGTCGTGCGTCCCTTGAAATCGGGGTCTTTGTCGTCCCGGTCGAGGTAGCCCCACGACGAATGGCCCATCAGCGTCACATGGCTGGGCACCTTCAGCGGGTGGGTCAGGTACGTCCCCGTAGGGAACCATAGCGTGGCCTCGCCCCCGGCCGCCGCGTCGAGCGCCGCCTCGATCGCCTGGGTGTCGTCGGTCTGGTTATCGCCTTTGGCGCCGAAGTCTTGGACGTTGAGCATTCGGCCTATTCTGCCGGGGCGTCGTCAGGAAGCAACTCGAACCCGTCGTCGGTGAACTTGAGGTTCGGCTTCACGTAGGCGTTGTCGCGGATGACGGTGTTGGTGTGCCCGCCGTCGTCACGCACGCCTTCCTTGCTCGCCGCGTGGTACATCGCGTTGTCCGCGATGACCGATCCGCTGAGGTTCTTCGCGATGATGCCGTAGAAGGGGTAGGGGTAGTCGAAGCGGTACTCGGTGCGGTTGTACTTGCCCCAGAAGGTGTTGCCGGTGACCACGACGCCACGCGAGTCTTCGAGCCAGAGGTGGCTGCACTCGTCGCCTTTCTTCTCGACGCCGCTGCTGCGGAAGAGGTTGCCGACGATGGTGTGGCTGATGCCGTTTTTCATCTGCATGCCCGGGCCGAAGTTGTGGTCGATCGAGCAGCCGGTGATCTGCATGGAGTTGGCGCCGTTGAAGTAAATCCCGCCGGCGCGGTTCCACTCGATGCGGTTGGCGGTGACCATGATCGAAGCACCGCCGAACCAGCGGATCGATTCGCGTTCTTCGTCGGTGAGGTCTTCGTGCGGTTCGCCGGCGATGTACAGCCCCCAGCCCTTGTTGCCGGTGAGCATGGTGTCCATGATCCAGCCGTCGTAGCCCGAGGTCATGTCGATGCCATGCTCGCCGTTGAACGCGATCATGCATCGGCGGACGCCCAGCAGCCAGGTGCGCTCAAACCGGATGCCCGAGCCGGTGAAGCCTTCGATCCGGCAGTCCTCGATCATATTGTGTAGCTCCGAGCCGCGGTGCCGCATGTAGATGCCGTGCATCCGCTCGCCCTGTCGCCGGCCGTCGATCGTCAGGCCGACGATGCGCGTGCCGCGGATGTCGTCGAGGTCGAGCAGCGCCCGCGCATCACCCGACAGCGCCGCGAGGATGGTCTTGCCGCGGAAGTCGGGGTCCTTGTCGCCCTTGTTGCCGTAAGCCCAGGCCGAGTAGCCCAGCAGGGTGATGTGGTTGGGCACCTTGACCGGGTGGATCATGTAGATGCCGTGCGGGAAGTAGACGGTGCCTTCGCTCTCGGTCGCGGCCTGCATCGCGTCGAGCAGGGCCTGGGTGTCGTCCGTTTCGCCGTCGCCCTTGGCCCCGAAGTCACGGATGTTGAGAAACGCCGCCGTCTCCGGCGGGGCGGTCTCGGCCGAACCCGCCGACACCCCCGACTCCACCCTCGGCTGGGTGCACCCCGAAAGCCACACCACCGACAACACCAAAACCGACACGCATAGGTTCTTCATCATGCGTGAAGTGTACCCCCGGTTTTTTGCCTCGGCCGGGTTGGTGGGCCCCGAAATCAAAGCCACCTGCCGGAATCGAACCGGCAACCTGCGCATTACAAATACGCTGCTCTGCCAATTGAGCTAAGGTGGCGTGGCGATAGTGTAACCCCCGGAATCGGGGTTTGCGATGAACAGCCCGGACCGCGGGAGAACTCTGCTATCGTGCCCGCATGGCGACCCCCGACTTCATCCTGGCGCTGCGTGAAAAAGTCGGCCACGACCTGCTCTGGCTCAACGGCGTAGTCGCAGTGGTGGTCGACGACCAGGGCCGGGTGCTTCTGAACAAGCGGGCGGACACCGGCAGCTGGTCGCTGATCAGCGGCATCCTTGAGCCCGGCGAGCAACCCGACGAAGCCCTCGAACGCGAAGTCCTCGAAGAGACCGGCGTCACCATCCGGGCCTCCCGCCTCCTCGACGCCTTCACCTCCCCCATCATCGAATACCCCAACGGCGACCGAGCCCAATATCTGACCGTCGCCTACCGCTGCGACGTCGTGGCGGGCGAGCCGAGAGTGAACGATGATGAATCCCTGGAAGTACGCTTCGTGCCACGGCAAGAGATGCCGAAGTTGCGGGACGACTTGCAGCGCGTTGTCGACTTGGCCTTTTTGTAAGATCCAATACGTTACCGCATTCGGGGCATCGTAATTATCCCTGGCGTATCGAACTATCTATTTTTCCACAGCAGGCCCGAAGGGAGTCGTCGTTTGATGAATGAATCGACACCGGACTTTAAGGGCAGGGTGGTATGCGTGACGTTGGCCGACAAGGCGATCAGTGAGGGGACGTATATCTTGGATCCCTACTTCGAGATCCAAGCGGGGCGAGTTTTCCTCGTGGGAAACTTGACTAGCAATTGGAAGAACCTAGCTGGAAACACGATTGCGATCGCGTGGGATCGTGTCGATAGCTATATCGTCGCGGATTCAATCGAGGAATTTCAGAAGGCGTTTTCAAGCAACGATCAAAACGACCGAGGTGCTGAGGAGTGATATGAATTCCCCTGGAATTATTTCGAAAAAGCCACCGACTGGACTCGAACCAGCGGCCTGAGCTTTACGAAAGCTCTGCTCTACCAACTGAGCTACGGTGGCATGAGCGGAGCATTGTCTGGGGCGGGGCGGGTTGTGTCAACGCGCTTCGGGAGGCTCGGATTCGGCCTGGGCGGAGGCGTCGGGGGCAAGCGAATCTGCCGTCTCCGATTCCGCCTCGGCGGGCATCACCGGTATCTGGACCTCGCTGTAGCGGTTGCGGGCGGGGACCATTGGGCTGTTGTAACCCAGCAGGCGGGGCGGGCCCGCGGCGACCCATTCGGGGTCGGCCTCGAGGTGGCGTTCGAGCATGGCCAGAGCCTCGTTGATCTGCGAGCGGTCGGCGTTGCCGAAGAAGCCCAGGCTCAGCACCTGAATCGGCGGGAGGTCGACCACCTCCACGTTCACGTCGGTCCCGAGCTCGCCCATGTCCGGGTTCGCGTACATGAACAGCATGTCCATGCGGGCGACGCGCGGGTCGTCTTCGCTGGGCGCATCGAGGGTCATCTCCACGGGCGCGGTCATCGCGATGTCGTGACGTTGGATGTGGTTGAAGAGCTTGCGGAACGCGTTGCCTCCGTCGGCCCGGGCGGCGCGATAGGCGGGGTACACTTTGAGCAGGACTTCGTAAGCGGGCCCGGGCTGCGGGTAGCCCAGCGGCAGGTCCGCCTCGATATACACCGGCCGGGGCTCGGGGGCGGTGGGGCGGTCCGCGGCAGGCTCGTCGGGGGCAGACGCGGGTTCAGCCGAGGCGGGGGCGATCCAGACAAACAGGGCCACCGCAGCGGCCGTCGTCACGAGCATGGGGGCGTTCGCTTTCATGCAGAACTATACGCAGCCCGGCGGGTTTGGCCCGTTTATCGTGTAAATCGTCGATCCTGATCCCGAACCGGCCGAACGCTACACTCATTTGTCGCGTAGGGCTGTAGAGGCCGAGCCGGCCGAACCGATGGAAATCAGACCATGATCAAACTCAACCGTAGTGTGGCCGCGAGCGTGTTGGCGATAAGCCTGATGACGACCGCCTGCCAGGAGAAGACCCTTTTGACCGACGCCTCGACCCCGCCCCCCGAATCGACCACCACCGCAACTTCTGAAAGCGAAGCCCAGGCCGCGCCCGCCGCCGAGGTCAACGTGCTCCAGCAACGCGACGACCGCATCATCGTCGAGCTGCCCAACCGCATGGTCCTCGTCGCCCAAGACATCCCCACCGCCCCGGTCGTCTCGGTCCACGCCTGGGTGAAGACCGGCTCGCTCTACGAGCAGGAACACGTCGGGGCCGGCCTGTCGCACTTCCTCGAACACCTGGTCTCCGGCGGGTCCACCACCAACCGCCCCGAAGAAGTCTCCACCGCCACGCTCGGCAGCATCGGCGCTCAGACCAACGCCGCGACCAGCCTCGACACCGTCCGCTACTACATCAACACCACCTCGACCCACACCGCCACCGCGATCGATCTTCTCTCGGACTGGATGCAGAACAGCAGCATCGAAGAAGACGAGTACCAGCGCGAGCGTGATGTGATCCAGCGCGAGTTTTCCATGGGCCAGGGCGACCCGGGCCGTATCCACTGGAAGCTCACGCAGCAGGCCCGCTTCGCCGCGACGCCCGACCACCCCGGTGCCCACCCGACTATCGGCTACATCGATGAGTTCATGGACATCACCCGCGACGAGCTCTACGACTACTACAAGCGCATGTACGTGCCCAACAACATGGTCTTCGTCGTGGCGGGCGACATCGAACCGCAAGCGGTGATCGATCAACTCACCACGCTGTGGATCGATGTGCCCACAGGCACGCTGCCCGAGCTGTCGTTCCCGATCGCTGCGCCGGGCAAAGCCGAGCCGGTGGCCGTGGAAGGCCCCGCCGCGATCGCCCGGGCGCGGGTCCGCCTGCTCTGGCCGGGCGTCAAGCTCACCAGCGAACACGACTACGCCCTCGACTTGCTCTCGGGCATCCTCGGCGGCGGCGAGTCGTCCCGCCTCGTGCGCGACCTCCGCGACAACCAACAACTGGTCACCTCCATCGACGCGTTCAACTACTCGGCCCACTGGGGCGAGGGCTTCTTCGGCGTCGACTACGAACTGGCCTCGCCCGACGCCGCCGACGCGGTCCGCACCGCGGTCATGTCGCACATCGACCGCATCCGCCTCGAACCCGTCAGTGAGGAAGAACTGGCCCGCGTGAAACGCAAGACGCTCGCCCGTGTGCTCAATTCCGGGCAGTCGGCCGACGGGGTGGCCAGCTCCATCGCCAGCAACCTCATCAGCACCGCCGACCCGGACTACCTGGCCCACTACGCCGCCGCGGTGCAGGAGATCACCCCCGCCGACATCATGGCCGCCGCCAACGCGATCCTCGATCCCGACGCCGCGTCCGTCGCTCAGCTCAACCCCGCCGGTGAAGGCGAAGAGATCGCCTTCCCCACCCGTCCGCCTGCCGTGGAAGACCAGCCCGGCGTCACCCGCGAGCCCATCGACCTGGACAACTACGGCCTGGTCGCCCTGCTCGAAGCTAACCTCGCCAAGCCCGGCGACGACGCCGAGCCCATCGCCGTCGGCGACACCCAGGTCCAAACCCTCTCCAACGGCCTGACCGTGCTCGTGCAACGCTCCACCGTCGTGCCTGCCGTGTCCATGCAGATCTACACCAAGGGCGGCCTGCTCGCCGACGACGCGGGGCGTGAAGGCGTGTCCAACGCGACCTACGCCATGATGCGTCGCGGCACGACGACCAAGTCGGCCCAAGACATCGCCGTGGCGGTCGAAGACCTGGGTGCTTCGCTCAGCACCGGCAGCGGCAACAACACCGGCTTCGTCACCGCCTCGGCGCTCACCGAAGACTGGCCCGCCGTGATGGAACTCATGGCCGACGTCACGCTGAACCCGTCCTTCGACGCCGAAGAATGGGGCAAGCTCCAGCCGCGCCTGCTCGCCGCGATCGACCGTGCGACCGACCGCTGGTCCGGCGAACTCCGCAGCGAATTCCTCAAGGCCTACTACCCCGGCCACCCCTGGTCGCAGCTGAGTTCCGGCCGACACGAAGTCGTCGAATCGCTGACGCCCGATGACCTCCGGGCCTTCCACGCCTCACGTTTGAATGCCAGCGAATCGGTGCTGGCCGTGGTCGGCGATGTCGATCCGCAGGAAGTCTTCTCCCAGGCCGAGGCGTTGTTTGGCGGCATGCCCGCGACCGCCGAGGAAGCCTTCGCCTTGCCTCAACCCGATGCCCCCAAGCCCGGCCTCACGATCGTCGAGACCAACAAACCCATCGCCGCGGTTCAAGTTGGCTTTGGCCCGGGTATCACGCGTGACAGCGCCGACTACGCCGTGATCCAGGTGCTGTCCCGCGTCATCGGCGACTTCCCCGCGGGTTGGCTGCAACAGGAACTGCGCGGCCGTGGCCCGGGTCTGGTCTACGCCAGCAGCGCCGGGGCATCCTCCGGCCTCGTGCCCGGTTACTTCACGATGCTCTTTAACACCCAGGCGGATACGGTCGACGACGCACTCGAACGCACCCTCGCCGTCGCCGAGCGGGCCCGCACCGAACTGGTGGATGACGACACCCTCGCCCGCGCCAAAGCCAAGGTGCTCACCAACGAGTTTTTTGGCCGCCAGAGCAACAGCAGCCTCGCCATGGGCCAGGCCCTCGACCTGCTCTACGGCGTCGACGACCTCACCGGCCGCACCTTCCTCGCCGAAGTCGAGGCCCTCACCGCCGAAGACGTCCGCGCCGCGGCCCAGAAGTACCTCGGGGAGCCGACGGTCATGGTGGTTTGTAATGAAGAACTCGACGAGCAGCAACTGCTCGACCTGATCGATTGACCAATTCGGGCCACGATTGCCTATTTGGGTAAGTCTTCGCGGAGCGAGCCGAAGAAAGCCCGAGAAGCATTAAGTTCTGCAATCTCGTCCCGGTAGGCTTCTGCTCCGAATGGCCGAACGCCTTCGTTGGTCACGATATAGGCTTCGTGCCAGTTGGCTTTAAGGTCGGTTACCGTGATGTGTTGAGTTTCTTCATCAATAGGTTCCAGCCACACTAAGCAATTGGGTTTGGGTTCAAACACCATCCTTGGTACAGATTTGTGATGATTGGCAACAATCGATACCAGCCTATTCCCCTTGGCGTCGGGGATGACGTAGACGTTCGACTTTACGTTATGGTGAAGAATTAGTCGGCCTTGCCGATACCAAGCCGGGCGATCGTTGTCGAATATTCCTCGGGTTGGCTCGAACGGCTCGGCGTCTGCACTTAATGCTTCGACCGCAGCCGCCACTGCTTCTTTTTTGCCATCCTCGACCGTTTCGTCAAACGTTTTGGTCTTCCGTTCGGGCGTGTGACAGCCCGCTAAAGACGCAAACGCTACGAAACAAAGCATCCATTTTAAATCGATCTTCATAACTGCCCCGGTTGTGTTTAGTTTGCGAGGTACCCCGCGCCTTTCTTCCCGATCCGCTTGTTCGCGGCGAGGTGGGCGAGGGTGAGGTCGATGGTTTCGACCGCGTCGGCATCGCCGATCGCTTCGGCGATCTGCACGGGGTTTTGTGGGGTGGCGGTCAGGGCGGCGACGGCCTTGGCTTGGACTTCCAGCACGGTGGCGGCGGCCTTCTTGCCCGCTTCGACGCCGGGCTGGTGGTAGGCGTTGATGTTCACCAGGGTGGCGTAGAAACCCACAGCCCGTTCGTACAACGCGATCAGCGCGCCGACGGTCTTCGCGTCGATCTTGTCGCAGGTGATGGTCATGCTGCCCCGGCCGTTCTCAAAGAGGGCGGTGCGGGTGCCCTGGAAGAAGCCGCTGAGGTAGTCGCCCGCGGTGACGCCGTCTTCGACTTCGATGACGTTCTTGCCGGGGGTGGTGGTGTCTTGCAGGCCGACGATGAACGTGGCGAAGAAGTTGTTCACGCCTTCGCGGAGTTGTTGGACGTAGGCGTGTTGGTCGGTGCTGCCCTTGTTGCCGTACACGGCGATGCCCTGGTACACGGGGTTGCCGTCCAGGTCGTATTCTTTGCCCAGCGACTCCATGACCAGCTGCTGCAGGTAGCGCGACAGCAGGAGCAGGCGGTCTTTGTAGGGCAGCATGACCATGTCTTTTTCGCCCTTGCCGTTGGTCGCGAGGTGCCACATCAGGGCGAGCAGGGCGGCGGGGTTCTTCTTGGTGAAGGTCTTGCGGGTGATCTCGTCCATCTTCTGGGCACCGGCCAGAAAGTCGTCGATCTTGATGCCTTGCAGCGCCAGCGGCACGAGTCCGACGGTCGCCATGACCGAGGTGCGTCCGCCGACCCAGTCCCACATGGGGAAGATCTTGAGCCATCCCTCGCCCTTGGCGACGCCGTCGAGCTGGCTGCCGTCGCCGGTGATGGCCACGGCGTGCTTGGCGAAGTCCAGGCCCTTGGCTTCGAAGGCGGCCTTGGCTTCGATCATGCCGTTGCGGGGCTCGGGGGTGCCGCCGGATTTGGAGATGACCAGCACGAGGGTGGACTTCATCTTCGCGCCCAGGCCGTCGAGCGTCCGGCGGATGCCGTCGGTGTCGGTGTTGTCGATGAAGTGGACCTTTATCTTGTCTTTACGCTTGATGCCGCCCAAAGCGTCGGCGAGGAACTGGGGGCCCAGGGCGCTGCCGCCGATGCCGATGGACAGCACGTCGGTGAACTTCGCGGCGGTCGCGGGTTTCACGGCCTTGGTGTGGACCGCGTCGACGAAGGCCTTGATGTCTTCGACGGTGTCGTGGATGGCCTTGGTCAGGTCGGGCTCGGGGGCGAGGCCCGGAGCGCGGAGCCAGTAGTGGCCGACCATGCGGTTCTCGTCGGGGTTGGCGATCGCGCCGCTCTCGAGCTTTTCCATCTCGGCGTAGGCGTGCTGCATCGCGGGCTCCATCACGCGGAAGAAGCTCTTGCCGAACGGCATCCGGCTGATGTCCAGCGTCATGTTCAGCCCGGGCACCTTGCACAGGTTCTTGCGGTAGCGCGAGTACAGCTCGGCGGGCGAGAGATCGAAAACAGAAGCATCAACGGGCTGGGCGGTGGCGGTGGTCATGTTGGGGGCTTGGGGGTTGGGGGCTTGGGGTTTAGAAGTTGGGGGCTTAGGGGCTTGGGGGCTTAGTTTTGTGGTTCGCGATCAACTGCGAGGCGCGAGCTGTTGACGGGATTGGATGTCTTTGCCTAACACCCAACACCCAAGCCCCCAACACCTATTTCCTACGGTGTCTCGTCCGGCCAGACTAGCAGCCGGTGCCGTAGCCCGGTGTCCATATCGAGCATTTCCGCGAGGACGACCGGGAACGCGGCGTCGGGGGCGAGGAACGTTCCGACGGGGAACGGCTCGCGGTGTTCGTTGATCCAGCGGTTGAGGTCGAAGCGGTTGCTCGGGCCGATCTCGATGGCGGGCAGGTCGCGGACGTATTCCTGGTTCAGCCAAACACGCACATCCCGGTAGGGCTGCGCGGTGCGGTTGACGAAGGTGAGGTTGGGGCCCTCGCGGCGGACGACGATGTCCAGGTCCGGGCCATACGTGGCGTCGGCGGGGTAGTCCAGTGTAGCGAGTCGCTCGCGTTCTTCTTCCTGGCTCATGGTGAGCGGGGGGGTGCAGCCGGCCAGCAGGCAGAACGCCAGGCCCCCGGCAAGGGGCACCATCCACGAGGCCAATCGACGACGAAGCGGGGCTAAACGCATATCCAACCTATAATGCCCGCCATGATCGTCCCGAGCAAACCCGCCCCCACCCCCGGAAGTGCCCCCGGAAGCACCCCGGCCCCGGAGAGCACGCCCGTCGGGTCGCCACCGCTCTCGCTGGGCGGGGTGGCGATCGATGCGCCGTTCTACCAGGCGGGCCTGGCGGGCTACTCCGACGCGGCGATGCGGATGGTCGCCCGGAAGCACGGCAGCCCCTACTGCATCACCGAGGCGATGCTCGACGCGTTCCTCATCGCCGGGGGCAAGGGGCTGAAGCACGCTGAGATCCCTGAGGGCGACCACCCGATCTGCGGCCAGCTCATGGGCAGCCACCCCGATGACATCGCCGCGGGGGCGAAGATCCTCGTGGGGCTGGGCTACGACGTGGTGGACGTGAACCTGGCCTGCCCGGTGAAGAAGATCAAGAAAAAGTGTCGCGGCGGGCACCTGCTGAGCGTGCCCGAGGAGGCGATTGCGATCCTGGAGGCCGTGAAAGCGGCCGTGCCCGCGGGGTATCCGCTGACGACGAAGCTGCGCCGGGCCTACGACGACACGCCGGAAATGGAAGAGAACTTCCATCAGGTGTTCCAGGCGGCCATGCGTTTGGGCTACGCCGGGGCGACGGTGCACTGCCGAACGGTGCAGCAGAAGTACGTCGGCCCGGGGAAGTGGGAGAAGCTTGAGGAGATCGCGCGTCGCTACAAGCTCGGGAAGTTCAGCGAGCCGATTTCGGATTTGGGAATTGGGGTTTCGCAGCAAGACAGCGACGCCCCGTCCGCCGCCACGCCATCGCTTGCGGCCCCAAATCCGAAATCCGAAATCCAAAATCCGAAATTCACCTTGGGCGGCTCCGGCGACATCTGGACCGCCCACGACATCTTCCGCATGCTCGAACAGACCGGCGTCGACTGGGTCAGCGTCGCCCGCGGCTGCATCGGCAACCCGTGGATCTTCACCCAGGCCCGCGCGATCATGGCCAGTCAGGCCGCGGTCGCTCCGACCATCCACGAGCAACGCGACGTCCTGCTCGAACACTTCGACCTGTCCGTCCGCCTCCACGGCGAGGGCCAGGCGTCGCGCATGATGCGCAAGTTCGGCATCAAGTTCAGCCGCCACCACCCGCAGGCCGACGCGATCAAGCAGTCGTTCATTAAGGTCAAGTCCACCGACGATTGGCGCGCGGTCTTGGCCTACTACTACTCCCAGGACGGCCCGGGCGTCGAGGGGGATGCGGCCCTGCCTGAGGAAAGTAAAGCGTATGAATCATGTGAAGCCAACGTTTAGCCAAGGCCTTCGATCACTCTTCGCCATTACATTATTGCTGTTGGTCGGGGGATTAGCGCGGGCCCAGGAACCTAGCCAAACTGTTTTCGACCCTGCCGCTCTCGACACCGGCGAGATCACGGCAAGGCAGGTCGAGCTGGCCGCGAAGCAAGCGATGTTCGGCTTGGATATCTCCGACGCAAACCTCGAAAAACTCTGGCCGCTGAGTGGCCGATTGATCAATCAAACCTTTCCAAACACGCAGGCACAGCGATTAGAGATTCAACCCGGGGATGTCATCACACACTTGGACGAGCATCCCGTTGTCTATAGCTCTGAATTCAATAGTCACCGTTCAGATCGCAAAAGACAGACCCTGCATATTGTTCGACAGGGACGTGAGGCCCTTGAGTTTTCAGTGAAGCCGGGCCGGGTAGGGATCCGGATGATTTATTACGTACCTCAGGCGGCCTGGTACTTGCATTCGGGGCAACGCAGCCCGGACTGGGACAGTTATCTTTTGGCCGCCGTCTTCAAGCTGGAAAAACAACAGTTCCGATTTGTCGCCCCTCTGTTGAGTCGTGCCGCGGAAGCGGGGTATCAGCTCGATGCGTTTTCGGATGTCCTGTTATTCAATGCCTTGATGGGCCAGGGCCGTTGGGCGGAGGCGGGGCAGAATGTGAAGGCTCTATCTATCCGCAACGAAGCATTCCCCGCAGGCATCAACCCCTTCGATGGTTATATCGCGGCCCGTGCGGCGGGGGACTGGCAGTCCATGATCGACTGCCTGGCCTTAGGCGGGCGTGACAGTTTCACTTCGCTCGACAAGCCCGCCCAACATCGCTGGCTTGCGTCGCATGGCCTTGAGCGATTCCCCGAGGGCCCCACACCAGTCGAACTAGCCGACGCCAATACCGCGCGGCACAACATCCAAAAAGACATGCAGCCATGGAGCGGCCCGGTGTTTGGGGAAGTCGAGATGGAGTTGATCAAGCCCATATTGGCGGGGCGGCCGTTCGCGACCACCGCACGCCCCGGGCACTACAAACACGGGCTGGTGCACCGTGCCAATAGATTGCGTGACTTTGATCTCCAAGCGACCTTCTCCCTCCGGGCGAATGGCCAGCCGCATGCAGAGTGGCCAACCAACCTGGCGATCCATGTAGCGGATCTATCCGAGGCGCATGCGTGGGACGGCGATATCGAAAAATATTGGTCGGGCACAGACATCGTGCTGGGGATGGATCTACAGGTTGATAACTGGGCGGAGAATCAGCCGTCGTTGCTGACCGTCCGGAGCCAAGGTTTTTCCGGCAGATACGGCCGTGTTTCGCCATGGTTCACATGCGACGGCGTGACCCAACACACCCTCCGGCTCGTAAGGGTCGGGTCGTTCGGCCAGATCCAGCTCGACGGGCAAACCCTCTTGCTGACCCACCTCGACCCCGCCGCTACCGACCTAGGTATCCACATCCATAACGTCGGGTTCAGCCTGACCTTCGATGAGCTCAGGATTGATGCCATTAATCACCACGAACTACCTAAGGGCCTAGTACACCGTGTTGAAAGCGGAGAGTCTTTGGTCTGGGCGGGCTCCCCGGCATCCCGTCCGTAATCATCGGCAACCCACTTTGCCCCGTCTTATGTCGTTTTTTGGATATCATGGCGTTAATCATTTTTTGATAGACGGCACCATTTTCGAGGGATGGCTTTGCAAAGCGCATATCACAAAGTCTGGTTCCGGGTTTGGCCTGTAACGTGCGTATTTTTGGCGGCATTCTTTTCGTTTGCTGTATTTGCAGATGAGCCGCTGTTTGAGGCCAAATTCAGCAAGCGGGAGTTGCTGATGGAACTCGAGAATTACCTCGGCCCGCCTTCCTTCCGCTTGATGGAAAGCTATGACAACACCGTGTTGGCGGTGCTTTACGACGATGAGACGCCTGCGCAAGGTTTACGTGTGACCTATGTCCGGGAGGGATCTACGGCTGAGAAATGGGGGGTCGAGAAGGATGAGGTGATTGTCTCGGTCGACGGCGAGCCGGTGACGCTGCACGACCGCAATACGGTCTTCCCTGACTTGGAACGTGAAAGTAATTTGCGCATCTGGAACTGCGACACCGGACGGCGTGAACTGAAGATCCCGGCGGGATCCTTGGGTGTGAAGGTGACACCCACGATCAATTACGTGATCTGGTATTGGAAGCACGGCAACCGGAATCAGCGCTGGGACCGTGTGATGATCATGGGGATGTGCTGGGCGGAAGTTGGGGAGTGGGATTGGGCGGACACCGCGTTTGCTGCAGCGTTGAAGGCTGGGTACCCCAAAGACGAATTGATGTACGCGATGGCGTTTCACTCGCGGTACTACCACGGCGACTGGGCATTGGCGGGGAAAATGCTTGAACGGGAAGAGTTCCGCGACCTGAGCAACGACGAGCCCTGGCAGCCCAAAGCGGGTTTGCGCTTGATGACTGCCCGGGCCGGTGGCCTCGGATTTGAAGCGGTCGATATCGTAAGAAGCCGACCCAACCTGTTCCGCGATCTGGATGTCGAATCATTTGTGTTCTGGCAGGCGTTGCACCGCGCCGCGGGCGACTTAGACCGCGATCCAGATGCCCCTGACCCGGCTACGATCGCGAGCACCCTTGAACGCCGCCCGCTCTTGCAGCAGTGTGAACCCGGCGAACGTTGGACCTTTGGAGGAATGTCTCAATCGCTGAATGACGAGGTCTGGCTCGGCGAGCCCTTTACCACCTCGCCTAAGCCGGGGTCCTACCGGCAAGCCTTCCTGTACAGCCCCGAGCCAATCGGTGATTTCGGCGTACGTATGGAACTGCAATGCCTACCCAACGGGAAGATGAATCCCAAGTTCTACAACGCGGTTAATCTCAATATCGTCAACTACGACGAGCCAGGGATGGACGGGAAGGACCACGGCTACTGGAAAGGCCGCTCCACGATTCTAGGGACCGGCATCCGCCATCACACCAATGACTACTACTATCTCGATGTACGTGGCTATAGCCAGATCGGGCGATTAGGCCTTCCCGCACGCTGGCTAGGGTGGGGCTGGGACAAACGCCATGTCATTGAGTTCTACCGCGTCGGTAACCACGGGCAGATCCTGATTAACGGACGCACTTACTACAACTTACCGGTGGATGGGGAAGTTCAGAATTTGGCGCTCCACCTCCATATTGTTGGAATCAAGACGAAGATTCATAGCCTGGAGTGGTTTGAGTTGGAACCTTCAGAAGATTGAGCTTGATTGCCGATTACGATTTTCATTATCGTCCGTGCCTGATGTTGCGCATCGATACCGGGTAGAGTAGAGATAGCTGATGCAACAGCGCTTTTGAACTATGAAACTCATCGTCCTCGGCGACATCCATCTCTTCACCCTTGACGTCCACCCGCGCCGGCTGGTCAGCAAGCGGTTGTTCGCCCACACCAACCTGCTCATGAATCGTCGGCACCGGTTCAACCACGCGTTGCTGCCCGACCTGGTGGAACACGCCAAGTCGTTGTCGCCGGAGATGGTGCTGTTCTCGGGGGACGTGAGCACGTCTTCGTTGGAGCGCGAGTTCGAAGACCTGATGGATGTCGTGGCCCCGCTGGTCGAGGCCGCGCCGGAGGGCGGGGTGTTGGTGCCGGGCAACCACGACCGCTACACGTTCAAGAGTCGGCGGGTCAAACGCATCGAGAAGATCCTCAACCAAGTCATGCCCGATGAGTTTCCCCACGTCCGCCAGCTCCGGCCCGGGTGGCGGTTGCTCGCGCTCGACTCGGCGATCCCGAACCGCATGTTCTCCCGCGGGGCGCTCGGCCGAGACCAGTTCGACGCGGCGGTGCACGCCATCCGTGAGGTGCCCGAAGACGAGGCGCTCGTCGTGCTGTGCCACTACCCCTGCAGCCTGCCGCCGCGCGTGCCCAGTGCCTGGTCGCACGACCTCCGAGAGGCCGAGGCGTTACGGCGTGAGCTGACCGCCTGCCGCGGCCGGGTGATCTACATCCACGGCCACATCCACAAGCCCTGGCACGCCCTGCCCAGCCCGCCGCCGCGTGACGGGGCCGACCCCGCCAAATCGTCGTTCAATTACGGCCCCGCGTTCGAGTGCCTCAATGCGGGTTCTCCCTGCATGACCAGCGACAAGTACCCGCTGGGGCAGGGGTTCTGGGAGATCGACCTCCCCGACGACCCCCGGGCCCCGCTCCAGACGAACCACCACGTGCCCATGCCCGTACAACCCGCAGAGATGGGCACAGCCGTAAACCCTTCCCCAACTTCCGCTTCGGCGGGGTCGCGGGTGCGGTGGATCGATAGCACTTCTCTATAATGGTGGCACACTTGGGCGGCGCGTCCGTCCCAGGCGTGCCCGGGGGAATCGTACAGGGATTCGATCTCAAATCGCCCCCAGGGGCAGGCCATCGGGCCGAGGAATCAGCACATGTGTGGAATCGTGGCATACGTCGGCAACAAGCAAGCCGCGCCGCTGCTCGTCGAAGGCCTCAAGCGCCTCGAATACCGCGGCTACGACTCCGCCGGGGTCGCCATCACCACCCCCCAGGGCGTCGAGTACGCCCGCAGTGTCGGCCGCGTCAGCGTCCTGGAAGACCTCATCACCGCCGAGCCCGACCGCTACCGCGGCACCCTCGGCATCGCCCACACCCGCTGGGCCACCCACGGCGAACCCACCGAGCAAAACGCCCACCCCCACACCGGCACCACCAAGTCCGGCCACACCATCAGCCTCGTCCACAACGGCATCATCGAGAACTACCGCGCCCTGCGCACCTACCTCGAAGGCAAGGGCCACGTCTTCACCAGCCAGACCGACACCGAGGTCCTGGCCAAACTCATCGCCGAGCTCTACGAGTCGGCCCCCGAAAGCGATAACGCCTCGGCGGCGCTCGAGACCGCCGTGCAGACTGCGCTGCGTGAGGTCACCGGTGCCTACGCCATCGCCGTGACCTGCACCAACGAGCCGCACACCCTGGTCGCCGCCCGCAAGGGCAGCCCGCTGATGATCGGCGTCGCGGAGAACGCCTACGTCGTCGCCTCCGACCCCAGCGCCATCGTCGCCCACACCACCCAGGCCATCACCCTCGACGACTACCAGGTCGCCCGCCTCTGCGCCGGACCGGTCGACGGCTGGGGGCAGAACGCGGGCATCGACATCGCCGCCGCCAAGGCCACCGGCAAGCCCTGGGCCGTGGACTTCCGCACCACGACCATTGATAACGTCGAGGTCACCCAGCAGGTCACCGAGCTGGAGATCGACCTCCAGGAGATCGAGCTCGGCGGCTACGAGCACTACATGCTCAAAGAGATCATGGAGCAGCCCGAGGCGATCCGCACCTGCCTCACCGGCCGCATCGACACCCGCGAGGGCACCATCGTGCTCGGCGGCCTGTCGAACCTCTCCCGTGAACTCGTCCGGGCCAAACGCATCATCCTCAGCGCCCAAGGCACCGCGTATCACGCCGGGCTCATCGGCGAATACCTCTTCGAAGACCTGGCCAAGATGCCGTCGGTCGCCCACTACGCCAGCGAATTCCGCTACCGCAACCCGATCATCGAAGAGGGCAGCGTGATCATCTCGATCAGCCAGTCCGGCGAAACCGCCGACACCTTGGCCGCGCTGCACGAAGCGAAAGACCGCGGCGCGCTGGCGCTGGGTGCGGTCAACGTCGTGGGCTCGACCATGTCCCGCGACACCGATGCGGGGGTGTACCTCCGCGTCGGGCCGGAGATCGGCGTGGCCTCGACCAAGGCGTTCGTCGGCCAGGTCGCCGTGCTCACGATGATGGCCCTGTACTGCGGCCGCCGCCGGTTCCTCGCCCCCGAGACCGTCGCCGACTACCTCCGCCAACTCGAACAGATCCCCGACCACATCGCCACGATCGTCAAGCAGTCGGACATGATCCGCGACGCCGTCGAGAAGGTGGTCGACCGCGACAACTGGCTGTTCCTCGGCCGGGGCTACTCGTACCCCGTCGCGATGGAAGGGGCGCTCAAGCTCAAGGAGATCAGCTACATCCACGCCGAGGGCATGCCCGCCGCCGAGATGAAGCACGGCCCGATCGCGCTGATCGACGACGGCATGCCCGTGGTCTTCATCGCCACCCAGGGCAGCCAATACGACAAGGTCATCAGCAACATCGAAGAGGTCAAAGCCCGCGGCGGCCGCGTCCTCGCCGTGGCGACCGAGGGTGACACGCAGATCGAGAAGTACGCCGACTTCGTCTTCCGCGTGCCCCACGTCGCCGAGGCCCTGCAGCCGATGCTCACCGTCGTGCCGCTGCAGCTGCTGGCCTACCACGCCGCCGTCCTCCGCGGCCACGACGTCGACAAGCCCCGCAACCTCGCGAAGTCGGTCACCGTGGAGTGATTTCACGTTTAGCGGGCGATCGCAGATCGCCGTTGGCCATCCCACATTTGCGTCTGAACGCGGATCTACGATCCGCGGCTAAACGTTGAGGCAGGACACGCCGATCCATCCCCCGCGTGTGATATCATGTCGTGTACGACTTCTTCACTCGATCAGGGACGATCCACATGCCGTTGAAATTGCTGCCGATGCTGCTTGTCGCGATGCTCGCCACGGGCTGCTCTGTGTACACCAACATCCCGCCGGAGAACGGCGACTGGGCGTCGAACAACCCCAACACCAAGCCGGTGATCGAGGTCTCCGTCGCGTCGATCCAGAAGACGCTGGAGAACGAGCCGTTCAACAGCCCGTACTACGTGGCGCTGCCCCCACGCACGACGCCCGAGACCTACGCCATCGTGGTGAACGCGTTGGGCGACGACGCGATCATCCCGACGAATGTGCCCGTGGTCGAGTTGGACGAGAAGGGCAAGCCGATCAAGAGCGAAACCGAGCTCGAGGTGATCAACGAGCCGGCCGTCATCGGCGAGTTCCCCAGCGTCGAGGTCCGGGCGGTCTACATCCGCGGCGCTGACGCCAAGGTCGACGTGGTGCGTCCCAGCAACAGCGGGCGTCGTCTGTCCACCGTGGACCTGGTGTGGGAGGCCGGCTTCGGCTGGTCGGCGGTGAGCATCCGGGCCTGGCGTGTCGACCCGGACAACCTGCCTCAGCCCGCGCTTCCGCCCTCGAAGCAGCCGCTGAAGTCTGAAACTGCTGCGGAATAATCCGAACCCTCTCACCGGGACCAGACGCGCCCACGGTCGCCCATGCCCAAACACCCCGCCTGTTACTGCTTGTCTCTGACCCTGTCGCTGCTCGCGAGTGGATCGGCTGTCGCGCAGAACGCCTCGTCTCCCCGCGAGCTCATCGACAACCTCATCGCGGAACGCGAAGCGGCCCCCAGCGAAGCGCCGACCAGTTCGCCGGCAATCGAAACCATCCCCAACCGCGTCGGCGTCCCCGCGTCGGCGGTCGACCTGGACGCGTCGGTCATAGGTGTGCTGCCCGGTGCGCCGCTGCCCAAGCTCCGTCGTGAGGGCGAGTTCATCATCGAACGCCCCGGCGAGCTGCTGTCGGTCGAAGACGGGACGTTCTGGGTATTCGCGTTTGATCCGGTGTCGGGGCAGCCGGACCTGCGGCCGATGATCGTTCAGAAATGCCAACGCCTCGCCTCGATGCAGGACACGATCGAACAGCGCCGCGGCGACGACCTGGGCTTCAGCCTCACCGGACAGGTCCACACCTACCGCGGCGTGAACTACCTGCTGCCCACCGGCATCGCGGGCACCCGCAAGCTGCCGCCCGGCACCCGCGTGGAGAACGAAGAGGCCGACGCCAAGCCCGCCGCCCCGATCGAAACCGAACTCGACGTGACCAGCCCCGAAGCCACGTTCGAGAGCGCCGGCGGCGACGGCGGCGCCCCCGACCCGATCGAGCTGATGGAATCGCTGCTGGACGAACGCGGCGAAGCCCCGACCCGCCCCGACACCAGCCCCGTGGCCTCGCCGGTCGACATTGAGCTCGACGAGGTGCTGCAGGGCATCAAGCCCAAGACCAAGGGCGAGGAAAAGCTGCTGCGTGAGGGCGTGTACCTGGTGAACCGCTCGGGCCGACTCATCCGCGGACTCGGCGGGTCGTTCGGCGGCGAGGCGTCGAACGTGATGTTCGCCTTTGAAGCCGACGGCAACGACCCCGAGTCGGCCGAGGCCCCGATGCTGATCATGCCCTGCAAGCTGCTGGAGCTGATGGAAGACCAGGTGGTCGAGCTCGGCGACGAAGTCGTCTTCGTCGTCTCCGGCCGGGTCTACACCTACCGCGGCGCCAACTACCTCATGCCCAGCACAATGCGGCTGGAGTACGACCTGGGCAATCTCAACCCCTGATTGTCCGGGCTGCGTTCGATAAACCCCTCCCCCCTCGGGGGAGGTGGCCCGCAATGCGGGTCGGAGGGGGCACGCGAGTCCACAATGCTTGTGGTCTCGCCATTACGCTCAGCACCCTCTCCCGCTGGCACAGGGAGCAATCCCACTCAATCCGATCCGTCTTCCGGGTTCTCCGGCGCCGGCTCGGTGATCGCCAGGTGCACGCCCGACTCATCCGCGAGGTTGATCATGCGCTGCATCACTTCCGCAGCACTGGCGCGTTTGCGGGCCTTGCCCGGGCCACGCTTGGCGAACGTGCCCACAGGCGTAGCGAACGTTTGCAGCAAGCGGTTGGTCAGCACCGAGTCGAACCGCGGCTTGGCCGCCGCGTCGTAGCTTTCCACCGCGTCGATCAGCACGGGGTTGCCAAGCTCCAGCAACTCAAGCAGGTGGGTCGGCGTGTTGTCGGGCTTGCCCACGAGGTGACGCCGCGCCACCGACAACACCACGGGGAGGTGCCAGGTCACGAGCAAGCTGCGCACCCGCGCGGCCCGGGCGACGTCGGCCTCGAAATGGTTCAGGTCGCCGGCGCGGGCCGGGGCGTGGGCGAACTTTTCGCGGGTGACGATCGCACGGTGCTTGAGGAAGTTGTAGCGCAGAAACAGCGAACGCACCTTGTCGGGGCTGACCACGGGCTGGGTGTAGAGCGGGTGCATCGCCTCGGGCAGGCCGTCGAGCGGCACGGCCGAGAGTCGCGTGTGCTTGCTGGCTTTGACGGGTTCCAGGCTGGCACGCAGGTAAACGTCTGCCGCGTCTTCTCGCTCGAAGTTAGCGTTGGGGATGACCTCCAGCCGTAGACGCAGCGCCCGCGCCGCCCGGCGGTCCAGCACGACGCGGTGGATTGTCGCCCGGCTCCGCCGAAAACGCTCGGCCAACTTGCCCACGCCCACGCCCATCCGGTGCGCCCGCGAGATCAGCCGCTTCTGCCGTGCGGTCAACGGCCCGGTGCGGTCGGCAAACAGCTTGTCCTCGGGGTCGGCCTGCTGCTGGTCGTGTTTCTCGAGGATCAGTCGGATGGTCTCGAGCGCCCGGCCGGTACGTTTGGCGAGGTGTGCAGCAACTTGGTTGAACGTGGCGTCGGTCGTGGCCGAGAGCCGGCGGGCGCGGTCGATGATCCGCTGCCGCTGCTTGGGCGACAGTTGGCTAAATGTCGTGGCCTTGGCGACGCGTTTGGACTGCTTGGCCTGGAAGTGCTCGATCGCATCGGCGGTGAACCCGATCACCGGGCGGGCCCCCTTCATCGGCGTGATCCACCGCCAACGCAGCCCCGCTTTCCGCCACCGCGACAGCGTCTTGGTGCTCACATTGAGTCGCCCCGCCAAGGCGTCGGCCGTGACCGCGTCGCCGTCGGACGCAGGCAGGGGGGCGGACTTGCTCAGCCGGTCGATCAGCGTGCGCAGGTCCGGCAACACCGCTTCGCCCACGAGCAGCGAGTCGTCGCCGTAGTCCCGCCGAAACCCGGTGAGGCGGAACGCGATGAACTCGAAGGGATACGCCGCGTCGGGGTCGAGCTGGTCGTGCAACGCCTCGGCGTTGTGCAGCATCGTCGCGCGGTGCATCTCGTCGAGCGCCAGCCACGTCGGGGCGACGTCGGCGATCGGCTTGCAGCGATAGGCGGGTGCGGTGCGTGCGATATCCATCCCAAAGTTAGCCCCGGGTCAATGACCCGGGGTGCCACGGCTCACGACTCACTCGAAACGCGTTTCGTGTCCGACACATCCAATGATTCAATCAACCCCAATGACTCCAGACGCCCGCGGAAATGCGCGATCGCGTCCAACTCCCGCTCGCCAACTTCAAACCGAAGAATGTTCCCGAGATACTCCGCCGCCATGTCCGCCGGCCAACCGTGCGTCGCCGCGTAGGTCTGCACAATCTCATCCAGCCGCCCGAGGTTCGCTTTGAGCGTCTCACTCAACACCGTCGGCAACTCGCCGAGCTCGCCGTCCGCTTTCGCCAGCCAAGTCGCAAACACGAACGGCCGATCTGTGAGGTCATGCCACGCCGCGCCCAAATCCAGCTGATATGGGTACACCGTCGCCGGCGGCGCGTTCGTCACCACCTTGTCGCCGATTAGCAGCATCGCCTCGGGCGGGTGCGCCGGGTCCACGGGCGTCTGCCCCGCGAGCTGGGCCCGCGTGTCGTAGTGCACCAGCTCGGGCGTCAGCCCGTAAAGATCATGCAGCAACACCCGCAGCAGCAACACGGACGTATGGCTGTCCGTGTCCGCGTGGATCTTCGTCAGTTTCTCCATCGGCACCCGGCTGAACAAACGCACCGTCAGCGTCGGCCCCTCACACGCGATCCCGCCCACCGGCACCAGCCGTGTCGCCTCGGGATGGAAAAAATGGTCCACCACCGAGCACAACGCCAGGTCGACTTCCCCGGACAAGAGCCGCCCGATCAGCCGCGACGGCACCTCCAGCTGCAGCTCGCCCGCCTCCGCCGGCAGCCCGTGAATAAGCGGCTTGGCGTTGAGGTACGACACGCAGCCGATGCGTTTCGAGTTGGGGGTCGATTCGGCGTCTACCATAGCCTTGAATTATAGTTGTGTCCCCGGCGTGTTGACGACATCCACGCGACAAGTCGCGGCGCTTCGATGTTTATTCACCCAATCACCAAATCGCCCCATCACCCAATCATTACATGACCCCTCCCGATTCCACCCCCGACGCCCCCGAAGCCATCACCGCCCAGGTCCTGGTCATCGACGACGAGCCCGACCACGCCGAGGTCATGGCCGAGGCGTTGCGCCGCCTCGGCCACGTCTGCACGCTCGTCCACTCCCTCGACGACGCCAAGGACGAACTCGCCCACGGCAACTTCGACCTCGTCGTCACCGACCTCAAGATGGACGCCGAGGACGACGGCATGAACGTCCTTGCCGCCGCCCGCTCCACCCAGCCCAACGCCGAGACCGTCATGGTCACCGCCCACGGCGACGTCCCCACCGCCAAGGCCGCCATCAAGGGCGGCGCCTTCGACTTCATCGAAAAACCCCTCGACCTCGACGTCTTCCGCACGCTTTGTTCTAACGCGATCAACACCGTCTTCCTCCGCGCCCAGAACGACGACCTCCGCGCCCGCCTCGACGACCAGTACGGCTTCGAGGGCATCATCGGCAACTCCCCGCCCATCCGTCAGCTCATCGCCACGATGAAGCAGATCGCCCCCAGCCCCATTCCCGTGCTCATCACCGGCGAATCCGGCACCGGCAAAGAACTCGTCGCCCAGGCCATCCACAACAACTCCAAACGCGCCAAGCGCCAGTTCGCCCCGCTCAACTGCGCGGGCTTGTCGGAGTCCATCCTCGAAGACGAACTCTTCGGCCACGTCCGCGGCGCGTTCACCGGCGCCGAGAAAGACCGCCAGGGCCGATTCGAATACGCCAACCACGGCACGCTCTTCCTCGACGAAGTCGGCGACATGCCCAAGAGCATGCAGGCCAAGCTCCTCCGCGTCCTCCAGTCCGGCGAGGTCGTCCGCGTCGGTTCCAACGAGCCGCGCATCGTCGACGTCCGCCTCGTCAGCGCGACCAACCACGACCTTGCCGAGCGGGTCAAAGAGGGCGAGTTCCGCGAGGACCTGTACTTCCGCATCAAGGGCGTCGAGCTCAAGCTGCCCGCCCTGCGCGAACGCCGGGAAGACATCCCGCTGCTGACCCGCCATTTTGTGTCACGCTACGCGAACGAGATGGAAAAGGAAGTCCCCGCGATCGCCGAGGACGTGCAGATGACCTTGATGCAGTACGACTGGCCCGGCAATGTCCGCCAGCTCATGAACGTCATCCAGAACATGGTCGTCATCGCCGACGGCGACACCCTCGAGCCCCGCCACCTCCCCCCGGAAGTGTCGCAAGCGACGGCCGGCGGCGAAGGCGACGCGTCCGCCCCGATCAACACCGGCGGCATGTCGCTCGACCAACTCGAAAAACAAGCCATCCGCGACACCCTCCGCACCACCGGCGGCAACCGCGAACAAGCCGCCAAAATGCTCGGCATCGGCGAACGCACGCTCTACCGGAAGCTCAAAGAGTACGGATTGAAGTGAGGTGATCTATGCCGACATCACACCGACTATCGTTTCGCCCTGCTAAGAAACCAATCTCAGAATTAATCGATAAGTTTGGGGGGCAGCCGGTCTGGCTGGAACAGCCCGAGTGGCCACTTAGCCGTTCCACCGGGAAGCCGATGCAATTTATCGGGCAGTTCAGTTTGCAGCGAATCGAAGGCTACCAAGGCACAGCGCAATTCGCCTATCTCTTTATGAGTGATGATGGTGATGAATACATTGATGGGACTTGGGAGCCCGAGGGTGGCGAAAACTGCCTGTTGCTTCAGCCAGGGAATATTGCTTCGGTTACCACCAATCCAATTGAGAATGGGCCAGGTCTCTATGCCATGAAAAAGAAATTTGGCCGAAAGCGACTCTCGCCTGTTTCGTGTGAGTTCCACGTTGATCACACTTCGATATCCGAGCCCGAATTTCTGTCTCAAGATCAGTTATTGAAAATGGATGACGCCGACGGCGACCGATACGTCGATGCGACATCTGGTAATAAGATTGGAGGGGTTCCGGGATTCTTGCAGAATGATGAGTTTCCTTCGGAGCCAGCCATAGACTGGCTCCTCGCGCTTCAGCTTGATTCTGGCAGCGTCCCTTTTCATATCAATTTCGGGGATGCTGGCATCGGTTACGCTTTCGTGAAGGCCGATGGTTCAGACGCTCGTTTTCTTTGGCAGTGCTGCTAGACACGCGTTCAGGAGAATTCCAATCAGTAGACATCCCCGAATCGGCCACGGCTTTGATCTGCACCGCCTTGAAGAAGGCTTGCCCCTTATCGTCGGTGGCGTTGAGCTGGAACACGACCGCGGGTGTGCTGCGCATTCGGATGGGGATGTGGTTTATCACGCGGTAACGGATGCGATCCTCGGGGCGCTCGGGCTGGACGACATCGGGCAGCTCTTTCCCGACAACGACCCGCAGTGGAAGGGCGCCGACTCGTCGGTGTTTGTCCGCGAAGCGGTGCTGCGGATGGACGGGGCGGGGTATGACATCGGCAATCTCGACATCACGGTCATCCTGCAGAAACCCAAGCTCAGCCCCCACAAAGCCGCGATGCACGCCAACCTCGCCGAGCTGTTGCATTGCGAGGCGTCGCGCATCAACCTCAAGGGCAAGACCCACGAGAAGGTGGATGCCCTGGGTGAAAACCGTGCGATCGCGTGTCACGTCGTGGTGTTGCTCGTCCCCACCGAATCCTAAAACTTTAGCCGGGGGGCAATGACCCCATGTGCCGCGGCTGGAACGTCCATTGTTGTGCGCACAAGATGATGCGTGCGATGCAGGAAGTGACGCGGCTGGAAAAAACTTTTTCGCCTTGTTTTTGTGGTGGTTTGACACGCTGGGGCCGTGAAACGAACCGGGGGTGCGCACCGGGGATTCGCCGCGCCCCCAGGTATGGGCGACAACACTTTTACATCCGATCAACACGTAGGGTGGGCATTGCCCACCGGGGCCATTTCTGAGAACGCGGCGGTGGACGGTGCCCACCCTACGGATCCGCGGGAGGCGGAGCTGTTGGAGGTCATGCTTGGCGGGGTGGAGGACGTGGCGAACACGGCCAAGCGATTGGGGATGTCGCCGGCGCAGATCGCCAAGTGGGCGGGGTCGCTGGAAACGCGGCGGGCGGTGGCGGGGGTGCGGGTGTTGGCGGAGCTGCAGGCGCAGCTGGCGCTGTCGCGGCTGCGGGTGTATGCGGTGAATCGGTTGGGGAAGTTGGCGCTCGACGATGAGGTGCCGGTGGAGACGGGGCGGAAGGCGGCGCAGGCGTTGTTGTGCGTGGACATGGATCGCGTGGCGGGGCGGGTGCCGGACGCGGGGGATGCGGAGGAGTTTGGGGTGGAGCAGGAGTTGGCGTCGCTGCGGGCGGCGTTGTTTGGGGAGCCGGAAGAAGAGGGTGGAGGTGAGCGACCTGCGGGGGGTGATCACGATCCCGATGACGACGGGCCGGGTGGCGGTGGTGGTTCGGACCCCTCCCCCGCCGGGGGAGGTGGCCCGCGCAGCGGGTCGGTGGGGGAAGGTGGTGTTGGAGTTGGCGGGGGCGTGGATCAGTCGCCGAAGTTGACGAGTGATCCGAGTGCCCTCACCCCAACCCTCTCCCGGGGGGAGAGGGAGCAAGACCGATCTGAGGCTGCCCCCCAATGTGAGAGGGGGCCAAGGCAGGAAGGCACTGGCTCAGCACGGCCGGGCGGGGATGCCGATGGCGGTGGTGTGGTCGGGGATGTCGGTGACGGCGACGGCCCCGGCGCCGACGATGCAGTGTTGGCCGAGGGTGACGCCGGGCAGGATCTTGGCGCCGACGCCGACGAGGGTGCGTTCGTGGACGGTGACGCGGCCGGCGAGGGCGGCTTTGGGGGCGAGGTGGACCGCGGGGCCGACGGTGCAGTGGTGCTCGACCACGGCACCGGAGTTGATGATGACCGCGTCGCCGAGGGTGGCGTGGGTGTTGACCACCGCGAGGGGGCCGACGTAGACGCTTTCGCCGAGGGTCGCGCCGGGGCTGATCACGGCCGAGGGGTGGATGACGTTGGTGAACGTTCGGCCCTCGGCGCGGAGGCGTTTGAGGATGGCCAGCCGGGTGGCGTTGTCGCCGATGGCGACGATGAACTGGGCGTCGGCCAGGCGGGGGTCGTCCGGGGCGAGGAGGTTGGGGATCGACGGGTCGTCGTCGAGGTGGCCCAGGACCTGTCGGCCCGCGACCTGGGCGGTGTCGGCGACGACCGTGCCGTGGTCGCCGGCACCGACAATGACGAGCGGCGGGGTGGGATTGGCGGACTGGATCATGATCGGCGGGTCAGCTTGAGGGCGGGGCAGCGGGTGGATCGGGGGCGGGCTCGGCGGCACCGCGGGAGGCGTCTTTCGGCGGGGCGAAACGCTCGGCCAGGTTCGCGTCCCACGCCTTGTCGGTCGGAAGCAGCGGCGTGTCGTGGAACTCGCTCTGGCAACGGTAGCAGACCAGATAACGCTTGGCGTACAGGTAGATCAGCAGGTCGAGGCCCAGCACGACCGCGAGCACGATGAGTGCGGGGGTCGAGAGCCCGAAGCCGTAGAAGACCATGGCGATCACCGCGGCGGCAACGATCAGGGCGAACACGGTGAGCTGCGGCACGTTTTTCTTGAGGTAGAACTCCGGGCACCCGCACACTGGGCAGTGGCGGAGGTTGCCCTTGTCGTCGAGGGCTTTGTCCCAGTCCAGCGAGATCGCCGGGCCGCGGCCGTCGGTGGCTTTGACGACGGTGGGCGGGTTGGCGGGGTCGACGTGGACCGTCAGCCGGGGGTTGCCCTGGTTGTCTTTGATGTCTATCCGCACGTCGGGGTCTCAGCGGTAGAAGAAAACGCGATCGGTTCGATAGGATGATCGGATGGAACAAGACATGTACGACAATGATAGTCCGATTCGCCTGACCCGCCAGCAGTCGCGAGCGGTGGATCGATACGCGATCGAGGAACTCGGGATCCCGGGCGTGGTGCTGATGGAGAACGCGGGGATCAACGCGGCGGGAGCGGTGTTCGATCTGCTGCGGGACGCGTTTGAGTTTGAGGTGGACGAGGAGAACGCGCGGATCGCCATCGTGTGTGGCGGCGGGAACAACGGCGGGGACGGGTATGTGGTGGCGCGGCAGCTGAAGTGTTGGGGGATGTCGCCGGTGGTATACGCGGTGAAGCCAGTGGGGGAGCTGACGGGCGATGCGAAGGTGATGGCGGACGCGTGGGTTAGTGTGGGCGGGTCGGTGGTGGAGGCGTCGGAGGAGGCCGCGGTCGAGCGGGTTTCTGGAGAGTGGCAAGTGGCTCACGTGGTGGTGGATGCGCTGCTGGGCACGGGGTACGGCGTTGAGAAGGGCGGCCTGCGGGGCGCGACGGCCGCGGCGGTGCGGGCGATGGCGGGGTTGGTGGAGGAGGATTCGGACGGCGGGGCGGAGTTCCGTGGGCGGATCGTGTCGCTGGATGTGCCCTCGGGGATGGACGCGGACACCGGCGAGGTGGCGGGTGGTACGGGTGGAGGAGCTTCCGGGGGAGCGGTGCGGGCAGACCAGACCATCACGTTCGTGGCCGAGAAGGTGGGATTTGGGGTGGCGGGAGCCGAAAAGTGGCTCGGTCGGGTGGTGACGGCGGATATCGGGCTGCCGTGGGATGTGGTCGAGGCGGCCTTGGCGGGGCTGGAGGGCGGCCCGGGAGGTGGGGCTTGACCCAGAGCAGCGGATTTGGCACACTATGCGGCTCGACACCGCCCAGCGACCTTTCGCGGGGCCTATCCCGGAACACCGACCATGAGCGCCATCAACGAACTCGCCACCGGCACCAAGATCAACGTCAAGATCGTCAAGCAGCCCACCTCGGCCGCCGCGTCCAAGACGCTGGTCCGTCTCCTGAGCAAAGACCCCGCCGTGATCGCCGAGAACAAGCGTCACGCCAAGATCCGCAATAAGTCGCAGTGGATGTCCACTCGTGGCGGCCGTTGGCGTATCTGGGAATCGCGTCTGGCCAAGCAGCACCCGGTCAAGGGTGCCCTGGGCGAAGAAGGCACCATCGTGGCCAGCTACGACGTGCTCAAGGACCTGCCCAGCGTCGAGCGCTTCGTCGAAGTGACCGCGGTCAACTAAAACAGAACACACACGTTCAGGGGCCAGCCCACCGGCTGGAGACGAACGAAAGTAGTGCGATCGCCGAGGTACCCCGGAGGAGGGATACCTCGGCGGTTGTTTTATGGGTGGCTGGGCAAACCCCGCGATCAACACCCCTGCACATCCGCACGCAGACTGGCTAGGATAGAAGCGTGAATATCTCACTCTCCAACATGGTGCTGGACAACCAGACCCACGCCTCGGTCCCCGGCAGCGGCGGCAAAGCCTCGGGCGACGGTTCCGGGGGCGGCATCGAGTTCATCCGCAAGAAGAAGCCCGACTGGCTCCGCGCCCCGCTCCCCGGCGGGCCCGGCTACGGCGAGACCCGAAGCCTCGTCGACAAATACCAGCTCCACACCGTCTGCGAATCCGCCAAGTGCCCCAACCTCGGCGAGTGCTGGGCCCGCGGCACCGCGACGATGATGATCCTCGGCGACGTCTGCACCCGAGCCTGCGGCTTCTGCAACATCAAGACCGGCCGGCCCCCGGAGTACGACCTCGACGAGCCGCGCCGCGTCGGCGAAGCGGCGGCACTGATGCGCCTCAAGCACATCGTCATCACCAGTGTGAACCGCGACGAGCTGCCGGATGGCGGGGCGGAGATCTGGGCGGAGACCATCCGCGAGATCCGTCGACACTCGCCCGGCACACAGATCGAGGTGCTCATCCCCGACTTCTGCGGCGACTGGGATGCGCTGCAGATCGTGCTGGACGAACGGCCCGAGATCCTGAATCACAACATGGAATCGGTGAAGCGGCTGTATAAGGTTGTCCGGCCGCAAGCGATTTACGAACGCTCGATCGAGCTGCTCCGCCGGGCGAAGGCCCAGGGCCTGACCGTCAAGACCGGCATCATGGTCGGCATCGGCGAACGCGAAGAAGAGATCGAAGAACTCATCCGCGACGTCACCGAAGGCACCCGCGTCACGGGCGTCGCTTCGGACAACCCCGCGACGAACATCGACCCGTTCGCCGTCCCCGACCCGAACCGCAACCTACCCGAAGGCACCACGCTCGAGCGCACCGTGACCGGCGAGCTCAAGCCCGCCCTCGGTGAGAAGCTCCGCCGCGGCGGGTACCTCGTGCAGCAGACGACCAACCCGTATTGGAAGCATGACACGCCCGCTAAGCCGCAAGCGGCTTTTGCCGAAGCGCGTGCCGCCGAGGTTGGGTATCCCCACGCGACCTACCCCGGCGTCCACGAGACGTGCGACATCCTCACCATCGGCCAGTACCTCCAGCCGACGCGGAACCACCTGCCCATCTCCCGCTGGGTCACGCCCGCCGAGTTTGTCGAGTACAAACGCCTCGCCGAGGAGATCGGCTTCCGCCACTGCGAGTCCGGCCCGCTGGTGCGTTCGTCGTATCACGCCGATGAGCAGGTCCTGCAGATGGAAGACGTGGCTGGCCGATCTTGATCGTGACGATCGACCCGGTGGGGGATACGCGTTTTTCATTCATCTGATTGCACGGAAGCAAGATGGCTCTGAATCGCCTCAAGTTGTTGGTTCTGAACAAGAAGTACGTCGGGCTGTTGCTTGGCGTGGCGATGTTTTTGGCATTCACGGGCGGCGGGGCGGCGGCGGACGAGTCGTTGGCCGCGTCGTTGAACACGGCCCTGAGCCAGCCGTCCAAGAACAAGTCCAAGGTCTCGGCGGTGGTGGTGGATGTGCATACGGGCGACACGCTGTACGCCAACCGTTATGCGAACGATGGGTTCATCCCCGCGAGCAACATGAAGCTCGTGACCTCGGCGGTGGCGCTGCACACCTACGGGCCCGAAGCGAAGTTCACGACGACGCTCGCGGTGGCGGGCGACGACCTCTTGGTCATTGGCACGGGCGACCCGGCGTTTGGCGATGCGAAGTTGGCCGAGCGCGACGGGCGGACGCCGATGTCGGTGCTCGACGACTGGGCGATGGCCTTGCGGAACGCGGGGATCGTGAAGATCAAGGGCGACCTGGTCGTGATCGACACCGTATTCGACGACAAACTCGTGCACCCGACCTGGAGCAGCAACAACCGGCTGCAGTGGTACGGCGCTCCTGTTGCGGGGGTGAGCTTCAACAGCAATTGCGTGGACTTCACGTTCGTGCCGACCTCGGCGGGGAAGTCGGCGACGATCCTGACCGTGCCGGCCGAGGGCGGCTTTGTCGTGCAGGGCAGCGTGAAGACCGTCGGCAAGGACGGCAAGCATAACCCTGTGCTCGGTAAACGCCCCGCGCCCGAGAAGGGCATGAGCGTGTACACCGTGCGGGGCAACCTCAAGCAGAGGTCGGGCCCGCACCCCAAGCCCGTCGACGACCCGCGGCTCTTCCTCGGCGAAGTGCTCAAGGCCCACTTCGCCCGCCACGGCATCGAGATCGCGGGCCACGTCCGCCTCGAAGAGCGTGTGACCTCGGAGATGGCGCAGCGGTCCCGCGTGATCGCGACCCACCAGACAGCGCTGCCCGACATACTCGGCCGGGTGAACACCGACAGCCAGAACATGATGGCCGAGGCGCTCGCCAAGCTGAACGGCTGGGCGTACGAACTGCGGCAGGGCAACCTCCGCGACCGCGGCACGTGGATCGGCGGGCACGCGGCGGCGATCGCGTTTCTCAAGAGCCAGGGCATCGACACGGTCTCGGTCGTCTCGGCCGACGGCTCGGGGCTCTCGCGCGACAACCGCGTCAGTGCCGCGGTGTTGGCCCGGCTGCTCGAAACCATGCTGCGCGACCACGAACACAGTGAGTACTACCTCGACAGCCTCGCGGTCAGCGGCGTGCGCGGGTCGTTCCGCAAGCGGCTGAAGAGCCTGACGGGGCGGGTGTTTGCGAAGACCGGCACGATCAACGGCGTGAGCTCGTTGTCGGGCTACGTCTTCGCGGACAACGGCCGGATCGCGGCGTTCTCCATCCTCCACAACGGCCCGGCGGGTGGCTTCCGCCAACAACAGGACCGGGCGGTGCAGGCGATCTCGGATTGGCTCAACGATCAACCCGGCGTGGCGATCGAGGACCCGGACGTGGTCGAGGCGATGCGGCACGTGGGGCTGCTTGCTGAGCCCGTGGCTCAATGAATCACGATTCGATTGGCATCAGGCGGCCGATCGGACGATACAGAACACAGATGAACGCTTCTGAGACGACAGCCCAATCCGGTGATGCGGTGTCCGAATCCGCGCCTGCCCATCGCAAGCCCGATTTTCTCGGACTCGGCGGGATGCGGTGTGGGTCGACGACGCTGTGGGAGATGCTGCGGGTGCAGCCGGATGTGTTTTTACCCGAGCAGAAAGAGCTGCATTACTTCGATAACAAGGACGGGCTGTGGGATCGGGGCGTCGGGGCGTACCTGGATTACTTCGACGGCGCGAAGGCGGATCAGGTCTGCGGCGAGATCACGCCGGAGTATCTGTCGGTGGATTTCTGCACGCAGCGGATGAAGGACCTCGTGCCGGACGCCCGGCTGCTGGTGGTGCTGCGTGACCCGGTGTCGCGGGCATGGTCGCACTACCGGATGAGCGTGGGCTGGGGGGCGGAGACGCTGCCTTACGAGAAGGCGCTGCGGATGGAAGACCAGCGGCTTGTTGCGGCGGGGCGGGGGCCCGAGGGCATCGAAGCGAACGTGTCGTTTTCGTATCTGGAGCGTGGCCGGTACGTCGAGCATTTGGTACGGCTGGAGCAGGCGTTTAGCCGGGAGCAGTTGTTGGTGCTGATGCTGCCGGATTTTCGGAGTGATCGGCCGGGCGTGATGCGTCGGGTGCGTGAACACCTGGGGTTGCCCGCCGAGCCGCCGGGCGGTGAGTTGCAGCGTCCGCCGGAGACGACCAACGCGCTGGGCCCGATGTGCAAGAACCTGAAACTGAACCGCACGATCCAACGGCTGTATCCCGCGGCCCGGGGCGGGGACACGGTGCTGCACAAGGCGACCCGGAAGGGGCTGGACGCGGTGAAGCGGATGAACACGCTGTCCGAAAACCCCAAGCCCAGCGAGGCGGCGAACGCCTGGCTGCGGGAGTACTACGCCCCGTTCGACGCGGAACTGGAGCAGTGGTTGGGGCACCCGGTGCCTTGGCGGGCGTAGTGCGTAGGTCAGGCATGCTTGCCTGACACGAAGTTTCTATTTGCCGGTGTCAGGCAGGCATGCCTGACCTACGGAAAAAGTTTTTTGATCGTTGTCCTCAGCCGCGGCCTTGCAACCGATCGAGCTCACGCTTGAGCCGGGCGTTTTCGTTGCGGAGGTCTTCGAGCTCTGCAGACGACGCCGGGGACGCGGGCTCGGCTTGGGGTTCGGTGGCCGGTTCGGGAGAAGGGGGCAGGTGCTGGATGAGCGGGGCGAGGTCCTGGGGAGCGTGGATGACATCGTCTTCCCACGCGGCTTTGGGGTGGGCGACGCGGTCTTCGGTCCAGTACACGCCGGACCACATGCTGGTCTTGCAGGTGGCAAAGTGTTGATCGCCCTGGGCGTCGTAGTAGACGACTTCGTAGATGCGTTCGTTCTGGCTGCCGAACCAGCCCCGGCCGAACGGCGACCAATTGATGCTGATCACCCGGCCGCCCTGGCCGCGGATGTAATTCTCGATGCGCTGCCGATCCAGCGACCCGGCAAACAGGCGGAAGACCAGCGCGATCCCGGCGACACCGACGAAGAGCAAGAGAACAGGCATGGGGCCATTATGCGGCCTAATCCGCCGAGGGGATGCGTGGGGTCGCAGAATGATTCTCAGATTTGAGAGGGCCCGGCCCGGCTGACGGGGCCTGAACGCGGGTTTTGCATGAAAACCCCGATTCGGCTATTCTTTTCCGTTCGCCGTGAGCCGCCAGCGGGTGGCCAGGCCCCCTAACCCCCACCGGAAGCGGGTGTCCCGACAGGGCCCCGCAACCCCATACCGGAGAGTCGCTGTGGCTGACAACACCCCCAAACTGTACGAAGGCATGTTCCTGATGAGCCAAGCCTCGGTCTCGGCCGGCCTTGGCAACGCCCTGGACATCGTCCGCGGCATGCTCGATCGTGCCGACGCCGAAGTCCTGACCCTGGCCAAGTGGGAAGAGCGCAAGCTCGCCTACCCCATCAACGGCCACAAGCGCGGCACCTTCCTGCTGACGCTGTTCAAGGTCGCCCCCACCCAGATCGCCAACATCGAGCGTGACTGCAACCTGTCGGAAGACGTCGTCCGCGTGATGATGACCCGCGCCGACCACATGGGCGAAACCGAAATCGCCGAAGCGCTCAAGGCCGCGGAAGCCGCGGGTGATGCCGCGAACCTCGAAGAGGCTGAAGCCGCTTCGGCCGAAGCGTAAAGTTATATTTCGGATTGGGGATTTCGGATTTCGGAAACGCAGCGATCGATTGCTGTTGACCCCCGAATCTGAATTGCCAAGTCAATCCGAAATCCCAAATCCTCAATCCGAAATCAACCTCCATGGCCAGCTACAACCGCGTCATCCTGATGGGCAACCTCACCCGCGACCCCGAGGTGCGCTACCTGCCCAACAACACGGCGGTGGTGGACCTGGGCCTGGCGGTCAACGACCGCTACCAGGACAAGCAGTCCGGCGAGTGGGTCGATCGGCCAAACTTCATCGACTGCACCGCGTTCGGCAAGAGCGCCGAGTCGATCGGCAAGTTCTTCACCAAGGGTCGCCCGATCCTGGTCGAAGGCAAGCTGCGGTTCGAGCAGTGGGAAGACCGCCAGTCGGGCCAGAAGCGTTCGAAGCTGAAGGTGGTCATCGACCAGTGGAACTTCTGCGACAGCCGCGGAGGCGGCGAAGGCGGAGGCGGCGGTGGTTACGGCGGCGGCCAACAGGGCGGCGGCCGGAGCTACGGCAACCAGGGCGGCGGCCAGCAAGGCGGCGGCAACTACGGCGGCGGCGGTGGAGCCCCCCAGCACCAGCCGATCGAGGAAGACGACATCCCGTTCTGATCCGCGGATCAGCGATGGGGCGTGTAACTGAATTTGACATTTTTTCGTTGGTGTAGCGCCGCGACACTGGAATGATCGCGGGCCGACGCCTAACTTTCCCTCCAAGCCTCATGAATGAAGAGGCCAGAAAGGACAGCTCAGATGAAAACCATTGAACTCCTGCTCCTCGAAACCGTGGACAACCTCGGCATCGTGGGCGACGTCGTGAAGGTGAAGCCCGGCTTCGCCCGCAACTACCTCCTGCCCCACGGCATCGCGGTGCCCCCGACCCCCGAGATGGTCGAAGAACTCGCCGCCAAGCGTGCCGAAGAAGCCGCCCGCCTCGCCAAGCTGGCTGAAGAGCAAAAAGCCATGGTCGAGAAGCTCGAAGGCTTCGAGCTGACCGTCGAACGCTCGGCCAACGAGAACGGCCTGCTCTACGGCGGCGTCTCGCAGCACGAGATCGCCCTTGCCCTGCAAGCCGAAGGCTTCGCCATCGACGACCGCCACGTCCGCATCGGCGACCAGATCAAGCGTCTGGACGCGTACGACATTCCGATCGTGCTCAACAAGGAACTGAAGACCGAGATCAAGCTCTGGGTCGTCAGCGATGACCCGTCGGTCCAAGCGGTTGAAGAAGACGAGCCCGCCGAAGAGCAAGCCGAGGGTGGCGAAGAAGCCGTTGCCGAAGGTGAAGAGTCGGCCGAGGCAGTTACCGCCGACGCGGAATAAATCTGTGATTGATTAGTCAGCCGCTTGCGGCTTAGCGTTCAAGTGCTAAGCCGCAAGCGGCTTTTTTGTGCGCGGACGCGGGACATTCAAAACGCAAACACGAGGTTGAGGCTGCCCTGGTGGGCTTCATACCCGGCGTTGCCGAAGCTGGGGCGGTAGGAGGCGCGGACGCGTGAGTCGCGGTAGATGCGGACGCCGACGCCGACCTCGGGGCTGATCCAGTAGTCGACCGCGGCGTCGTTGAGGAACGTGAAGTAGCTGATGCCGCCGTCGATGAAGACGTTGCCGCCGGGCTGGTCGATGAAGACCGTGGCGACGAGGCCGGTGCTGAAGATGGACTGGCTGAGCTCGGTCTCGAACTCGAAGTCGTCGTAGATCGAATCGATGCCTTCGTAGGCGACGATCTGGCTGCCCCAGTTCACCGACACACGGTCGCCCAGCCCCAGGTGCACGTTCGCCGCGACCCCGCCGCCGACGAAGGAGCCGCCCGCCGCGGCGTCGAGCGAGCCGCCGCTGCCGCCGGAGAAGAACGGCGTGAGTTGCAGGCCGAAGCTGGTCTGCGTGCCGACCTCTTCGTCGCCGCCAACCTGGGTGACGGGCACGAGTTTCATCGGCACGGCGAAGTGGCCCACGGCGTGGCCGATGTCGGTGCCCTCGACATTCAGGTATTGGAACGACCCGCCCGCGGCGAAGCCCAGCCACTTGTTGACGAACGCTCCCCCGGCGACATCGACACCGCCCACGAAGCCGTCGAACGGTCCCGCCGAGACGCCGCCCGCGCTCGGGGTGACCTCGAACCAGGCGATCGTGCGGGTCGGCCCTTTTCGCTTGGGGCTGTCTGGCGAGGTTTGGAAGCGGCCGGGGTTGGCCCACTCCGGGCCGGACACGCCCAGGCCGTAGAGGTCGAAGAGGTGGCGGGCCCCGATCGCGGTGGTGCTGAACGGGTTGCCGTCGAGCACGGCAGCGACGGACTGCTCGCGGATCTGTTCGAGGAAGTCGGCGTAGACCTCCGCGCCGTCGTCCTGGATGAAGTCTTCGATCTGGTCGGCGAGGTTGTTGGCGTCGGTCCCGGCGAAGACCCGCGCGAAGCCGAGGCCCGGGAACTCGAGCGTGGCGGACGTGCCCGCGGCGTTGACCGTGATACGCACCGCGTCGGCGACCCCGGCGTAGTTGAGCGTGGAGACGACCGCCGAGCCGCTTAGGCTACTGAACGCGCCGGTCGTCTCGATCGCGTCTTCGTAGAGGTCTAGCACGCTGTCGCCCGTCGCGGTGACGGTGCCGCTGCCCACGGCGGTGATGGAAAACAAGTCGTCGGCGGAGGCCGAGCCGATAGCACAAGACGCAGCAGCGGCGAAGACGGCGGGGCGGAAGAACTTCATGTTGGATCCCTGATACGTGGTGATACCGGCAGGCTCAGCGTACTCACTGCCTGAGGGATGCGTCAATGCCTTGCGGGGCAGAGCGTGTTGCAGAAATGTGGTATCGGGACCAGGGCTGCGTAGCAGCCCGGCTGATGGTGAATGAGAGATCGTAGAGGGGTTACGCCGTGGCTTTGGCGTTGCCGTAGTCGGACTTCTTGCCGTCGGGGTACTTGATGCGGGTGTGGTACACAGCGCACAGTGTCTTGGTCACGGCGGCCTCGACCTTGGCCAGGTCGCGGAGGGTGAGGTTGCACTCGTCGAACTGGCCGTCCATCAGGCGTTTGTTGGCCATGGCGTGGACGAGCTGTTCGAGACGCGGGGCGGTGGGCTCGTCCATGGCGCGGGCGGCGCCTTCGATGCCGTCGCAGAGCAGCATGATGGCGGCTTCTTTGGACTGCGGTTTGGGGCCGGGGTAGCGGAACTCGAACTCGCTGGGGGCGGGCTTGTCTTCGGCTTCTTTCTGCTTCTTGGCGGCGTGGTAGAAGTATTCGACCAGCGTCGTGCCGTGGTGCGACTCGATGAAGTGGCGGACGGGCTGCGGGAGGTTGTACTCGCGGGCCATCTCGACGCCGTCTTTGACGTGGCCGACGATGATCAGCAGCGACATCGCGGGGGAGAGCTTGTTGTGCTTGTTGGGCCCGCCGCCCTGGTTCTCGATGAAGTACTGGGGCTTGTTGATCTTCCCGATGTCGTGGTACATCGACCCGACACGGCACAGCAGGCCGTCGGCGCCGATGGCCTCGGCGGCGGCTTCGGTCATGTCGGCGATGCGGAGCGAGTGCTGGTACGTACCGGCCGATTCCTGGGCGAGGCGTTGCAGCAGCGGGTGGCTGGCGTCGTTGAGTTCTTTCAGCGTCATCGCGGTGGTGACGTGGAAGAGTTTTTCTATGGTGGGCAGGATGCCTTGCACCAGCAGCCCGACGACGAACCCAGCGAGCAGGGTGTAGACCACGTCCGAGCCGAGCAGCCCCCACTGGGCCGACACTTCGATGTCCAGCAGCGGGACGTTCCACATCGACGGCAGGTCGAAGCTGCGTTCGGCCAACCCGCCGACGGCGGTGGCGAGCCCCATGGACAAGCCCGACCACAGGCCGACGCTGACCAGCTTGGATCGGCTACGCACCTCGCTGAGCTGGGCGACGGCGACACTGACGCCGACCATCATCACGATGGCCGCGGTCATGGGCAGGCGGAGGCTGATCACGATCAGCGTCGTGAGCATCAGACCCATCGCCAGAGCGAAGCGCTGGTCGTACACGATGGCGAAGACGATCGCGCCCAGTAGCGTCGAGAACGTGACCGCACCGATGGCGATCTGCGGCCAGATGCCCACGAGCAGCACGGCGATGCCCTGGCAAAGCAGCAGCATCGTGGTCAGCGCCAATCCACGCATCGGGTTGCGGCGGATCTTGGTGTGATAGGCGAAGACGTAGGCCCACACGCCGGTGCCCAGGATCGCCATCAGCCCCGCTGCGCCCAGCCAGGTCATCCACCAGCGGGCCAGCGGTTTCTGAGCTTCAAACGCGTCCTGCTCGGCGTGGATGAGCAGCAGCTCGTCGTTGGTCAGCCGGACGCCCGAGTTCACCAAAACGTCGTCGGGCTGGTAGGTCGCTTTTTCGATCTCGGCCGACTCGAAAGCGGCCTTCTTGCGTTCTGCCGTGAGGTCTTCGTTGAGGTAGTACGTCGGGGCGAGGTGCCGTTGGATGGTCGCGAGCACGGTGTCGCGGAGCTCGGGCTGGAAGTCGATGATGACTTCAGAAACGAGTCGGCGCTGGATCAGGTCCTCATTATCGATCGGGATCAGCACCCGCTCGGTATAGAGGTCTTCGGCTTCGGTGCCCTCATAGGGCTTGGGGTGGACGGCGTGGACCTGCCCGAGAGAATCGACCACATCCTGATATTGCTGGGGATCGAGAATGGGTTTGTTGAACAGCCGCTGTAGCATGCTTTCGGTGCGCTCGGTCCAGCGTTTGGGGGTGAGCCCATCAGGATCGGTGCCGTTGGCATATCGGCTGAGCAGCTCATATCCGCTTGGTGTAAGGCGGGTGCTCTCGGCGTAGTCGGGGGTGAGCTCTTCGTAGGGCGTCTCGGGGATACTCAGGAGCCCCAACACTTGTTCTTGGATATTGGTGTAGAGATCCTTGTTGTGGATGAACACCGGCGGGACGTCGCGCTGGGCGTAGTCGCGGTTGCGGTCGGTGGCCTCGGTGTCGATCGCCTCGAACGAGACGCGGGCGACCACGGGCTCGGAGACAAGCTGGTTGAGGTAGTAGGCGGGGCGGTTGTGGGCCGTCACCGCGATGGCGGCCCCGATCAGCGACAGGCAGAGCACGTACAGCGCCGCCCAGGCGACCTCGCGCTGGCGCACGATCTCCAGCCAACGCGGCGTGGGGCGTGGCACGGCACGACGGACGTCGCGGCGGCGGGCGTTGCTGCTTTTGCCATGGGGCATACGAGTCGGTCCTTGACGGGTCGGAGTGGGGCAGGCCCTTGCTATGGATCGGTCGATTCGCGTGAACGCTTGCCGACTCAGATTTTATCGCCCCCTCCGCGGGATGCCAGAGTTGTTATACCGGCCTTGGGGAATGAAATCGGTGGGTTTGTAACGGTTAGGGAAGATTGAGCCGCTTGCGGCTTAGCCCGAGAAGGCCGGGCCGCTAAGCCGCAAGCGGCTTCAAAGGAGTTCGGGGCTAGTCCTTCACGTTTTCGTACGCCTCGACGATCCGCTGGACCAGGCTGTGGCGGACGATGTCCTTGCCGTCGAGGGTGCAGAAGGCCACGCCCTTGATGCGTTTGAGTCGGTGGGCGGCGTCGATGAGGCCCGAGTCGCGGGGGTCGTCCAGGTCGATCTGCGACGCGTCGCCGGTGACAACCATCTTGCCGCCGTGGCCCAAGCGGGTGAGGAACATCATCATCTGGCTGCGGGTCGTGTTCTGGGCCTCGTCGAGGATGATCAAGGCGTCGTTGAGCGTCCGGCCGCGCATGAAGGCGAGTGGAACGATCTCGATCAGGTCGTGGGCCATGAAACGCTCGATGTGTTCGAACTCCATCATGTCGTGCAGCGCATCGAGTAGCGGGCGGAGGTACGGGTTGACCTTGTCCTGCATCGTGCCGGGCAGAAAGCCGAGTTTCTCCCCGGCTTCGACGGCTGGGCGGACCAGCACGAGCTTGCGCACCTGACCCGACTTGAGCATCGACACCGCAGCGGCCACGGCGAGGTACGTCTTGCCCGTGCCCGCCGGGCCGATGCAGAACGTCAGGTCGTGGTGGTGCAGCGCTTCGAGGTAGGCCATCTGCCCGGGCGTCTTGGCGCGGATGCGCTTGCCGGGGAGGTAGACCTCCATGGTGTCGGGCGTGGAGGGCGGGACGTTGACCGTGGGCCCGGCGGGCGAGGGGTTGGTTAGCGCCGCGGTCGAGACGGTTTCGAGCAGTTGCTCCCGGCTCATGGGTTTGTTTGCCCGGGCGGCTTCCTGCAAACGCTCAAGCACCACGGCCGCCTGGCCCACGGCCCGCGTTTCACCGGTGAGGCGCAGCGAGCCGTTGCGCGCGGTGAGGCTGACGCCGAGCGCTTCTCGGATGATCTTGAGGTTGCGTTCAGCCGGGCCGGTGATGGCCATGCGCTGATCTTGGTCGGGCAGTTGGATGGTCATTTCCACGGGGGGAATCTTTCGTCAAACAAGTAGACGTCGGGCAACGCGGTGGTGCGTCGCCCGGCGTGGGGTAGTCGGAAGATGAGGTTAGTCGAGCGAGATGCCCCAGACCTCGGCGAGTTCCTCGCGGGTGGTCGGAACGATGCGGAGGCCCTGCGGGGTGACGCGCTCGATGAGTTTACGGTCGGCGTCGTAGACGCTGCGGACGGGGCTGAGGCTGCTGTTGGGCCGGTCGAGCACGACCAGGGTGCCGTCGTCCTGGGGCAGGACTTCAACAGTACGCAGCCCGGGCTTGCCCGCCTCGGCGTGGTAGGCCGAGAAGCAGTACACGGCCGGCTCGGCGGGCAGCATGCCCCCGAGCGCCCACACCTGCAGTTGAGACAGGTAGCTGCGGTCGGGCGCGACCCACTGCTGGTTCTCATCGACCTTTCCCCGGATATTGTTCGAAGTCTGCTTGCCGGTGAAACGCTCGTGGGATTCGATCTGTTGGACCGCCTGGGAACTCGGCGGGGTTTCGGTGATCACGGTCACCACGTTGACGCTACGCGGGACCATGTTGCCGTGGATGTCGCGGCGGGTGACTTTTTGGGTGCCGCGGATGCCGATCTGCACCCACGTCAGCGCTTGGCTGGCGGAGCGGTTGGCCAGCCCGGCTTTTTTCTTAACCGGGCGAAGGGTGGTCTTGGTTTCCCAGAACTCGCGCTGGTTGTCGTCGTGGGCGTAGTACACCGAGCGGGAGTCGAGCGCTTGGGTTTCGTTGAGGTGGTCGCGTCGATCGATGACCGCCAGGGTGCCCGGGGCTTCCTGTTGGAACCGTTTGAGGTCTGCGGGCTCACGGCTGGATCGGACATGCACGTGCCCGACGTCTTTGCCTTTTTGGATCACGCGGTACCACTGGTCTTGCGGGAGGGCCTTGGCCCAGTCCTCGGGCCGGGTGCTTTGGAGCCAGGTGTTGGCTCGCTCGACCAGTTCCTCGCGGGCCGCATCAAGTTCGCTGCCCAACGGGATGTGCAGGGAGTCCAGCACGGCTTCGAAGGCGTCCTGGCCGATCTGCTGGTTCTCTCGCGTGGCGGTGAGTTTGATGATCGCCGCGGCGTGGGGTTCGAGCATGACGATGGCTTGGCCGTAGAACCAAGACACCTGATCTTCTTTTTTGATGTTGAGCCAGTCGGGCTTGTCCTGCTGATCGAGCTCGAAGTACATGCGGACCGCGGGGCGGTCGGCGATGCGTTCGGGCACCGGGGGCTTGTCGCTAGGGTTGCCCTCGGCGTCGAGCAACCGTGGGGTGGCCTGTGCGAAACCCATCTGCACCATGGCGCTGGAGGTCATGGTTTCGAGGTCGACCGGTTGTTCGGTGCGGACGATCTCGAAGGAGACCGAGAAACCCCGTGGGTCGATCCAGGTCACCGCCTTGCCTTCGACCTGAGCGGTGGCCGGGGGCGGGGTCAACGAGACGCCGTAGCCCATCTCCGACCAGCGGAGGGCGTCCTGGCTATGAGATGGGGTGGCCAGCCACGAGAGCGCGAACAGGACCACCGCGGAGGCCAGCACCCGAGTTGTCGGCGTGGGAAAGAAACTATGGTTTGGGCGAAAAGACATAAGCGACATTGTAGCCTGCCCCGCCCCGCAACCGTGCCTGGTTGGCGTCGCTCAAGCGGGCGGCGCGGCGACCTTTGAGGCGGTCAAGAACCCGATTCGTACGCGAACCCGTTGAGCAGCCGCCGGAGCTGGTCCATGTGAAGCAGTTCCAGGTCGCGGTGCCAGTGCTCGGCGGCGACCTGATCGGTGAGCTGAAACACCCAGAAGTTCTGCTCGTCAGGCGAGAGCATGCGGACCGCGTGCAGCTGCGGCGGCGTCTGGCCCAGAGCGAGCCGTTGGGTCGAGAAGATCACGTCCGTGGAGTCGCCCATCTCGGTATCGCTCCGATCGTAGCGGTACCAAGGCGAATCGGGTTGCAGGATGGGTCGGCTGCCCGCGACCAGCTGCGGCACAACCATGTTGCCCAGCACGATCCCGGGATCGGCCTGCTGCGTCGAGGCAAACCGAATAACACGCAACCGCTGCGAAGGATAAGACTGGTTGGTAAACGTCCACTGCAACACGGGGTTGTCTTCCTGGGCAACCGTCGATTCCAGCTCCCACGCCGCGGGCAGCGTGAGCGTCGCCCCGGCGACCGACACCGTCGGGGCCATCGGCACCGTCGGCGGAGTCAGCGGCGCCCCGGTCATGGCCCACGCCAGCGCCAACGACCCGCCCAGCAGCGACAGCATCACCGCAGCGATGACGGCGGAGCGTAAAACCGGCGACGGGATGATCGAGTCTTTGGGCGGCATCACTTCATCGTATCGGCCCGGTGTCCGCGCAACAAAAAACGCCGACGCCCATGCAGGCGTCGGCGTTGACCCTCTCCGTCGTGGCAGGCCGATTAAGCCAACCACGCCCGAGGTATGTCCCCGGTCATGGCCCCCAGAACCGCACGCCTTCCGGCGATGCGTCTTCTCCCGCTCCGCCCCGTTGGACGTCGGCCGTGGTGTACACGGTCGGCGTGGTGTGCGGCGATGGTTCTTCCTGGGCCGAGGTATGAATCAAGTGAGTACGTGGGTAAAACACCACTTGTGATCGACTACGCTCGAGCTCGGCCTGGCGCTCTTTCTCTTCCCAGGCAGCTAACCAAGCAGCGTCGGCCTCGCGGGTTTCCTGGAGCTGATGAGCCAGCTCGGCCAGGGCTTCACGCAACGCGACGAGCTCCTCGAGCGTTTGCGCATCGGTGCGATGGATGTTTTCGACCACGGCCGGTTCGGGCTCGGGCAGCTCGACGCTGCTCATCACCGCGACTTCACGAGGCGCGGGTTCGGGCTGCGGGGCCGATTGTGGTGTTCCGCCGAACAGCTGCTGGAAGGTCAGCCCGATGGAGCCGAGTGCGGTGGGGGGGACGAATACGATGTCGCCCTCCGCGAGCACGACGTCGAGCGTGGTGTCGCCACCGCGCACCATCGCGTCGAGGTCCACGGTCATCTGGCGGCGGAACTCGCCGTCCGGGCTGGGCCGCAGCACCTGAACGTTGCGCACATCCGCCCGCAGGTTTGGCTTCGCGGCGGCGACGACTTCCAACACGCTATTCGTGCCGTGGTACGCCTGCCCGCCGGTGGATTCGACCTGCCCGAAAACGAAGACTTTCTGGCTGGCGAAGGTCTGGACGCGGACCGCGAGGCTGTGGATGCCGTCGGTGGTCTGCGCGATCTCGTTGAGCGTCTCGGTGATTTCGGTGGTGGTTTGCCCGGCCGCCTGGACGATGCCGAAGCCCTTGAGCCGCAGCTTGCCGTCCGGGCCGAGCGTTTGGACGATCTCTTCCACGCCGCGATCGGACATGACCGTCACGACGAGTTCGTCGGGCACGCCCACGGTGTAGTCCTGGCCGACGACGGTGGGACGCGGCTCCTGGACAAACGCGGAGAAATCGGTGTGTTGCGTCGGCTGGCATCCCAGCATCCACAACACCCCAACCACGAGGCCACAGACTGTATAAGCACGGCTCGACATATATCGTTTACATCGACCCAACCCCGACCCCACTTAACCCGCCTGGGCCGGTCCTGCGGATTAGGAAATGCTCGGGAGAAGCATGCTGCACCGGCAGAAGCGTCTGATAAAAGTGGGTCTTCTGGAGGGTGGTGCTGATCCACCGGATCGCCTCGCGGTTGATACAATGCTCCGCCTCGCGGGTCTGTAGCTCAATTGGATAGAGCACCGGTCTTCGGAACCGACGGTTGGAGGTTCGAATCCTCCCAGGCCCATTGCCATTCCGGGCCCAACTTGCATGAACGATTGACGCTAGTCAGCGTCGGGGGGTGCCTTAGCTTCGGCGGATTCCGCGGGGATTTTGTTCTGTTCATACAACTCAAACAGGATCCGGTCGGCTCTATCGACGCGGATAAGGCCTTCGCGTGGTGCATTGAGGTCGACGATCACATGCAGCAGGATGCCAATGGCGATCGTGAAGGCGAGTTTGTGGAGCAGTAGGGGGTTGCCTCGCTTGGTCATGGCGTAGCCTGCGACCAGAGCGACCAACAAAGACAAGCCAATCAATGTGCCCAGGACCATGGGGGGCAGGCCGACATCGCCGCGGGTGCGTCGCAAGGTGGTCAGGTCGGACCATTCGTTGAGCGGTGCCAAAATAAACACAGTGAGAGCGGGCTGATCGGTGCGCTTCACCGCTGCCACCGCGTTGTCCCAGGCTTCCTGCTGCAGGCTCAACGCTTCGCTCTCGATCGCGACCAGATGTTCTTGGATCGGCCCCTGTACAGGGCGGTCGATTAATCCGATCCACTCACGCATAGGCGCACGCACGGCTTCACGGTCTTCTTCGGGCAGGATGTCGAGGCGGTCCCAGGCTGTGCCAAACGCATTCGCGTGGTGAACGATCAGTTCGCGGCGCTCGTCGAAACGCTGGGCAGACGTTGTAAACGTGAAAGCGATGATCAGGCCAAACACGGCAAAGACGACCCCGGAGGCCGGTGGCGCATCTGATGAGGAAGCATTGCGGGCTAACCATCCCCCGAGTTCGAGCAGCGCATACAGGCCGATGATGAACAGGAGGTTGGTCAGAAGGAGATTGGGCATTTCAAACTTCTCTTCAGAAATTCAAATGGCTAAGACCTCAACAGAGCATGGAAAAGAAGACGAGCTCCGATGTGACAGCTCTGATGCTAATGGATCGACGCGCCACCGGCTAGGTTTATGAACGGTTCCGTTATCAATCCACGGGCGAAAGCCGGGCGTGGCTAGGTCAGCTTCCCCATTGCGCGGAAAGCCCGCCGTAGGCGTCGGTGCGCCGGTCCCGGAAGAAGAGGTTCCATTCCCGCCGGGATTTTTCGACCTGGGACAAGTCGAGTTCGGCGGTGAGGATTTCGGGTTGGTCGGTCGACGCCTGGGCGATGACACGGCCCATGGGGTCGGCGATGAAGCTGCTGCCCCAGAAGGTGTTGACGCCCTCGGTGCCGATGCGGTTGGGCACGGCGACAAAGACGCCGTTGGCGATGGCGTGGGAGCGCTGGATGGTTTTCCAGGCGTCGAGCTGCGCGGCGTGGTCTTCCGCGGAGTCCTCGGCGTGCCAGCCGATGGCGGTCGGGTAGAGCAGGACCTGGGCCCCCTGCATCGCGGTGAGCCGGGCGGCTTCGGGGAACCACTGGTCCCAGCAAACGAGCATGCCGACCTCGCCGAGCGTCTGGTCGTCCGAGGCTGTGAGCGGGTGTGACCGGAAGCCGAGGTCGCCGGGGGTGAAGTAGTACTTCTCGAGGTAGCTCGGGTCGTCGGGGATGTGCATCTTGCGATACTTGCCTGCGATCTGACCGGCCGGGTCGAGCAGGACCGACGTGTTGTGGTACAGCCCCGGGGCGCGGCGTTCGAACAACGACGCGGAGATCCAGACACCAAGCTCCTTGGCGAGGTCGGCCAGGTGCTGCGTGGTCGGGCCGGGGATCGGCTCGGCGAGATCGAAGGCGGCGGGGTCTTCCTCGACGCAGAAGTACAGGCTCTTGAACAACTCCTGCGTGACAATCAGCTTAGCGCCCCGCGACGCGGCGTCGCGGATCATGTCGGTGGCGACGGCGAGGTTCTTCGCCGGATCGTCGACACAAGCGTGTTGGAGCAGGGCCAGGCGGAGTGGGGCAGACATCCCGACAGAATAGACGGAATCCGTTTGCATGTCCTTGATTCGCCGAAGGACTGCGCTAGTGTTCATTATCAAGCTCGGCATTCGGGAAACAGTCATGCTGCGGACCCTGACATCTCGGATTCTTGCTCTTCTGACGGCTGCCTTGCTGGTGGAATCGGCGTCCGCTCAACTGCTTTCGCTCACCGCGGTTCGTGACGGCCGGGTCGAAGCGGAGTTGATTGCGGAGCACACCGCGGTGGTTCCGGGTGAGACGGCCCGGGTGGGGCTGCGTCTGAAGATGGACGAAGGGTGGCACACCTATTGGAAGAACCCCGGAGATTCGGGGATGGCGACTTCGATCGAGTGGCAACTGCCCGAGGGGGTGACGGCGGAAGACATCGACTGGCCCGCCCCGCACTATTACGAGGTCGGGGGCCTGGCGAGCTACGGCTACGAGGGCGAGATCGTCTTGCCGGTTGTCATCCACGTGCCAGCAGATTTCAAGGGCGAGCGTGTTCGGTTGCGTGCGTCGGCGGATTGGCTGGTTTGTAAAGAAGCGTGCGAGCCAGGCGCGGCGAATCTGTTTTTGAATCTGCTGATTACCGAGGCGGGCGGGGCAGAAATAAACACCCAAGCCAAGCAGTTGTTTGCGTGGGCGGATTCCCGGACGGGTATGGCCGTGATTTCTGAAGACGGTGAAGCCGAGGTTACCGCAACGGGAGACACTTACCGGTTGAGGTTGCCTTCGCCGGAGTTTCAGGGATTTGCCGCGCAAGGCGGGGATGTGCGCTTCTTTCCCGAGGACCCGAAACCGATCGCGATGTCCGCGACGCAGGTGGTCGAGTTCAGCCGTGACGAAGAATTAACGCTTTTGCTGGAAAGAAATCCGACCGCGGCAGAACCCGTCGACAGGTTGGCGGGCGTGCTGGCTTGGCACAACCCAGAAGACATGAACGACACACGGTTTTTCCGAGTTGATTTACCGGTGCGCAACGTTGCGCAGAGCCAATAAACGAACACTACTTTCAGGAGCAAGACTATGAAACCCATCGCATGGTTCGGATTGACAGGGATCGTCGCGGCACTGGCCATCATGATGATGCCCGTGGCGTCGGTGGCTGCAAAGGGCGGCGTGGCCACGGGCGAGCAGGCCCCGGCGTTTACGCTGACCGACTCCAACGGCGTTGAACACTCGCTCGAAGATTTTGCGGGCAAGACCGTGGTGCTCGAGTGGACCAACCAGCAGTGCCCGTTTGTTAAAAAGTTCTACGGCCAAGGCCACATGCAGGCTTGGCAGGAAGCCTACACCACCCAAGACGACGTGATCTGGCTGACGATCTGCTCCTCGGCCCCCGGTAAGCAAGGCCACCTGACCGCCGAGGGCTGGAACACTGAGGTCGCCGAAAAGGGCATCAACTCGACCGCCGTTCTGCTCGACGAAGACGGCACGGTCGGCAAGGCCTACGCCGCCAAGACCACCCCGCACATTTACGTCATCGATGGCGAGGGCGTGCTCCGCTACCAGGGCGCGATCGACAGCGTCCGGTCCACCCGAACCAGCGACATCGATGGAGCAACGAACTACCTGGCCGACGCGGTGGATGCGTTGCTGGCCGGCAGCGAAGTGGCGGAACACACCACCCAGCCCTATGGCTGCGGCGTGAAGTATTAAGCATCCTTGACCTGAACTCCTAACCCACGCTCATGCTCCGGTGTCCGCCCTTAACGGGGTTGAGATGCCTGGGGCGTGGGCGGTTTTTTTAGCGCTTGTAGCATCGCCTGGGCTTTGTGAAGCGTTTCGTCGTATTCCTCGGCGGGGTCGGAGTCGGCGACGATGCCGCCGCCCACCGAGAAGTGCAAACGCTTCGCTTCGCGGTCGATGAGCAGGGTGCGGATGGCGATGTTGAGCCGGGCGGTGGGGCGGTCCTGTTTCTGCTGGGCGTAGCCGATCGCGCCGCAGTAGGGGCCGCGGGCGACGGGTTCGAGTTCATCGATGATCTGCATCGCCCGGACCTTGGGGGCGCCGGTGATCGATCCGCCGGGGAAGGTCGCGCGGAGCAGGTGGCGGAGCGATCGGCTCTCGTGGAGTTGTCCGGTGACGGTGGCGACGCCGTGGTGGACGGTGGGGTGAGACTCGACGGTGCGCGGCTGGGTGACGCGGACGCTGCCGTAGTCGCAGACCCGGCCGAGGTCGTTGCGCAGCAGGTCGATGATCATGTTGAGCTCGGCGGTGTCTTTCTCGGCGTCGCGCAGCTCGTTGGGGTCGACGTCGGCGGGGCGGGTGCCCTTGATCGGCCGGGTGGTGACGCGGCCATCGTCGTCGAGTTGGAGGAACAGCTCCGGCGAGGTCGAGCAGGCCACGCGACGCGGCGGATGGCCGTCGGGTTCGAGCAGTTCGAGGTACGCGCCGTACCACGCCGGTGACGCCTGAGCGAGTTGCAGGAACACGCCACGCGTCGAGCCCTCGAACTCGGCGGTGAACCGCTGGGCGAGGTTGACCTGGAACACATCCCCCGCGGCGATGTATTCGAGACCGCGCTGCACCGCGGCTTCGTGATCTGCCCGGGCAAGGTCGGGCCGGGGCTGCGAAGACTCGAACGCGAGGGCGTCGGGTGCGATCGATGAGGACGAGAGGTCCGGCAGCGACTCGGGGTTGGGCCCGACGGCCTGCCAGGTCTCGTCGCTGTGGTCGTAGACCAAAAAGTTCGGGCAGCGCTGGAACTGCATATCCGGCCAACCGTGGTCTGCGGCGGCGTTGTGGGGCAGGGCTTCGATGGCGTGGGCCAGTTCGTAGCCCAGATGGCCGACGTAGAGCGAGGCGTCCCGGGTCAGGGCGGCGTCCAGATCGCCAAACGGATCGTGTTTCAGCGGGGCGGGTTGAGATGGGCCTTCGCCGATCCAGGCGCTCTGCCGGTCGCGGTGGACCATGGCCCCAACGGGCTCGGCGAGAAGGGAGTACCGCGACCATTGCGCGTCGAACCGCCCGGAGTGGAGCATCACCACGGGCCGCTGAGCGGGCCAGCGACGCAGCGCTTCGAGGGGGTTGAAGGAATAGGGCAGCGGTCGGCCGTGCGGGAACATCCGGGGATGATAAGCCCCGCGGCGTTGCGCGGTGTGGTTCATCTGAAAAGTGGTGGTGGAGTTCCGGTGGGAAGGCCGTGGGCCGGAACGAGGCGGGCTCACCGCGTGTCCGACGGGCGGAGACGCTATCAATGGGATATGTGGATGTAGGACTTTCTCCAAACCGCCCCGTGTTCGCGCGTCGGCAGGTTCGCACGGTGAGCCAACCTCGATTGTCAAAGAGCACCCTGCCGGCGACGCGCGTCAATGACGCCACGACAGGCCGTCCGGCCCGGAAAACCCGAAATCCCCTCGCTCTCACCCTGCTGCGACACACTCGGAAGAATACGGCTAGAACTACGCCGTTCCGTGTTGCATTGACGCCTGACCCAAACCGTGCGTCGCGAACAGTAGCTTAACCAAAGCCCCCGGCAGAAGCCAGAATAAACCATCTAAAATAGGGTTTTTGCGCGTTTCGATCCGGTGGTTGATCGTAAAGCGTGCGGCAGGTTTGTCTTAGGAAGATGGGGTTTGAGTCAGCCGCAGGTACGCGTCTTCCAGCGTCGGCTGACCCACCGAAATCCGCCGGACGCCGCCGGGCAGTTGCTCGGCGATCCGAGCCACGATCGCGGGGCCGTCTTCGTGTTCGAAGCGGATGGTGTCCTGGATGACGGCCGGTTCTTTGCCCGGGGCCCAGGGGCCGAATGCCGCATCGATCTGGTCGCGGATGGTTCCGAGCTGGTCGGGGTGCAGCGGCTCGACGCTGATGACATGAGAGCCGAGCGAGGCCTTGAGTTCCCCGGGCGTGGAGACCGTGAGCACCTGGCCGGAAGCGAGGACGGCCAGGCGGTCGGCGTGCTCGGCCTCGTCCATGAGGTGGGTGGTCCAGGCGATAGTCAGGTCGTGGCGCTGGCGTAGGTCCGCGAGGTGGTCCCACAGCTCGCGTCGGGCCGCGGGGTCGAGCCCGGTGGCGGGTTCATCCATGAGCAGCAGGCGGGGGCGGTGCAGCAGGGCCTTGGCGATCTCGAGCTTGCGTTTCATGCCGCCGGAGAAGGTCTCGACGGCGTCGTGCATGCGGGGGGTGAGGTCGAAGCGGGCCAGGGCTTCGTCGATGCGTGGGGTGGATTCGAGGCGGGGCAGGCCGTGGAGCCGGGCCTGGCAGTCGAGGTTTTCGCGGGCGGTGAGCTTGATGTCGAGGCTGGGCGATTGGAAGACAACACCGAGCATGCGGCGGGCCGCGGCGGGGTTGGCCAGCACGTCCTGCCCGAAGAGTTGCACCGCGCCGGGTTGTGTGGCGCTGGGCTGAAGGAGCGTGGCGAGGATGCGGAAGGTGGTGGTCTTGCCGCCGCCGTTGGGACCCAGCAGGGCAAACGCCTCGCCGGGTTGGATCGACAGCGAGAGGTCGCTGACCGCGTCGCGTGAGGCTTTGGGGTATCGGTGGGTCAGGCCCGTGAGTTGCACCGCGGGCGTAGCTTGGGGCTCGGCGGATGCGGCCGGTGGGGCGTTGACGTCGAGATCGGGGGCGGCGGTGGCGATGGGGATCGATTCCAAGGGAGACGGGTCAGCGGGCGTCGATCATGATGACCGCGAGCACGACCGGCAGGTAGATCAACGAAGCGAAAAACACCCGGCGGGCCGAGGTCAGTCCGGGACGCATCGCCCACTGGATCGACAGCCCCAGGAACACCAGCCCGGACAGCAGCGCGACGCTGAATGAGATCCATCCCGCGAAGCCGAGAAACGTCGGAGCCAAACCGGCCGGCAGCAGCACCAGGCAGGTCAGGATCGAGTTGCGGAACGATGACCGACCCGAGGGGTCACGCACTGCGTGCATCGCCAGGTCGGCCGCGGCGTAGTCCTTGCGGTACATGTAGCCGATCGCCAGGAAGTGGGGCACCTGCCACAACGCCATGATCAGGAAGATGATCCACGCAGCGGCGGCGTCCGGGGTGAAGAGGCTGCCGGTGACCGCGGCGTAGCCGATGACCGGTGGCAACGCCCCGGGCACCGCGCCGACGTACAGCGAGATCGGCGAGACGCGTTTGAGCGGGGTGTAGATCAGTGCGTAGCTGAGGATCGTGAACGCGGCGACGCCCGAAGCCAGCGGCGTGCCGAACATGCACAGCATCGCCTGCCCGGCCAGCATGAGGCTGGTGCCCAACGCCAACGCCTCGCCCATGGGCAGACGCTTGGCGGCGAGGGGCCGTTTGGCGGTGCGGGGCATCATCGCGTCGGTGCGGTGTTCGTAGGCCTGGTTGTAGACGCTGGCGGCCATGCATGAGAGTGCGGTGCCTCCGAGCGTGCCGATGAGCATCAGCCAGGTCCACGAGTGCCCGCTGCGGACTGCGAGGGCGAAGCCGATCGCCGTGGTGATGACCACCATGCGGGTGATGCTGGGCTTGACCAGGGTTTTGTAGTCGGCCCAGCGGTCACGCAGCGTGTAGGCCCGGGGCGCAGCGGCGTCGGTCGTCGTGGATGACGGCAGCGAGGCGGCGGGTTCGGGCGGGGGGACGGAGCTCACGCGTGGACGGTCTGGGGCTGTGGGTCTTGGGCGGGTGAGGGCGCTTGGTCTCGCGTCAGCGCCGGATCGGCGTCGAGATTCGGCGAAGACTTGCGGAAGATCTCGGTGGTGGCGTCGCCCGCGGCGACCGGGATATTGGCCGGTCGGCTGGAGGCGGGGGGCACCAGGTGCAGCCGGACAGTCATCCACGTCGCGGTGGCGAAGAGGATCGCGCCCACGGATTGGTGTGACGTGGCCAGTGTGTAGTGCTCGCCGGAGAGCACGGTCATCACGCCCAACCCGACCTGCAGCAACAGGAAAATGGCAAACAGCGTGGCGGGCAGCAGCACAGCCATCTGTCCGGGGTAGCTGCGCCAGACCCAGGCGGCGAAGCCGATACCGATGATGAACAGAGCGTAGGCCCCGAGTCGGTGGGTGAAGTGCAGGTGGACCTGCCAGGTTTCGTAGGTTCCCGGCAGCACCTCGCCGGTCTCGGCATCGACACGCAGGGGCGCGAAGCGCTCGGCCCGCTCGTCGTCGGGCACGGCCGCGACCGCGGCATCGATGTCGGGTTGGCTCATCGGCGGCATGACTTGGCCGTAGTGGAACGGCCAGTCCGGGATCGCCAGGGCCGACTGGCTGTGACGCACCGCCGAGCCCAGCATGAGTTGAACCAGGAGCCCGGCCAACAGCAGCAGCGGGGCGATCCGCAGCGTGCGCCGGTGGCGTTCTTCATCGCTGTCGGTCGGTCGGCTCATCCAGAACCGGCTCACCGCCGTGGCCATCAGCACCGTGAGGCAGAAGAAGATCTGCCCCGTGACGCCGTGGATCCCCGCGAGGAAGATCGAGACCTCATCGACCCGGAGGATGCCCATGATGCCCTGCAGGATCACGAAGGCCAGCAGGCCCCAGGCCAGGCCCTTGACCCACCGGCGGCGGCGTTGGGTGAACATCACCGCGACGAGCACCGCGATGGTCAGGCTGCCCACGACGTAGCCCTTGAGCCGGTGCGAGTGCTCTAGGCGGGTGCCCTCGTCGTACCACCACGTTTCGAGCGGGGCGATCAGGGACCACACGCCGAAGGTCGTGAACCCGTCGGGCACGGCCATCCCGGCGTCTTTGCTGGTCACGTGGCCGCCGATCGCAATCAACACAAAGGTTGCTGCAACAAGGAGTAACGCCAGGACGTGGACCCATCGGCGATAGGGCGGGTACAGCGGCTGCTCGGGCGCCGTCGCCGGATCAGGATTCGGAGCTGTGGTGTTCATGCGGCATCAGTATAGGGAGGCCGCGGCACAAAGCGAGGCGAGTTTGAAGAGGACTTTTTCGGGCGAAATCGGGGCGATGAGTCGGCTGCGACGCGGGAGCTAGCTCCGATCATCCGGCCCTGCCTTGTGGCATGAACATGGCCGATTCATAATGATGAAAAGTCTTCGGTGCCCGGCGGTTTGCAGATCGCGGTGCCGGTGCATGTCGCAAGTATCGATCGAGATGCTTTCTGGGAGGTCGTTGGATTGAATAACCCACTTCGAATCACGTCAGCTGTTTTAATTGGTGCTTTGTCCTTAGGTGCAACCGCCCAAGGGATCGACGTCGATGCGGTGTTTACCACGATCGACCAGCGCGTGACCGCCATGGCTGCTGAAGCCACCGCCGCCTCGGCGGGCAGTTCCACGATGTACCCCAACTCGTACATCGCGGGTGATTCTGGTTGGACCCACCGCGAAGTCGGCGGATGGACCACCGGTTTCTACCCCGGCATCTTGTGGAAGATGTACGAGCAGACCGGCAAGAGTGAATACAAAACACAGGCCGAGTCGTGGACCATGGCGCTCATCGGGCTCGAGTCCGACGACGCGGTGACGCAGACCTACCTTGATGCGTTCAACTTCCGCCCGTCCGATCACGACATCGGCTTCGTCTTCAACACCGCGTTCGGCAACGCGTACCGGATCACCGGCGAAGAGCGTTACAAAGCGGTCCTCAACGAAGCCGCCGAGCGCCTCGACAACCGATTCGACCCGAGCTACCAGGCGATCAAGTCCTGGGACTGGGGCACGTGGAACGAGGTGGTGATCATCGACAATATGATCAACCTCGAATTGTTGTGGGACGTCGCGGCGGAGGGCGGGCCGTCGAGCTACGCCGACCACGCACTGGCCCACGCCCAGACCACGGCCGAGTACCACGTCCGCAACGACGGCACGACCTATCACACCGTCGAGTTCGGCTTCCCCACGCCCCAGGCGGGCACCTACCAGGGCTACGAAGACGAATCGACCTGGGCCCGCGGGCAGGCTTGGGGGATCTACGGCTTCACGATGGCCTACCGCGAAGCGATCTCGGCTTCGGTCAGTACGTCGGAGGCCGACGCCTTACTCGACATCGCCACCGATTTGGCGGATTACTTCCTCGCCAACCTGCCCGATGACAACGTGCCGTTCTGGGATTTTGAGCTCTTTCTCGGCGACCCCGATCTGTTTGATAAGGACACCTCCGCCGCGGCCATCACCGCCTCGGCCCTGATCGAGTTGTCGCAGCTGGTCGACGACCCCGACGAAGAGCAGCGGTACTTCGAAGCCGCTGAAGACATCCTCGAAGCGTTGCTTTCGGCGACGTATTTCGCCGCCGACGCCACCGGCGAATCGCGTCTGCTGCTGCACGGCGTCGGCGCCCACCCCGACGCGGTCGCCAACGGACAATACGACGACGAGACGCTGATCTACGGCGAGTACTACCTGATCGAAGCGCTGCAGCGTTACCAGGCGGTGCCCGAACCCGCGGGTTTGCTGACGCTCGGGCTGGTCGTTCCCGTGCTGATGCGTCGGCGTGTCGCGCCAACTTCACTCTAGACACCAAGACCCCGATCGATATACTCACCGCATGAGCTTTGCCGCCCCACAGTCCGAGATTACGATTTCGATTATCGAGGACAACCTCCGGTAGGGCGGCTGATCGTGCATCCACATGAATCGAACCGACCCTGCCGATGGCAGGGTTTTTTTATGCCCCGAATCCGTATCTGATACCCTGTTCGCCCCTCGCCGCCCCTTGGAAACCCCCATGGCCAGCCCCGAAAACAACCGCCGAATCGAAATCTACGACACCACCCTCCGTGACGGCACCCAGGGTGTGGGCGTCTCGCTCACGCTGACCGACAAGCTGGCGATTACCCAACTGCTCGATGAGATGGGCGTGGACTTCGTAGAGGGCGGCTACCCGCTGTCCAACCCCAAGGATGTGGCCTACTTCGAAGAAGTCCAGAAGCTCGAACTCAAGCACACCCGCGTCTGCGCCTTCGGCATGACCCGCCGCAAGGGCATCGACCCGGCCGACGACCAGGGCATGCAGGCGCTGGTCAACTCCGGGGCCCCGATCATCACGATCGTGGGCAAGACCTGGGACCTGCATGTCGACGAGGTCCTGCGGATCAGTCGGGAGGAAAACCTGGCGATGATCCGCGACTCGGTGGCGTTTTGCCGGTCCGCGGACAGCGTGCAGGAGGTGTTCTACGACGCCGAGCACTTCTTCGACGGCTACCGGGCCAACCCCGAATACGCCCGCCAGACGCTGCAGGCCGCGATAGACGGCGGCGCGACCCGCCTGGTGCTCTGCGACACCAACGGCGGCTCGATGACCGACTGGGTCACCCAGGTCATGGCCGAACTGAAAGAGAAACTCGCGGTCGATGCCGACACCTCGGCCGAGTCGCTGCCCAGCCTCGCGATTCACTGCCACAACGACGCGGGCCTTGCGGTCGCCAACTCCCAGGCCGCCGTGGCCGCCGGGGCGGTGCAGGTCCAGGGCACGATCAACGGCATCGGCGAACGCTGCGGCAACGTTGACCTCCTCACCGTCATCGCCAACCTCAAACTCAAGCTCGGCTACGACTGCCTGATCGACGGTGCGGTTGCTCGTCTTGGCGAGTTGTCCGACGCGGTTTACGAAAAGGCCGCGGTCGAGCCCAACGACGGCCAGCCCTATGTTGGCGACAACGCCTTCGCCCACAAGGGCGGCATGCACGTCCACGCCGTCCAACGCATCGCCCACAGCTACGAACACGTCGAGCCCGAGTCCGTCGGCAACCAGCGGCGCATCCTCGTCTCCGAGTTGTCCGGCCGCAGCAACATCGCCGCCACCCTCGGCCAAAAGTTCGGCGACGCGGTCACCCCCGAGGTCCAGACCAACCTGCTCACCAAGGTCCAGGACCTCGAACACCGCGGCTACCAGTTCGAACACGCCCCGGCCAGCCTCGAGCTGCTCATGTACGAAGCTATCGGCCAGCGCCCGTCCTTCTGGGTGCGCGACCACTACCGCTGCGTGATCCTCGGCGTCCCCGAAGAGCCCACGCAGACCGAGGCGATCGTCAAGCTCACTGTCGGCGACGAGGTCGAGCACCGCGTGGCCGAGGGCGACGGCCCGGTCAACGCGCTCGACGCGGCGCTGCGTAAAGCGCTGCGAGCGCACTACCCGCAGATCGATGAATTGACGCTGACCGACTACGCCGTCCGCGTGGTCAACCCGACGGCCCAGTCCGCGGCCAAGGTCCGCGCCACCGCCGAGTTCGAGGCCCGCGGGGTGGACGGCAACCTGCGTCGCTTCAGCACCATCGGCGTAGACGAGAACATCGTCGACGCGAGTTGGCAGGCCCTGTCGGATGCGATCCAGTACTACCTGATCGAAGTCGGCGCAGAAAAATAAACGCCATCAGAAAGTAAGCGGGGTTTGAGTTGTGGGGTGCCTCGATCCCGGGCTTACGCGGCCACCCAAGCGCGGGGGCTGTAGTCCGGGCTGGCCTGGGCCATGAGTTGGCTCAGGCGTTTCTGGTCGGCCTCGGCGAGATCGACGAACTCCACGCCGATCTCGTGGCGACGCAGCCCCATGGGCTGGATGCGGATCACCCGGGCTTGCAGTTGCAGCGGTTCGGGGCGGGTATCCACCTGGAGGGTGATCATCTGCCCGACCTCAACCGGCCGATCGCCTTTGCGGAAGATGCAGGCACCCGACACCGAGATATCCAGCACCTGTCCCAAGGGACTGTCGAAGTTGTGCAACTTCTGACGCCGGTGTCGGCGTTGCTTGCTGGAGCGTTGGGCTGGTTCGGGTGTGCGGTCCATCAATCAGGCCCCCAATCGGGAGTGCGGTGATCACAACACCTTCTTATCGACCGGAATTCATTGGGGATTACAGCGAATCCGTAAACTCAGGCCAAAGCCTGAACTGCGGAGGCGGTTGATTCCTCGGATCGCTTGGTTATCGGAGGTGGGCCGGAAGGGTTGCCCGGGTGGGGGCAAGAAGGGGGGAATGAACTCGGCAGGGCTCGAACCTGCAACCTGCGGCTCCGTAAACCGCTGCTCTATCCAATTGAGCTACGAGTCCAGTTTGGACGCCGCCAGGCACCTGGGTGTTTGGCGGGGGATCGAGAAGGATAACACCCGGATGCCGACATTTCAACCGCGTACAATACCCGTGGTGACGCAGCTGCTTTCTCAATCCGAACCCGCCGAGGCGTGGCCCGACGACCCCCGGGTGGACCGGCTGCTGGAGGTATTCCGTCAACGCCAGGGGCTAACGGTGATGACCGCTTTCAGCGGGGGCATCGACTCGACCCTCGTGGCGGCGGCGGCCCGCCGGGTGCTCGGCCGTGACGCGGCCCCCGCGGCGGTGGGCGATTCTCGGTCGCTGCCTCGGCGTGAACTGCAGGAAGTCCGCCAGCTCGCCGAGCAGCTCGACCTGAAACTCCTCGAGGTCCAGCCCGGCGAACAGCTCGACCCCGACTATCAGAAAAACGCGGGCGATCGCTGCTACTTCTGCAAGACCCACCTCTACAACACGCTCCAGCAGACCGCACGCACGCTGGGGATCACCGCCATCGCCAACGGCACGAACCTCGACGACCAGGGCGACCACCGCCCGGGGCTGAAGGCCGCGGACGAGGCGGACGTGATCTCGCCGCTGGTCGAAGCAAAGCTGAACAAACAGGACGTGCGCGACGTGGCCCGGCTCCTGGGCCTGCCCAACTGGGACAAGCCCGCCGCGGCCTGCCTGGCCAGCCGATTGCCCTACGGCACGCCGGTGACCGCCGAGCGGTTGGAGCAGGTCGAGCAAGCGGAGAACACCCTGGCCGACCTGGGCTTCACGGGGTTCCGGGTACGGCACCACGAAGAAGTCGCCCGCCTCGAGATCCCGCTCGACCAGTTCGCCCGGCTGTCCGAGTCCGGCATGCGGGAGCGCGTCGTCGACGGGCTCAAGGCGGCGGGTTACACCTATATCAGCCTCGACCTCGAGGGGTTCCGCAGCGGCAGCGGCAACGTGACGCTGACCGTGGGCGAATCCTGAGGCGGGTTACGCGAAAAACCCATTGAACGCTTCCCCGGTTGGGCCTAGCATTGCATCTTCCATGGTTCCTGCGAGCAACCTGTTTTGAAAAACAAATGCGACAAATGCAATCGCCCGGCGACCCACCACTCGGTGGAGATCAGCAAGGAAGGCGAAAAGGTGGCGATCAACCTCTGCGACGCCTGTGCCGCCGAGGAGGGCCTGACCATGAAGTCGGCCCACGCGCCCATCAACGAGCTGCTGACCAACTTCGTCAAGCTCCACTCCGGGGGCGCGTCCGGCGAGGGTGAATCGGGCAAGTCCGGGGAGGGCGGTTCGCCCAAAGACACCGCGTGTGAAAACTGCGGGACCACGTTCGCCGACTTCCGGGAGAACAGCCTGCTGGGCTGCCCCATGTGCTACAAGACCTTCGAGCAGCCGCTGAGCCCGCTGCTCGAACGCGCCCACGAAGGCGGCACCCACCACATCGGCAAGGTCCCCCGGCGCGCGGGTGTCGGCGAGCAGCGCCAGATGGCGATGCAGCGGCTCCGGCGTCAGCTCGACGACGCGGTGATGGCGGAAGACTACGAACTCGCGGCACGGCTGCGTGACGACATCCAGCAGATGGAAGGGGAACGCTGAGCCATGACGCTCCGCAACATCACCGAGCACGCTGGGGAATGGTTACGCGGCGCGGGTCCGCAGTCGGATGTCGTGATCTCCAGCCGTATCCGTCTGGCACGCAACCTCGCGGGCTTCCCCTTCGTCGGCCACGCCAACCGGCGGCAGCGCTACGAGATTCTTGAGGCCTGCCGGTCGCACATCACCAACAAGCGACTGGGTGACAACATCATCTGGGTCCAGCTCGCCGACGCGATGCCCACCGACCGCCAGCTCCTGGTTGAACGCCACCTCATCTCACGTCAGCACGGCTCGTCCAAAAACGAGATCCCGCGCGGCGTCGCGGTCGGCGGCGACGAGACCTTCGCCATCATGGTCAACGAGGAAGACCACCTGCGCATCCAAGTGTTGCGTAGCGGCATGCAGCTGACCGAGGCCTTCGAGCAGATCAATCGCATCGACGACATCCTCGAAGAACGTCTGGAGTACGCCTACTCCCGCCGGTTCGGTTACCTCGCCGCCTGCCCGACCAACGTCGGCACCGGCATCCGCGTCAGCGTCATGATGCACCTGCCCGCGCTCAAGCTCACGGGTGAGATCGACAAGGTCAAGCGTGCCGCCCGCGACATGCACCTCGCGGTCCGCGGCCTCTTCGGCGAAGGTAGCGAAGCCCAGGGCGACCTCTACCAGGTCTCCAACCAGACCACGCTCGGCAAGACCGAGCAGGAAATCCTGGCCGACTTCGAACACACCGTCGTCCCGCAGATTATCGCCTACGAACAGCAGGCCCGGCAGGCGTTGCTGCGTCAACGCGAAGACCAGCTCGACGACAAGATATGGCGAGCCTGGGCGCTACTCACCCACGCCCGGGTCATCGGCACCGAAGAAGTCCTGCAACTGCTCAGCCACGTGCGCCTCGGCGTCAACCTCGGCCGCCTCGACACCGTCGATATCCGCACGATCAATGAACTCTTCCTGCTCACTCAGCCCGCCCACTTGCAGAGAATCACCGGCAGCGAAATGGACCCCGCGACCCGGCGCGTGGCCCGGGCACGGCTGATTCGTCAGCGGCTAGGAGTTCGCTAGTACTGCCAGAGCCAACCGGTGGATGCTCCGTACTGGCCGATGCCTTCGACTTGGTATCGATCGTCAAGCCAAACTAGGGTTACAAACTGCCCCCGTTTTCGTCGACGGTCGCTATCCAAAAGATAAACCTCTGGTTCTTTGAGAGAACCCTCGATTTTCCAGACCGGTCGGTTGGGTTCGACCTTTTCGCCGGGCATAACAATCTCGAGCTTCCGATCGCCGTGCCCGCTGTGAGTGGTGGTGCTTGGCATCTGGGGTGAGGTACGCATCAAATCGATGAGTGCAATCAGTCTGTCGTGGGGGAAATTATCGACCGGGGTGATGGGTAGCGTGTTTAGGTCAACGGATTCGAGCCCTGAAGTAGGCGTTGAAGAGTCTGCTGGTTTAACCCACAGGTAAGGATGCACCTGGCTTGGCATGGGTTCTTCGAATTTGGCCATCACGACAGACAGTTCTTCATCCACCGCCTCGGTCCGCATGACCACGAACTCGCCCCCGTACATTCGCCCTTCGATTGGCTCGGGCGGCATGTAGACCTCGGCGTAGTAGCGTGTGAGGTCATGTTTCGAGTTTGCGCGTAGGTAAATGAACCAAACGTCTTGATCGTTAAGCCCGTAATCTTGGATGCGTTGCTCGATCAGCTTGAGCGTCTTGTCTGACACGCTGCCGCCGTATCGGTTGGGCGAGTCGATGATATGGGCGTGTTCGATCGAGAACTCGGTCGGCACCTCTGCGTTGATGGTTGATCGCTGGCAGCCAAACAGTCCTACCAAAAACAGGGCAAATGAAAAGGCCGCCAGGCGCCCGAGCTTGAGCGTGTGTTTCGGAAGTGGTTTGTTCATACCCCTTAGTTTAGTGGTGGGGTTGCCGGAGCAAAGTGAATTTACAAGAGGTCGATGGCGGTGAGTTGCGGTTTGGCGAGGGGGAGATCGTCGAGCTTGCTCAGGGGCCGCCACTCGCCGCGTTTGGCATGTAGGCGTCCCGATTTCACTTCGCATCGGGTGAGCGCGAACTGAATGGTGCGGTGGGTGGTTTGGTGGGTGAACGATGAAACGGGTTCGGGTTCGCTGATGCTCAGGCCGAATTGGTTCTTAATGGTCTCGGTTGCGGCGGAGACGTCACTGTCTTCCAGCGTGGGCATCTGCCACATGTTGGACCACAGGCCCTTGGCGGGGCGCTGCTCGAAGAGGTACTTTCCGTTGCGGTGGATCGCCAGGATGGTGTGCGTCACGGCGACGGGTTTCTTCTTCGGCGTCTTCACCGGCAACTCGGCGACACGGCCCGCGGCGTGGGCAGCGCACGAATCGTGCAGCGGGCAGTAGAGGCACTTGGTCGATTTGGGGGTGCAGACTGTCGCGCCCAGTTCCATCACGCCCTGGTTGAAGTCGCGGGGGGCGTCGGAGGCCTGGACCAGTTCGTCGGCGAGCTGCCAGAGCTGTTTCAGCGTGGCGGGCTTGTCGATCGCCTCTTCGAGCAGGAAGTAGCGGGCGAAGACCCGGGCGACGTTGCCGTCCACGATCGGGGCGGGGGTGTTGTGGGCCACCGACGCCACGGCCCCGGCGGTGTACCGGCCGACCCCCGGAAGTTTCAAGAGCTGCTCGGCGGTCTTGGGGACTTGGCCGTCGAACCCATCAACGATCATCCGGGCCGCGGCGTGGAGGTTCCGGGCCCGCCGGTAGTAGCCCAGGCCCTGCCAGAGCGTGAGCACGCGCTGCTCATCCGCCTCGGCCAGGTCGTCGACCGTGGGGAACGCCTCGACGAACCGCTCGAAGTACGGCACGACCGTCGCGATCTGGGTCTGCTGGGCCATCGCCTCGCTGACCAGCACATGGTAGGGGTTGGGCTTGATCTCCCAGCGCCCCCCTCGTTTGCGCGGCCGAAAGGGCAGCTCCCGCTGGTTCTGGCGGTACCAATCGAGCAACGCAGCGATGGGGAAATCAGCGGAGTTCGGGGCACGTTTGGGCACGGGCGGATCATAGCGGGACGGCGAGGAAGAATCTCATGGTGCCTCGCAGCGCGCGCCGATAGATTTTTCGAAAGATTATCGGTACTCTTGCCGGTTGCTAATTCGACGTAAACACTTGGAGCACCACGGATGGTCAGCCAACGCCAGAGCCTTCTCCCCAGTCGCGATTCGATCACCCATAAGTTTCAGATCATGGGCCACGAGGGCTACCTCACCATCGGTCTGTTCGAAAACGGCCAGCCGGGCGAGGTCTTTGTGAAGATGTCCAAAGAGGGCTCGACCCTCTCGGGGCTGATGCAGGCGTTCTGTCGTGCGTTTTCGCTGGCCCTGCAATACGGCCTGCCTCTGGAAGAGGCGGTCCGCCGGTTCAAGGACATGCGTTTTGAGCCCATGGGCACCACCGGTAACCCCGACATCCCCGAAGCCAAGAGCATCATCGATTACGTCGCCCGTTACCTCGAGAGCCAGTTCTCCGAGTCGGATGTGCGGGCCGGGATGCGTTGCTAGGCGCTGAGCCACATTTGTGAGTAAACGGTTTGACCCTCACCCGGGGGTCGGATACCGTTTTGCTTTGCACGGCGGAGCCGCTGTGACACGCCCAGCTACCCCCAGGCGAGAACCTAACGCATGTGCGGGATTGTCGGACTCGTCGCTCAAACTACAGTTAACCAAAGGCTTTACGACGCCCTGACCGTGCTGCAACACCGCGGACAGGACGCCGCGGGTATCGCCACCGACGACGGCGGCTACCTGCGTCTGCGTAAGGACAACGGTCTGGTCCGGGACGTCTTCCGCACCAAGCACATGCGCAAGCTCATGGGCACCATGGGCATCGGGCACTGCCGCTACCCCACCGCGGGTTGTGCGAGCTCGGCCGAGGCCCAGCCGTTCTACGTCAACGCGCCTTACGGCATCACGCTGGCCCACAATGGCAACCTGACCAACTCCGATCAGCTCACCAAGGAGGTCTACCAGACCGACCTCCGCCACGTGAACACCACCAGCGACAGCGAGGTGCTGCTGAACGTGTTTGCCCACGAGCTGCACGTGACCGCTGACCCCGAGCCGACGCCCGAGGGCGTGTTCCGGGCGGTGTCCGAAGTGCATCGACGCTGCCGCGGGGCCTACGCCGCCGTGGCGATGATCAACGGCCACGGCATCGTCGCCTTCCGCGACCCCAAGGGCATCCGCCCGCTGATCTACGGCCAACGCCACACGCTCCAGGGCGTCGAAACCATGTTCGCCAGCGAATCGGTCGCGCTCGACTCGCTGGGTTATGAAGTCGTCCGCGACGTGGCCCCCGGTGAAGCGATCTACGTCGACCGGAACGGCAACGTCCACGAGCAGCAGTGTGCCGAGGCTCCCACGCTGTCGCCGTGTATTTTCGAGCACGTTTACCTGGCCCGTCCGGATTCGTTTGTGGACGGCATCAGCGTCTACAAGGCACGCCTCCGCATGGGCGAGAAGCTCGCGGAGAAGGTGATGCGGCTGCAGCCGGATCACGACATCGATGTGGTGATGCCCATCCCCGACTCGGGGCGGACCTCGGCGCTGTCGATGGCGGTCGAGCTCGGCGTGAAGTACCGCGAGGGGTTCATCAAGAACCGCTACATCGGCCGAACCTTCATCATGCCCGGCCAGACCGAGCGGCGCAAGAGCGTGCGTAAGAAACTCAACCCCATCGACCTGGAGTTCCGCGGCAAGGTGGTCTGTCTGGTCGACGACTCGATCGTGCGCGGCACCACGTGCAGCCAGATCATCGAGATGGCCCGGCAGTGCGGCGCAAAGAAGGTGTACTACTGCTCCGCGGCGCCGCCGGTGCGTCACCCCAACGTCTACGGCATCGACATGCCCGCGGCTCAGGAACTGATCGCCCACGACCGCTCGGTCGATGAGGTCGCCGCAGAGATCGGCGCGGATTGGTTGATCTACCAGGACCTCGACGACCTGATCGAATGCGCCCAGGAAGGCAATCCGCAGATCGAAGAGTTCGAGTGCTCGGTGTTCGACGGACGCTACATCACCGGCGACATCGATGCGGGCTACCTCTCCGACCTCGAGCAAGCGCGCAACGACCTCGCCAAGGCGGAACGCGAATCCAAGAAAGCCGCCGAAGCCGAGGTCTGATCTTCGGTTCGGTGCGACCCCGGCAACTTAATCATGCGACTCAGGGCGAAACCAACGCTTTGCCCCAGGCGGTGTCCAGCTGCTTGAGCAGCTTGTCGTCCTCGGCCTCGATGAAGAAGGTCAGGTCGTTGAGTGACCAGACCCCCAGGTTGTCGCGTTGCAGGCGGTGGGTTTGGCCGTCGTCGGTGGCGAGTTCCCAGAATCGGATGGGCGGCTGGCGTTGTTCGGGCAGCCGGGCGGGGATGATCCGCTTGGCCGAGAGGCCCGCGAGGGTGTTCAGCAAGGCGGCGCACTGCGCTTGGTTGTCGAAGCGATTGCCTTGTGCGTCGACAAAGACGCCTTGCGGGTTGCGGCTGATGGTCGCGGCGGGGGGGAGGTTCGGCGAGTCTGGATTGGATTCGATGCCGAGGGTCACACGCGTGATCTGATCGGGGCGGTAGGGCAGGACGAGTTTCTGCCGGTACTCCTCGCCAAAGAGCGGGGCGATGACTTCGGGCAGGCGGAACACGCCCGGCAGGTCGGTGCGTTGCCCGAGTTGTTGATCGACGTTGACGACGTACGCGGGCTTGCCTTGTCCCAGGGACAGGCGAGCGGTGGGGCCTCGCGGCAACTCGGGCAGTGCGGTCCACGACCGGACCCTCGGCGACGCGACCCAATCGCCAAGCTCTTTGAAGCGGTCGGCGTGCCATTGGTCGGTGAAGTCGTCGTTCTGGGGGAGCCACCCTTGCTGTGGGTCGAGAGCGAAGTTGAACGCCTCGCCGTCGTCGCGGGTCAGGCGTAGTTCCTCGATCGGCCCTACATCCGGCAGGTTGCGGTCACGCAGCGTCACCACCGGGGCCAGCAGGGGGGCGACCTGCTCGCTGGGGACCAGCGCCGCGACGGTCTCGCTTTCGCGCACCGCGAGCAGCACGTCTTCCCGCCCGTCGCGGTCGGCGTACAGCCGGACGTATTCGGAACGCCCGCCGGTTAAACGCAGCTCGATCAGCGCGATCGGGGCCTGGGCCTCACGCGGTGCCCGGACGTGGCCCGTCGGCTCCACGCGGGTCAGGGTCGTGAGCCAGCGGGAGGCCCGTTGGATATCGGGGTCGTAGCCGGTTTCGGGTTCGACAAACGCGAGCCCCTGACCGTCGGGGCTCTGATTGATCTCGACGGTGTCGCGGCCGACCCGGTTGACTAGCTGCCCGCGGATCGTGCCCGGCGAAGCGGTGACGACACGCGGGTCGCGGAGCAGGTCGGCGGTGATGCGAGGCAGCTCGTTGATCGGGTCGGCGGGCAGGACGAAGACCACCGGCGAAGCCTCATCGGTGTCGGACCAGGTCGCGTAAACCGAGGTGCCCCCGAGGTCGGCGTCCTGCCCGAGGCGGAGGGTCTGGCGTGCACCGGTGGCGTCGGCGGTGGTGAGCGTGGCGCGGGGTTCGGCGAGGCCGTACTGGGTCAAGGCGTCCGGGGCGTCGCTGACGTAGCTCAGGGGCTTGAGGTGCTGGGCCATCATGGCCAGACGCGTCACCAACTCGTCGTCGGCGCGTTCGCCGCCGTCGGGGGCAAGCGACCAGCCGTCTTCGGCCCGCGTGAGGTTCAGGTCCTGCGGGCCGCCGGTCAGGGTGATGCGGTTGACGCGGTTGGCGTCGAGCGTCGGGAGCGTTTGGGGGCGCCACGATTTCGGGTCGGCGTTGAGGACGGCGTTGTGCAGCGTGGGGTCAACGAGATAGACCCGCTCGTCGCCATTCAATTGCAGGTAGGCCGAGCCCGCGACGCTGTAGGTCCCGAGCAGGAGTTGGTGGGTTCCGGTGTCGCTGAGGTAGGTGACCGTGGCGCGGGGCGGCTCCAGGCCCAGGGTGCTGAGCGCTTCGCCCGGGGCGATCGTGGCGGACTCGTCGTCGTAGGAAAAAACTTTGCGTGGCACCAGCGAGAGCCCGGCGTTGACCAGGGTCTCGACGGTTTCGCCGGTCACAGGGAACCGGACCGGCTGGGTCTGCCACCACTGGCCTTCCTGGTTTTCCAGGGTCAGCGTCTGGTCTTGCTGCTGGATGGTGATGGATTGGAACTCACGGCCGGTGACCAGCGTGTCGGGCAGCGATTCCTGGGGCGAAGCGCCCCGGGGACCGGCCGAGCTCATCCACAGATAAGCCCCGGCGATCGCCGCCAGCAAGACCAACATCACCAGTGTGGTTTTGAAATTCACGTGCACCCGTTTCCGGCCGAGTCGTTTCGGCAGGCGACTAGCTTAGCGATTTGTTACCCCACTCACCCACGACGCCGAACGAACCACACCCCGACCCCCGCCAGCAGCGTCAGCCCCGGCAGGCCCGCCAGCAGCACCAGGCGGTAGGCCAGCTGTTGCCCGTCGCTGAGGGCATCGATCCGGCGGATGTCCTGGCTGCGCGGCGTTGCGGCGATGGCTTCGTCGAGCCCGGCCAGCCAGTAGGTGCTGTTCATGAACAGCTCGCTGTTGCCCAGGCGTCGCCCGGCTTGCTGGTCGGACAACCAGTGACGCTCGGTGAAGACCATCAGGCGTCCGGCCGTCGCGTCGCCTTGCTCGGAAGTGGCCGAGGCGGTTGCCGCGACGACGGGGCGTTGCACTTCGCGTTCGGCGTCAAACGCGGACTCGGCGATCTCCTGGGGCGTGGTCAATCCCGTGGCGGACCAGATCTTGGGCTGGGTCAGCTCGATGAGCGATTGGGTCACGATGTTGGGGCGCGGCTCGAAGTTGATCGGCGTGGGCGCGATGAGTTGGACTTCGCGTCCGGCCAGGGCGCCGCCGAGCGGTGATTCGCTGGGCCAGTCGCGCACCGGCCAAGCGGCCTGGCTGCGTGGTCGGCCGTCGGGCCCCAGGCCTTCGTGAAGCAGCAACTCATGCATCTGCGGCGACAGGCCCCAGGCACCCGCCAACTCGATCAGGGGATCGGTGGGGCGGAACTGAGCCTCGGGGTCGTAGCTGAAGCACAGCAGGACGCCGTCGCCCGCGGCGAGGCGTTTCTTGAGCACGCTGGCCACCAACTCGCGGTCGGCCTGGGTGGTCCGTTCCAGCGACAACGTCGGCACGATCCACACGGCTTGCTGCCCCTCGGCGGGCGAGGGCGGCGGGGCGACTGCGGCCTGTTCGGGGTTGCGCGGATCGTTGCTTCCGCCGATGGCCCACTCGGTGAGCACAAAGTCGGCGGTGGCGAGTCGGCTGGTGACGTGGGTGTATCCGCCACGCGGGTGCGTGACGCTGACCGGGGTGTCACGCACAAACACGACCAGCGGCGGCTGGGTGATCTGCATGGCGACGAGCGTGCCGGTCAGGCGGTCCTCGCCGATAAACGCCGCGGGGGTGTCGGCGGTGGGGGCGGTGAACATCTCGGCGACGGGCACGACGCGTTCGCGTTCTGGGCCGAGGATGACCACAACTTCGCCCTGTCTCAGCGACGCCTGCATGCGGTCGTAGCGGGTGGGCGTGGGCGGAGCGGTCAGTGTCTGGACGGCGTCGCGGAGCGGCTCGCGTGCCGCCTCGATCATCGCGTCCATCCGAAGCAGCGTGTCGCGCGCGGCCAGCGGGGCGTTGCGGTCCTTGGCGCGGCGGGCAAACTCCCGGGCGAACGGCGTGAGCACCTCGCTGTCGGCCTTCTGCAACGCATTGAGCAGGTCGGCGCGGGCGTTGGACCACGGCGGCATCGGATCGTTCAGCGCACCGCTCAACGACGCCCCCGCATTGGCGTAGGTCGATTGCACCTCACCGAGCTTGTTGGACAGGAGCTGGAATTCCTGACGGAGCTGGGTGTCTTCCCACGAATCGTCGGCCACGATCGTGTCGATCTTGCCCTTCATCTCGGCCACATCGTTGGACAAGCGGTCGAGGTGCTCCAGGCCCGTGGTCACCGCCGCTTCGAGCGGGGCGGTTTCGTCGGCGAAGTGTTCTTCGAGTTGGCGGTAAAAGTTTTCCAGGCGGGCCAGGTCGCGGTCGGGGTGGATCAGTTCGATGTCCAGCCAGTTGCTCGCGTCGGCGTACTCTTCGAGCAGGTCCGCGACGTCCTGGCCGTTCTTGTCGTCCACCCGGAGGACCGCGGTAAGCGTGATCTGGTCATCCAGCTCGCTCAGCAGCTTCTGGGTCTGCGGCGCGAGGGTATAGGCCCGCGTGGCGGTGAGGTCGTAGCGCAGCCACGACTTCGCGCCCGCAGGCAGTTGCCGGACTTGCCAATCCACCAAGGCGTTGACCACCACGACCAACGCGACGGCGACCAGGATGGCGATCGCGACGTTCAGGCCGTACTTCGCTCGGCGGGTGTTTTGGTTGCCGCTCATCGCCATCGTCGACTCTCCAAGAGTTTGATGGCGAGGAAGAGGAACAACGCCGTCATCGAGGCGAAGTACACGAAGTTGCGCAGGTCGATCAGGCCCTTGTTGAAGTCTTCGAACTGGCGGTTGACGTTGGCGTAGAACATCGCCGAGCGGACGCTCGGCGGGATGAACCCTGCGGTGGGCAGGAAGAACAGCAGGAACGTCAGGCAGCAGATCACCAGCACCGTGATGAGGAAAGCGATGATCTGGTTCTCCGTCGCCGCCGAGGCGAACACGCCGATCGCGAGGTACAGGCAGCCCACCAATAGCAGCCCCAGCAGCCCCGTGAAGATCGGCCCGAGGTCCGGGTCGGCCGCAAGTTCGAGCACGATGATCTGCACGACCAACGGCGACAACAGCACGGCGAAAAACAGCATCGCCGCAAGCCATTTGCCCAGGACGATCTGGACATCGTTGATCGGGCTGGTCATGAGTCGTTCGATGGTGCCGCGGGAGAGCTCTTCGCTAACCAGCCGCATCGAGATGGCGGGGGCGAGGAAGATCAGCAGCCAGACGACGCCGGAGTAGGTCACGCGCATCGTCGCGTGGTTGCCCGGGGCGAAGCCGATGTAGAACACCAGTGATGAGCCGAGCGCGAAGATCGCCAGGACCACGTAGCCGATGGGCGAGTAGAACAGGCTGGCCAACTCGCGACGCATGAGGGTGAGCGTGGCTTTCATGCCGCGGAACCTCCCGCCGCGTCGGCGTTGCGGGGTTCGGCGGGGCGTGAGGTGTCGGTCACCCGCACAAAGAATTCTTCGAGCGTCCCGGCTTCACGGCGGATCTCCCGCACCAGCAATTGCTGGGCGGCGAGCGCCTCAGCAACCGCGACGCGGACGTCCTTGCGGCCGTGCGGAACGACCCAGGCGTTGCACCAGCCGTCCTGCCCGGGATCGGTCGCCACTTCGACGGTGTCGACGTGCTCCAGCCCGGACAAGGCCTGCTTGATCGCGTCAGCCGTGCCGCGGACCTCCACGTGTACCGGCGCGCGGTCGTCCTCGGCGTGGCTTCGTTCACGCAGTTCGTCGACGGTGCCATCCGCCACGATCTTGCCCTGGGCGATGATCACCACGCGGTCGGCGACACGCTGCACCTCCGGCAGGATGTGGCTCGACAGCAAGACCGTATGCTCGCCCGCCAAGTCGCGGATGAGCTGTCGGACTTGACTGATCTGGTTGGGGTCGAGGCCGGAGGTCGGTTCGTCGAGCACCAACACCGGCGGGTCGTGCAGCAGCGCCGCGGCGAGGCCGACACGTTGTTTGTTGCCTTTGGACAACCGTCCGATGGTCCGGCGACGCAGGTGACTCAGCCCGCAGCGTTCGGCGACGTGGCCGATGCGGTCCCGCCGCTGGTTGCGTGGCATGTTGTGCAGCTTGCCCGCGAAGTGCAGGTATTCCTCGACGCGCATCTCCGGGTACAGCGGGTTGGACTCGGGTAGGTACCCGAGCTTCCGGCGGGCGTCGGCGGCGTGGGTGAGCACATCATGCCCATCGAGCGTGGCTCGGCCCGAAGTGGGCGGGAGGTAGCCCGTGAGCATGCGGATGGTGGTGGACTTGCCCGCGCCGTTGGGCCCCAGGAACCCCACGATCTGGCCGGGCTCAAGCTCGAGCGACAAAGCGTCGACCGCGAGCGTGGGGCCGTACCACTTGGTGAGATTTTCAGCCTTAACCATGAGAGATTTGGGAATAGGATCGGCTTGCGCGGGATCGGGGATTGTCGTCGATTACCCAACAATTTTCAAGGCAATCGCCTGCGCGGCGAGCGGCAGTGGCTCTGCCCCTGCACCCCGATCGGCAAGATCTATTGGGCGCTATCCACGTGTTGCTGGATGGCTTCCAGGAACTGGGGGCCGTAGCGGCTGAGTTTAGTTTGCCCCACGCCGTTGATGCGGAGGAAGGCTTCGTCCGTGGTGGGCAGCGACTGGGCCATCTGGCGGAGCGCCGCGTCGCCGAACACGACGTAGGGGGGCACGCCCTGTTGGCGGGCGAGTTCGCGGCGTAGTTCGCGGAGCGTGGTGAACAACGATTCGTCGATCGGCAGGTCGGGATCGATGCCGGTGCTCGCCGCGGTACGGGCCCGGCGCTCGGACGACGGCTTGGCCACACGGCTTTGAGCAAGCTCGATCCTCACCTCCCCCTTGAGCACGTCTTTGCTCGCCGCGGTGAGGTACGCGGTGCGGTATTCGTCGTCGCTGAGGGCGAGGTGGCCGTGGTGGATGAGGTGTTCGACGAGTTGTCGCCAGTAGCCCGCGGGCTGGTGCTTGCCCAGGCCGTGGACGCTGAGCTCGTGGTGGCCGCGGCTGGTGACGCGCTCGGCCTCGCTGCCGCGCAGCACGTTGATCACGTGGCTGGTGCCGAAGCGCTGCCCCGTGCGGGCGACGGCGGAGAGCAGCTTCTGGGCGTCTTCCGTGGCGTCGACGACCTGCGGCGGCTTGAGGCAGTTGTCGCAGTGGCCACAGGCCCCAGGGCGATCCTCGCCGAAATGCTGGAGCAGGGCGGCGGTGCGGCAGCCGGTGGTGTGGCAGTATTTGACGACCTGTTCGAGCTGCTGCCGAGCGTGGTCTTGCTCGGCCTGGGTTTCCTTCTGATTGATGAAAAACTCGATCTTCGCGCGGTCGCCGCCAGAGTAGAACAGGATGCAGTCGGCGGGCAGCCCGTCGCGACCCGCCCGGCCGGTCTCCTGGTAATACCCTTCGATGTGCCGCGGCAGGTCGGCGTGGAACACAAAACGCACGTCCGGCTTGTCCACGCCCATCCCGAACGCGATCGTTGCACACACCACCCGCGCATCACCAAAGATAAACGCGTGTTGGTTTGCCTCCCGCACGTCGGCTTCCAGCCCGGCGTGGTAGGGCAACGCCGCGATGCCAGACGCCTTGAGCTTGTCCGCGATCTCCTCGCAGCGCTTGCGCGACTGGCAGTACACAATCCCCTCGGCCAGCGGGTTCTCGTGCAGGTAGTCGAGGATCTGCGGCACGACTTTCTGCTTCGGCCGGATCTCGTAGTACAGGTTGGTCCGCTCAAACCCGCCCTGGTGCTGCGCGGGATCGCGCAGGGCGAGTTCACGCACGATGTCTTGGGCGACGCGGGGCGTGGCGGTCGCGGTGAGTGCGATAACGGGCGTGTCGGCAAAGCGGCCGTCGTACCCGGTGCGCAGCTCGCCGAGCATGCGGTACTCGGGGCGGAAGTCGTGGCCCCATTCGCTGATGCAGTGCGCTTCGTCGATGGCGAACCGCGAGACGTTCAGTCGGGCGAGTAACGCGCGGCCCGGCGCGGCCATTAGCCGTTCGGGAGCCATGTACACCAGCCGGTACTTCCCCGCGAGGGCGTCTTGTTCGCGTTGGTAGAGCTCGTCGAGGTCGAGGGTCGAGTTGAGGAACGTTGCGGGGATGCCGTTGGCGGTGAGCAGGTCGACCTGGTTCTGCATGAGCGCGATCAATGGCGAGACGACCACGGTCGTGCCGGTTTCGTCCGCCAGGGCGGGGAGCTGGTAGCACAGGCTCTTGCCCCCGCCGGTGGGCAGAATGACGAACACGTCCCGGCCCGCCACGGCGTCGTCGATGATCGCCCGCTGCAACGGCCGGAATTCGTCGTGTCCGAAGTGCTGCTTGAGCAGGTGGCTGAGATGGTCCGCGTCCGCAACGGTCATGCCCCAAGCCTAGCAGATCAAAAAGTTGAGGATGCAGATTTTGGGAACCAATCGCCTGCGCGGCGAGCGGCAGGGGGCCTTGCCCCCTGCACCCCCAAAGGCAACCGGATTTGAGTCTTGCGTTCGTTTAGCGGGCGATCGCAGATCGCCGTGTCACGGGTGTCGGTCTCCGGGGTGCAGGGGCAGAGCCCCTGCCGCTCGCCGCGCAGGCGATTGCCTTAAAAAACACGGATACCAACCTTATCCATTTGCTCCGATCTAATCTGAAAGCTATTTTGTTTCGTTCCAGCCGCATCGGTAACGCGGCGAACCCATCAGTACCCTTTCGCTTGGCCTGCCTGCCTATGCTCCTCACCGACATCCTTCAGCCCGATTGTGTCATGGTCCCGCTCGTCGCCGACGACAAGCAGTCTGCGATCTTCCAGTTGGCCGACCTCCTGGTTGAGAAGACCGACATCGAAGACGCCCAGGCCCTCAAGGACGCGATCTGGCAACGCGAGACCGTCCGCACCACCGGCATCGGAGGTGGCGTCGCGGTGCCCCACGGCAAGACCGAGGGCGTCCCCAGCCTGCACATGGCCATCGGCCGGACCGCCCAGCCGTTGGAGTTCGGCGCGATCGACCGCAACCCGGTTGAACTCATCATCCTGCTCGCCTCCCCGCCGGACCAGACCGGGCCGCACATCGAGGCGTTGTCACGCATCAGCCGGATGCTCATCGACGCCGATGCCCGCGACAAGATGAAGTCGCTTGAGACCCCCGAAGAGGTCTACGCGATGATCAAAGAAGTCGAATCTTCGGTGGCCTGAGTCGGCCGCCATCACACCCGTTTCGTCCATCTATCTCACCGGGAGTCGTCATGTCTGATGCCGCTGTGCCGCGCCGTTTCACGCTGGATAGTTTCGTCGAGGCCACGGTGGAGCGTGAGCTCCGCGAGGGCCTGTTCGAGCTCGAGTCCGAACGCATCCTCGACATCAACCTCGACGGCGAGGTCTGGATCAAGACCGGCGCGATGATCGCCTACACCGGCGCGGTCAAGTTCGTGCGTGAGAAACTGCTCGACCAGGGCATCGGCAACCTGCTCAAGAAAGCCGTCACCGGCGACGGGGCCCGTCTCACCAAAGCCACCGGCCAGGGCTCGGTCTTCTGCGCCGACATCGGCAAGAAGATCACCATCCTCCAGCTCCAGGGCGAATCCATCTTCGTCAACGGCAACGACCTGCTCGCCTTCGAAACGTCGCTGCAGTACGACATCAAGATGATGAAAAAGGTCGGCGCGATGCTCGCGGGCGGCCTGTTCAACGTCCGCCTCGAAGGCCACGGCCTCGTCGCAGTGACCAGCCACTACGATCCGCTTACCCTGCCGGTCGTCCCCGGCCAGCCCATCACCACCGACCCCAACGCCACGGTCATGTGGTCCGGCACCCTGTCGCCCAGCCTCAAGACCGACCTCCAACTCAAAACCTTCCTCGGCCGCGGCAGCGGCGAGTCGGTCCAAATGCAGTTCGAGGGCGACGGGTTTGTCGTGGTCCAGCCGTTCGAGGAAGTGATCCTGCAGGCGGGGACGGCGAGTTAGTGGCTTTGGTAGGTCAGGCATGCCTGCCTGACGCTATCTTATATGAGCTTCGCGTCAGGCAAGCATGCCTGACCTACGGCTTGGGTTGGAGAGTTTCTTTCTGTCCAACTTTCCACTTATCCTCCAGGCAAGCAATACCGCCAAAACGATTTGAGCTAGCCACAGGGCGAGGTTTAAGAAAGGCACATACCAAGGAATATCTTCCTCGGACACCGTCTCAAGTTCCGCTCCCCAGGGCCCAAAACCGAAACAAAAGACGACCGATACCAGTAGGTTCAGGGCGATCAAGATCGGGATGGACAGCAATACTGTCCAAAAATATCTTTTGATGATCGGCTTCATGGGAGTATCAGCAGCTTAACCGCCGTTGAACTTTGTCATCGCCAACTCGATCCCGTCTTCGAGCCAGGACTCGATGCAGTCGCACGCTTTGCCGAGAGTGAAGTTCATCTCGTCGAGTTGTTCGCCGGTGAAACGGCCGAGGACGAAGTCGACTTGCGGGGCGCGGGTGCGGGGGCCGATGCCCAGGCGGAGGCGGGGGTAGTCGCGGGTACCCAGGGCGCGTTCGAGGTCTTTGAGGCCGTTGTGCCCGCCGGGCGAGCCGGAGGCGCGGAGGCGGATCTGGCCGACGTCGAGGGCGATCTCGTCGACGAGGATGAGGATGTCTTCGGGCTCGAGTTTGTAGAACGCCGCGGCCTCACCCACGGCCAGGCCCGAGCGGTTCATGTACGTGGTCGGCTGCATCAGCATGACTTTGTGCATGTTGATGCGGCCCTCGAGGACGCCCGCGTGGAACTTGTGTTTGGCGCCCATCAGGCCGTGGCGGTTGGCGAGTTTTTCGATGGCCATGAACCCGGCGTTGTGACGCGTCTTGGCGTATTCGGGGCCGGGGTTGCCGAGGCCGACGATGAGTTTCATGAGTTGGGAGTTGGGGGTTAGGAGTTGGGGGTTAGGAAAACGCGTTATGTGTTCTCCGCGAGCACTAGGCAAGGTAGCAGAACTTTGGCGCATGAAAAAACCCCGAGCCTTGTAGGGCCCGGGGTTGATTCGTTGAGTGGATTACTCGGCGGCTTCGTCGGCCTTGGCGCCGATGACTTCGGGTTCGCCGTCGCCCGCTTCGGCGTCGCCTTCGTCGTCGGCGACGGCCTTCTGGATCACGATCTGAGCCAGGAGGATGTTGGCTTCCATCGACAGGCTGACGCCCGCGGGGAGCTTGAGGTCCTCGGCGTGGATCGAGTCTTCCAGGCCCAGCTCGCTGATGTCGCAGACCAGCTCGTCGGGGATCGCGTTGGCCTTGCAGCTCACGGTGACGGCGGTGTGCGGGGTGCTGAGCATGGCACCGGCTTCGTTGAGCGCGGCGGGCTCGCCCTTGAACACGACTTCGAGCTCGAGCTCGACTTCTTCGTTCAGGTCAACGCGGGCCAGGTCGACGTGGACGGGGGTGGTGTCGAGGTAGTCGTACTGCACGTCCTTGATCAGGCAGGGCTCGGCCTTGCCGTCGACCTGGACTTCGATCACGTGGGCACCGCTGACGAGCACGTCGTGCAGAGCGCGGGCGTCGACCGACACGTGGAGCGGGTCTTGCTTGTGGCCGTAGATCACGGCGGGGAGTTGGCCTTGCTCGCGGAGACGGATGGAGTAGCGCGAGCCGAGCTTGGTGCGGGTTTGAGCTTCGAGGGTGGGGGTTTCGTGGGACATAGTCTTTTCCTTCTAGTAGTTGTGATTTTGATCTGTTAGCCCCGGGCTTTGCCCGGGGGCGGAGTTTCGTGGGAGAGGCCCCGGTCAAAGCCCGGGGCTAATGGGATGCGGTGATGGTCATCGTTTCGCTGCGTCGACGCCTTTGCGGAAGAGGCTGGAGACCGAGAGGTTGTGGTGGATGTTGTGGACCGCAGTGCCCATCAGCTCGGCGACGCTGAGCTCGGTCAGCTTGTCGGCGATGGCGTCGCAGCGGTTTTCGCAGGGGATCGTGTCGGTGACGACGATGCGGTCGATGGGCGATTCGGCGATGCGCTCCATCGCCAGGCCGACGAGCACGGCGTGGGTCGCGGCGACGATGATCTGCTTGGCCCCATTGCTCTTCACCAGCTTGGCAGCTTCGCAGATGGTCCCGGCGGTGGAGATCATGTCGTCGACCATCAGGACGTTTTTGCCGCTGACGTCGCCGATGATGTTGGTCGAGGTCACGTCGGTGCCGGACTTGCGGCGTTTGTCGATGATGGCGAAATCGGAGTTGAGCGCGTTGGCCACGACACCGGCGACCTTGGCGTTGCCCGCGTCGGGGCTGACCACGCAGAGCGGGTCGATCTCGTCACGCATGTCGGCGATGTGCTGGAGCAGCACCGGCGAAGCACTCATGTGGTCGACCGGGATGTCGAAAAAGCCCTGGATCTGGGCGGCGTGCAGGTCGAGCGCCAGCACGCGGTCGGCTCCCGCAGCGGTGATCAGGTTGGCCACCAGCTTGGCGGTGATGGGCGTACGGCCCTCGTCCTTGCGGTCCTGGCGGGCGTAGCCGAAGTAGGGGATCACGGCGGTGATGCGCTCGGCTGAGGCCCGCTTGAGGCAGTCGATGTAGATGAGCAACTCCATGAGGTGGGCGTTCACAGGGTTGTAGGTCGATTGCACGACGAAGCAGTCGCGGCCGCGCACGTCTTCCTCGATCTTCACCAGGAGTTCGCCGTCCGGGAAGATGTCGGTGTGGCCCTGGCCCATGGGCAGGTCGAGGTGGCGGCACATGTCCTCGGCCAGCTGGCGGCTGGCGCGGCCCGAGAAGATCTTGATGTGGTCGCGGTCGGCCTGGCTCATGCGGGGGCTCCGGGGGAGAGGCGTTGTTTGAGGATCGCGTCGACTTCGGCGAGCTGTTGGGGGTTATTGATGCTCAGCACGTCTTCTTCGGGCACGGCATCGACCACCGAGACGGTCTTGCCCTGGCCGCGGAGGATGCCGGGCACGTCGGTGATGTAGTACTCGCCTTGCTGGTTGGCGTTGCTGACCTGGGTGAGGGTGGTGAACAGGTCGTCGCTGCGGAAGCAGTAGTAGCTGGGGTTGACTTCCTGCACCGCGAGTTCTTCAGGGGTGGCGTCTTTCTGCTCGACGATGCGGTCGAATCCGCCCGAGGCGTTGCGGACCACGCGGCCGTAGCCGGAGGGGTCGGACAGCACGGCGGTGGCGAGGGTGGCGGACGCTTTGGTGCGGCGGTGCAGCTCGAGCAGGCGGGCGAGGGTTTGGCTGCGGATGAGCGGGCCGTCGCCTGCCAGAACGAAGACGTCACCGGCAGGGCGGTTCTCGAAGACGGGGCGGGCCATGTCCGCGGCGTGTGCGGTACCGAGTTGTTCGGTTTGCTCGACGAATTCGCAGCGGGGGTCGTCGGCCAGGGCCTTGCGGACGTCGTCGCCTCGGTAGCCCACGACGACGACACACGTCTCGACACCCGCGGCGTAGCAGGCCTCGGTCACCCAGCGCAGCATCGGCTTGCCCGCGACTTCGTGCAGCACCTTGGGGAGGTCGCTGCCCATGCGCGTGCCTTTGCCCGCGGCCATGATGATCGCGGCGGGGGGGACGGGGTTGTTGGTCGCGTCGGGCATGAGTCGGGCTCCGCGTCGGGGATCAACCGCACGGCGGGAGCTTGAGCTTCCGGCACCGTACAAACAGGCCCACTAGGACTCGAACCTAGAATACCAGTACCAAAAACTGGGGTGTTGCCAATTACACCATAGGCCTAAGGTCGAACATCGTTAGACCCGAGGCGGTCGACGCAGGCACGTCAACACGGGAGAGGGTCCGGCGACTGGATTGGGCTGGGAAACGTCGGTGCCGGTTTTCCTGAAAATGCGTCAGGAAGGTTGTCCGAGGTCCCGTTGTCTGCGCCGCACTCGCGTCACAGTCGGTCCAATTCAGACCCAAAGTTTAGGGTTCCGCCGCCCCATGTCAAGGCGGGGTAAAAGTCGGCTGGCAAGCCATTTATCCACAACCGCTTACGCCCGGCTGAGTTGCAGGAGGTTGCTGGGGCTCTCGGGCTGGCCGGTCCGGGCGCTGAGCAGGCAGGCGTGGACACAGGCCAGGGCTTGCCGCTGCGGAGCGGCGGCGGGAGCGGGGCGGTCGAGCGTCAGTCGCCACTGGTGGGCGAGCAGATCGACGAAGGAAGGCTGCTCGGTCGGCGTATCGCTGGCGTCGAGGATGTTGCCATCGGACTGGTGGAGCTCGTAGGCCCCATCGCTAACCCGCAGCTGGGCTTCGTCGCTGAGCACCGACAGCTCGCGTCGGGTGGAGGCGGCGGTGTCGCTGGCTTCGATGAGAACGGTGTTGCCGTTGGCGACGCGGGCGTGGGCGGCGAGTTGGCCGGTTATCTGACGGATGGGGCTGGTGGGGCCCGTGAGCGAGGCGCTGATCGTCTCGGGCATGGGGGTGAATTCGAGGGCGGTGGTCCAGGCGTCGAGCAGCCGGGCGAGCAGCGAGCCGTGGGGGGGGCGGCCGAGGCTGGTCAGGCGGATGAGCTGCGGCGGGTGGACCGACTCCTGCGGGTCCGCCGCGGCGAGGAAGCCCGGGGAACGCAGGAACGATGGAGCGAAGGTGACGGACTCGGGCAGGGCTGGGCCCTCGAGTTTGCCCAGCTCATCCAGCTCGACCGAGAGCGGTTCGAGACAGACCACTTTGGTGCCATCCTGCGCGGCGGATTGGAGGTCGGCGATCGAAGCGCCCTGCAATGACGTGACCAGCAGCGATGCCGCGGGGCGTTCGATCAGCAGCTTCCGCAGGTCGTTCCCCGCAGCGCAGCCCAGGCGTTTGCCCAGGTCATCGAGTTCGCCGCTGCGAGGCCCGCCGACGCCGATCGGGCGCACCGATCCGCCCATCACGTCCAGCAACTCCCCGGCAAGGTTGGCCCGGTCGGGGCTTGTCCAAACCGTGACCTCGGCGGCGTTGAGGGAAGCGGATGTGGGCGGCGTCATGACGAAACTCAACTTTCTTAAGGAACCTTACCCCGGAACGAGAAGCAGGATACGATATCTGCGTGTGGATGTGACGGCCGCGGGCCTGCCGAGAGGCGGGTCTGAGGAAAGTCCGAACACGACAGGACACGGTGGTGGGTAACACCCACCGGGCGGGCTGGCGACGGCCCGTTTAGGGATAGCGCAACAGAAAGGAAACCGCCTGGGTCAGTGATGAGTGACGAGTGAACAGTAACGAGTATCGGTTTTGACTCATCACTGAGAACTCGTCACTCATCACTGATCCAGGTAAGGGTGAAAGGGTGCGGTAAGAGCGCACCGCTCGCTTGGCGACAGGCGAGGCATGGCAAGCCCCACCGCGTGCAAACTCAAGCAGCCCCGGAAACGGCTTGCCGTTTCGCCCACGGTCCGTGGTGGGGCGGGTAGAGCGCTTGAGCCCGTCGGCAACGGCGGGCCTAGAGAAATGGCCGTCCCCCGCAAGGGGAACAAAATTCGGCTTACGGTCCACACATTAAAATGTAAAAACACCCCGAGGCTAACGCTTCGGGGTGTTTTGCATTGTGTAAAAGTCGCGTGATTCAGAAGACGTATCGGATACCCACGTCGAGGCTGTGGATCAACGGCGCGTCGTACTGGTTGCCCGAAAAGTTCGGGTCATCAAAGCTGTGGATGCGGTACCCGGCGTTCAGATACAGGCGTGGAGCAACTTCGAACTGGACGCCTCCCATGGCTTGGTAAGCGAAGACATAGTCTTCCGAGTCACCAAGCGCGAGGCCTGGAGCGAAGACGTCGGACCAAAGGTAGGCTCCGCCAACACCGCCCCCGACGTAGAGCTCGACGCCATCGGTGATCGGGATATCGGCGATGAGGTTGAACATCAGCGAGAGTTCAAAGATATCGCCGTTAGCGCCCGCAATCGGGGCACCGCCGAGCGTGACGCGATCGAGTTCGGTGCTCCTTGCCCCGACTTCCAACTCGGTGCGTAACGCACCGAAATCCCAGCCGATGAAGCCGAAACTACCAAAGCCGTCCTCGAATTCCAGTTCCGCAGGGCTGGCGGGTGTTCCACCATTGGTCGAGACCAATTCGGAATCTTCGACCACCGTGAACGATCCCATACCACCGATGTAGAAGCCCGTTGCCGCCAGACGAGAGCCGTCCTGCGTGGCAATGCTCTCGTCGATTTCACGAAGGCTTTGCCCGCTGCTGGGGTTACAGATCGCGAGCGATGCGAGAGCGATCAGCGGGGTAGTCAGTGCAGATCGAGAGATAGTCTTAAGCACGAGCAACACCCTTTGCGGAATTCGTATAAGTAAAAGAGAAGAGAACGGATACTTCGATAGCATCGAGCTGATTTCTTACCGACCCAGGATCAGGTCCACCGCGTTGCGGGTGGGCAGGGCCAAGGCACCGTGGGCCTGAGCGGCGGCCACGGCCAACGCGGGGTCTTCGGCGGACTTCACCAGAGCCAGCACGTCGTCGGACATCTGGGCGCTGATCAGGTTACCGTGGGCGTTGGCGGATTCTGCCAGGTCGATCAGCAGAGCGATCTGGACGTCGCCGGAGCGGCTGATGGCATCGGCACCGATGGCGGCCTGAGCGCTGGGGTCGTCGATGCGAGACAGGGTGTCGCCCGCAGCGATCGCCACTTCGGGGCGGAGGTCCTGCACCGCTTCGATAAGCGCGGGCAGGGCGTCGTTGACGTTGTACGCCGTTTCGGAGACGGCGATTTCACGCAGCAGCGACAGAGCCGACAGGGCGAACTCTTTCGATTCCTCGGGGGTGAGGCTCGATCCGCTGTAGCTGGCCGCGAGTTGTTCGACCGCAGCCGTGAGGGTGTCGGCACCTTCTAGGATCACGCTGATGCGGCCCTCGTTTTCGAAGTCACCCGACAGGCGGGCTTGCTCTTCTGGGCCGGCCAGGGCAACGATCGGCGTCGAGGCCAGCTTGTAGTTGCCTTGCGAGTCGGCCAGGGCCCGCTCGATCTCCGATGATTCGCCTTGCACCAGGATCATGTCGACGCCGGGGGTGACGGCGACGAGGCCGGTGGCGGCTCGGACGGATTCGCCGTCGATGGTTTGGAAACCCAGAGCGGCGATGGCCGAGATCATCTCGTTGCGGTCGTCTTGCGATTCACCCACCACCAGAGCGATGCGGCTGTCGCCTTGACGCACGGCGTCACCGAGGACGGGGACCACGCGGAAGTCGTTGGTGAATGATTCCTTGGGCATGGCGTAGGCGAGGGCCTCGGCCGAGCGGAAACGCACGCGGCGGTCGGGGTAGCCCAGGCCACGGACCAGCGGCTGGAGGGCGTCGAGGCTGGCGGTGGCCGAGAGGGCGGCGATCGCGTCGAGAGCGAGGTCCGCGTCTTGGTCATCCAGCGCGGTGGCCAGGACATCGTGGAGGCGTTGGGGGCCAGCCACCATGGCGTAGAAGCTGGGCTCCTGGCGATCGGAGGAGTAGCTGCGGTCGGCTTCGCCTTCGGGCAGGCGGTTCTCACGGCGGAGGTTCGCGGTGACGAACAGGCTCAGGGCGGGGTCGAGGTCGGGGTTCAGCGTGAGTGCGGTCTCAGCGGCTTGCATCGCGACCACGTCGCCGACGATCTCGCCGGGCACGATCACGGGGACCAGGCCGGGGCCGCCGGTGACGGTGAGCTTGGAGTCGTAGTTCCAGACCACGCCGGTGCCGGTGTCCGGGTCGTAGCTGTCCAGCTCGGCGGGGTTGGCGGTGGCGGTGCGGTAGGAGCCTTCGCCCAGGGCGAGGTAGAGGTCAGCGGCCGAGGCGCCTTGGGTCACACGGCTGTTCGCCGCAATCGCGGCCAGCGCGTCTTGAGCAGCTTGGCGGGCGGTCGGGTCGGTTTCGGGGTTTTCGATGACCTGCTTCAGGGCGGGCATCGCTTGGGGGTAGCCGATCGAACCGAGGACTTCGGCGAGTTGGCCCTGAGCAACCGGTGCCAGTTTGGGAAGAGCGATCGAGAGCGGCGCGACCAGCGGACGGCCGATGTCGGTCATCGAACGCATGATCACAGGGTGTTCGCTGGCGCGGTCACGGTCGATCAGCGCAGCGAGCATCTGCGGGGCGGCGAACTGACCCGCGGCCTTCAGACGTTGGGTGGCGTTCTCGTAAGCACGTTGGCCCTTGCTGAGGGTGTCGATGTCCGCGGCGATGCGTTCGGGTTCACGGCTGCGTTCGAGGCGGGCGATCTGGATCTTGGCCTGAACTTGGGTGGCGGCTTCGGAGATCGACTCCATGCCGGCCGCACGTTGGAACAGGCGGGCCGAGTCGTCGTAGTCGCTGGCTTCGACCGCGTCGAGCAGTTCACCTGGGCTGACCGCGGCGAGCCCGTCAGCGGCTTCGGCGGCCAGTTCGGGGCTGGCGATGCGGACGTAGTGAGCAAAATCGGCCCAGAGCTGGTCGGCGTCCTGCGCGTGTGCGGACGGGGCCGAGTGCATCGTGACGGACAAGGCAGAAAGGACCAGCACGCTCGGCAACACTCGGGGCGATCGCGACATCGGCAAACTCCAGCAGGACAAAAAAAGGATCGGGCGGTTCAATAGGCTTGGGGCGGGTACCACGGAGGGAGGCCCATCGAGCCAGGGAGAGCGACACAAGGGAGTCAAAGACTCTATCTAGATCAACCAAGCTAAACCCCGCCGCCCCGGACGTCAAGGAAAGTGATGTGTCTTGCCCGGCTTATGGAACCTTGGGGGATGGCCGCCCCGATCCAAATCGCCTCCGCACGGTTGCCAAGGTGTAACCGGACCGCCATAATTGCTGTCACCTCAAGACCCTCGGACCTATAACCTCGAGCCCGTGTCGAGCCGATAGTCACCGGGCGGGGACGTTCACGGGGCGGCAGGGGCCGCCAAACAGCTCGGCGTTGAATCCTTTCCTCGCCGCCTCCGAGATTGGCTGCTTATGCTCAAGTTTCTCGTTTTTCACGACGGACAACCCGCCACCGATTGGCCTCTTCGGAACGCCTATCTGGTCGATTCGGAAGGCAACGGCGTCCGGTGTGATTTCTACCTGGAAGACGGCCAGATCCTCTGTGAGAAACGTGAATCCGGGACCGCGGCGTTCTGCCTCCAACACACCGCGGGCGATCTGGGCGAATTGACCCTCCAAACCTGCCTGCTGCCGGAACGGGAAGAGCCCTATGTCCTGGCGGTTGAGCTTGCTCGGCACCGCTTGATGACGGTCTACAACAAGCTCGAAGACTGGGCCATGTTCGAGCTCGAAGCCAGCCACCCGGTGAGCAAACGCGAGTCCAAGGCCCGCGAGTTTTTTATCGAGGCTCTCTGCCACCAAAAAGACGACCCGGTCAAAGCCCACGATCTGGCCAACGAAAGCCTGGCCGCTTCGCTGGACGGCAGCGAAGAGTTGGCCCTGGCCCACTCGGAGTTGCTGCTGAACCGCCGCAAGGAAACCGGGTCGCTGCCTCGGGCCCCGATTGGTTGTGGCGTGGCGTTGGACCAGGGAGACGACCGTTTACGCGCGGGCTTGGATGCGAGCTTCGACTACATCCAGCTGCCCCTGCCGTGGAAGCAGCTGTCCCCGGAAGAAAACGAATACCGCTGGGACGAGATGGACGCGTGGGCGGCGTGGGCCTCGCAGCAGGGCAAGCCGGTGATCGCGGGGCCCGTGGTGAGCTTCGAGCCGTCGTGCCTGCCCGATTGGCTCTACATCTGGGAACACGACTACGACACCGTCCGCGACCTGATCTACGAACACATCGAACGTGTCGTCACCCGCTACAAGCACGTGGTCTCGGCCTGGAACATCGTGTCGGGCTTGCACGTCAACAGCCACTTCACGTTCAACTTCGAACAGCTCATGGACCTGACACGCATGTCCACGATGCTGGTAAAGAAGATACACCCGCAAGCGTCGGTCATCGTCGAGCTGCGTCAACCCTTCGGCGAGTATTACGCGCAGAACCCGCGCTCGATCCCGCCGATGATGTACGTGGACCTGTTGATCCAGTCGTCGATTCAGTTCGACGCCTTCGGCCTGCGTTACCCCATGGGGCAGGCAGTGGATGGGCAGTACACCCGCGACCTGATGCAGATCAGCTCGATGCTCGATCAGTTTGCGGGCTTCGGCAAACAGGTGTTTCTGACCGTCGCGGCTCCAAGCGAGCCGGTGACCGAACTGATGATCGCTTCGACCAAGAGCGAAGAGCCGGTGGACCCCAACAGCGGGTACTGGCGTCGCCCGTGGTCGCCCGTGGTTCAGGGGCATTGGCTGGAGGCCGTGCTACAGATCGCGATGAGCAAGCCCTACATCGAAGGCGTTTGCTGGCAGGACCTGGTGGACCACGCGAACATCGAGCTCCCGCTCAGCGCCTTGGTCAATGACGATCAGCAGCCCAAGGTTGCGTTCAAGCGCCTCGTGAATTTCCGCCGCAACCTTGGCCTCCCCACGCACCACGCCGAACCCACATCTCCGCAACCCGATTCGGTCTGACTCATGACCACCAACCTGCGTTCCGGGATTCCACGCACGCCGCACCGGCATTCGGTGGGCCTGGCGATCGTGTTGTTGTTCGGCATGTGGGGTGGGGTGACCGGCTGGCGACTATTTCACCTGCCTAGCGCAGGACCTCACGTTGCGCGGGGCCCCGGCTTTCGGATTGATATCAATCGCGCGGATACAGCCACGCTGCAGCTCTTGCCCGGGGTGGGGCCGAGCCTGGCCGAGAACGTGATCGAATACCGCGAGACGGTCGGCCCGTTTCAGGATGCGGCGGATTTGGAGCAAGTCCAGATGATCGGGCCGGTCCTGCGTCAGCGGATCGAGCCTTGGGTCACCGTTGAACAGTCCCCGCAACGCAGATCGATGAACCCGTAGCGCGATTCTGGAATGTTAAGACGCGTTGGGCATCCGGCGACGCGGACGAAGCCCCGCGTTGACCGCACCGGGGACCGGCTGGAAAGGTGCCTGGGTGGTCTGGCTCTGTTCCACGTCCGCCAGATCGATCTGTTGACGGCTGCGGGTCCGGTTCAGCGCAAAGCCCGGGGCGGCGGGTTCGGCTTCGGGCTCCTCGGCGGGGCAGTGCAGTTGGAGTTGCCCTTTGTACACGACCCCTTGCGCCGTCAGGAGGTGGCCGGTGTGGAGCGCCCCTTCGATGACGGAGCCGACCAGCAGTTCGGTGGTGTTTTGCACCGACACTTTGCCGCCGACGCGTCCCGCGCTGCGGAGTGATTCCGCGTGCAGGTCGCCGAGGATGATGGCGTCTGGGGTGAGCTCGATGTGAGCCGATGAGTGGACGCTGCCGGTGACTTTCCCGGCGATGACCGCGTCCTGGTCGAGGCGTAGATCGCCCTGGACCTGGGCGGCTGCTCCCAGGGCGGTAGCAATTGGTGAACTGGACATGTCGTGATCTCGATTTTTCAAACTACTGATTTACCCCCCGCCCTTCACCCCGTTACGTATTCAAGGGGCGATGACGGCTGACAAAGATCATCGGCCAAAGCTCAGAATTTCATGACTATCGGACATTGGTCGCCAGCGGGTGGTTTCCGCGCCGTGGTTGAGCGATCGCATGATGCAAACAGCAGGGGATTTCCGCAGCACCCAGGGGCGGTGGGGGACGCCGATGCCGCGCGGGCCGTCGGGAATGGGGCGTTGACGCCGTCATTCTGGACTCAGGCTATCCCTGATTTGTTTAACGCGAATATTCAAAGGCATTTATACGGAATGCGGTTCCTCAAGCCCGCAGCCTCGCTCCGTCGATAACAAATGTGGAAGGGAACTTACGGAAAGAGAGACGGTTTTGCCATGGGACAGATTACCTCAAGCACCGGCCTGATCAGTGGGCTGGACACCGAGAGCATCATCAATCAGCTGATCGCGATTGAGTCGCGGCCGAAGACGCAGATCGAGCAGCGCAACAGCGTGCTCACCGCGCAGCAGACCGCTTATCAGACCGTGAACGCTCAGCTGCTGTCGCTGCGTAACGCCGCGTCGCGGATCGTCTCGGATGATGTTTACGACGCGACCCAGTCTTCCAGCAGCAATGAAGCCGTGGCCACGGTGTCGTCGAGTGTGGGCGCCGCGGTGGGCAACTACTCGCTGACCGTGAGGCAACTCGTCGGCAGCCAGCAAACGATCTCGCGTGGCTTCGCGGACAACGACGCGACGTTCATCGCCCCCGAGGGCGGGGTGCTGACGTTTAACCGGGGCGAGGCACGCCTGGACCGCGAGACCAGCCTGGCTGAGCTCAACGGCGGGGCGGGGATCGAACGCGGCTTCGTCCGCATCACCGACCGCTCGGGCAGCACGGCCGTGGTCGACCTGACCTCGGTCGTCACCGTGAACGACGTGGTCGACGAACTCAACCGCGCCACCGGCGTGAACATCCTCGCGGAGATCGACGGCGACTCGCTCAAGATCACCGACGCCTCCGGACAGGCCGCCAACGACCTGATCATCCAGGACGTCGGCTCGGGCGCAACCGCCACCAGCCTCGGGTTGGTCGGCAGCTCGAACACCGGCGAACTCACCGGCACCGCGATCAACACCGTCGGCAAAGACACCTACGTCTCCAGCCTCAACGACGGCAACGGCATCCGCAGCGTCTCCGGCGTCGACGACCTGAACATCACCACCAACGGCGGCGGCAGCTTCGATATCAACCTCTCCAACGCGTTGACCCTCGAAGACGTAATCGACACCATCGAGACCGCCACGGGCGGCGACGTTACCGCTACGTTCAACACGGACGGCACCGGCCTCACTCTGACCGACAACACTGGCAACGGCCCGGGCTTCGCGGTGACCGGCCTCAACGATTCCAAAGCGGCGCTGGACCTGGGCATCCTGGGTAGCGACGACAACAGCGACGGCGATATCGTCGGCAACCGGGTGATCTCGTCGATCAACTCCAAGCTGCTCGGGGCGCTGCGGGGCGGCCGAGGCTTGCTGGCCTTCGGCGGCGACCCGTTCGCGCCGCTGGACACCACGACCAACCTCGCCGACCTGTTTCAGGGCACCGGCGTCACGACCGTCGCGGGCAACGACATCGACATCACCCTCCGTGATGATGCGGACACCACCTTCGGGATCGACCTCGACGGCCTGACCACCGTGCAGGACTTCATCGACGCCGTGGACACCGCCACTTCCGGCAACGCCACCGTCACCATCGACGGCCAGTCCCTGGTCATCACCGACAACACCGGCGGCTCGGGCAACTTCATCGTGGCCAACGCGGGGAACTCGTCCGCCGTATCGGAGTTGGGCCTCGGGGTGAACGCCGGGGTGACCTCGGTCAGCAGCCGCGACCTCGACCCCGCGGGCGTCTCGGGCACCGGCGCGGTGATCGATATCACCAACAGCGCGGGCTCGCTGACGAGCGTGGACCTGTCCGGGGCGCAGTCGATCGACGACATCCTCGACATCATCAACGCCGCGGGCGCGGGCGTCCGGGCCGAGCTCAACAACGCGGGCACCGGGTTCAAGCTGACCGACACCGCCGGGGGGTTGGGCGACCTCACGATCGCCGACGGCACGGGCGGCGTCCTCGCGACGCAGCTCGGCTTGACCGGCGTTTACGAGGACGGCGAAGTCGACGCCGGGCCGTTGGGCTTCCAATACGTCAACGAAGGTTCGCGTTTGGACAACCTGGGCATCACCCGTGGCCGGTTCACGATCCGCGACTCGGATGGACGGACCGCGACCGTCGACCTGACCCAAGGCAACGAGCAGACCATCGGCGACGTCATCACCGAAATCAACTCCCGTGGCCTGGCCATCGTGGCTCGCGTCAACGACAGCGGCGACGGCCTGATCCTCGAAGACACCGGCAGCGGGGCGGTGGGCATCAGCATCGCCGAAGACGGCTCGACCACCGCGGCCGACCTCGGCATCCTCGGCGAGTACGCCGCCGGGGCGAACATCGACGGCAGCTTCCGCCAGACGATCACCGTCGACTCCACCGACACGCTCCAGAGCCTGGCTCTGAAAATCACCAACGCCAAGATCGGCGTCAGCGCGACCGTCATCAACGACGGCTCCCCGGGCGCTCCGTACCGCCTGAGTTTGTCGTCCGACAAAGCGGGCACCGGCGGCGCCTTCACGCTCGACGACGGCGGCCTGGGACTCGACGTGAACAACGTAGCCAGTGCCCAGGACGCCGTGGTGTTTTACGGCGGCGACGACCCCGCCAGCGCTCTGGTGGTGACCTCCCGCAGCAACACCGTCGACAACCTCATCGATGGGGTATCCATCAGCCTGCTGGCGACTTCGGACGACCCGATCCAGATCACCATCAGCGACGACCCCGCCGCGATCACTTCCGCCGCCGAGGCTTTTGTGAGCAGCTTCAACGGCCTGGTCGACTCGATTAACGAATTCGACAGCTACAACGCCGAGACCGAAGAACGCGGCCTGCTGCTGGGCGACTCGGCCCTGTCGCGTCTGCGGACCTCGATCTACAACGCCGTGATCGGTGCCAATGGCGGGCTCACCGGGCAATTCAACTCGCTGGCTCAGGTCGGCATCCGTGTCGGCTCCGGTGCCCGGCTGCAACTTGATAACGAACGCTTCCAGGCGGCCCTGGCTTCTGACCCGGACGGTGTCCGCGACTTGTTCACCTTCCAGCAATTCGAAGTCGATCCCGTGACGGGTGAAGACACCGATGTCGTGGTGGCTCAAGGGGTGGGCGTCGAAATCGATCAGCTGCTCGAACGCCTCACCGACAGCACCGACGGCATCCTCGAGCGGCAGGTCCAGATCCTGCAGGACCAGATCGAACTCAACAACCGCCGGATCGAGCAGGTCGATCAGACGATCGCCGCTAAGCAGGAACGTTTGCAGCGTGAGTTCAACAACCTGGAATTCACGTTGGCGGGGCTGCAGGACCAGCAGGCCGCGTTGGCTGGCCTCAGCGCCCAGCAGGCCCAGGCTCAGCAGTAATGAACGGGGGCGAAACCCGCTCAGGCGGGGCCGATAACTGGGTCGGCGTTCAGTGAACTCAGGAATTTCCCCCTGCCTCGTCGATAGCTCTTGAGCATGAACAACAACGCTCCCAATCCGTATCTCCGAACGAAGATCATGACGGCCAGCCCCGAGGAGCTGCGCCTGTTGCTCTTCGACGGCTGCCTCAAGTTCTGCCGGCAGGGCGAGCACGAGCTCAAGCAAGACAAGCCCAACTTCGAAGCGATCTACGAGAACTTCATGCGGGCTCAGAAGATCGTGCTCGAACTCAGCACCAGCCTGAACCACGACGCCAACCCCGAGCTCTGCGAGAAGCTCAGCGCGTTGTACACCTACGTCTACCGCCTGCTGGTCGATGCCAACCTCGAACGCGATGTGACGAAGGTCGGCGAAGCGATCCAGCTGCTCGAATACGAGCGCGAAACCTGGCAGCTCATGATGCAAAAAACCGCCGCCGCTCAGGGCGATACCGCCGGGACCATCACCGATGCGGGGGCCCAGCAGACCGCGATCAGCAGTCTGTCGAAGTCGGCCTAAGGTCAGACGACAACACCGAAAAACGAAAAGCCCCGGCATGAACGTCGGGGCTTTTTCATTGGTTTTGTTTGAAGGGGCAGAGGGTTAAAGCCCCACCGCGGTTCTGGCCTTCTCAAGCACCTTGCTCAGGACTTCGTTGGCCTGCTCGGCACCGCTGCGGAGGACTTGCTCTACGTACCCGGGGTCCTGCATCAGTTTCTCACGCCGCTCACGAGCGTCGCCGAAGTGGTCGAGCAATAGCTCGAAGAGCGCTTGCTTGGCGTGGCCGTACCCGAAGTTGCCCGCGCGGTATTGTGCCGCGAGATCGGTGGTGCGTTGGTCCTCGGCCCCGGCGATGGCGCGGAAGATCTTGAACGTCGTGTCCGCTTCGGGGTCCTTGGGTTCTTCCATCGGCGTCGAGTCGCTGACGATCTTCATGATCGTCTTGCGCAGCTTCTTCTCGGGCAGGAACGGGTCGATGATGTTGCCGTAGGACTTACTCATCTTCTCGCCGTCGAGCCCGGGCAGGACGCCCGCGTCGGCACGCACCATGACGTCCGGCACCTTGAACACGGGGTCGTCTTCACTCGCGTAGGCGTGGTTGAAACGCTGGGCGAGGTCGCGGGTGATCTCGACGTGTTGCCGTTGGTCTTCGCCGACCGGGACGATGTCGGGGGCCACGCCGAGGATGTCGGCGGCCTGCAGGATGGGGTAGGTGAACAGTCCGACGCTGGCGGAGATGCCCTTGGCGACCTTGTCTTTGTAGGTCGTGGCCTTGTCCATCTGCGACTTGGGGCAGACGCAGCTGAGCAGCCAGGTGAGCTCGGTCACGGCCGGCACGTCTTGCTGCAGGTAGATGTTGACGTGGGGCAGGTCGGCGTCGAGGCCAAACGCGAGATAGTCGATGACGACCTGCCGGATGTTGGCCCGCAGCTCAGCCGGGTCTTTGATCGTGGTTAGGGCGTGGTAGGACGCGACGAACACGAACATCTCGTGGTCGTGCTGCAGGTCGACAAACTGCTTGATCGCCCCGGCGTAGTTGCCCAGGTGCAGTTGGCCGGAGGGTTGGAGGCCGGAGAGGACGCGTTTCATGGTGGCAGGCAGTAGGGAGTAGGCAGTAGGGAGTAGGGAAATATACGTCGTCGCTTGCGGTTTAGCGGGCGATCGCAGATCGCCGTGCGGATTGTGGAGGATTTGTAGTTTTCACTCACTCCACACCCAGCGACGCATCCGCTTCACGCACCGCCGCACAGAAGTCGGCGATCATAGCGGGGTCTTTCACGCCGCGTGAGGACTCGACGCCGCTGGACACATCCACCGCCCAGGGCCGAACGGTGCGGATCGCCTGGCCGACGTTGTCGGGGGTGAGGCCACCGGCCAGCATCAGCGGGGGAAGCTGCGAGAAATCCATGGCCGCCAGGCTTTCCCAGTCGAACACCTCGCCCGTCCCGCCGGTGATCTCGGCGTCGGGTTTCGGCGGGGTGTCGATGAGCAGGGCGGTGACGTTGCCGAAGTGGTTTTTCCAGTCCGCGATATGTTCGCTGAGTGTGTCGCGGTCAAAACCGAACACCTTGAGGAGGTTCAGGTTCCCGAGTTCTTGCGAGTATGCGGGGGACTCGTGGCCGTGCAGTTGAACTGTCCTCAGCCCCACCGCTTCAGCGGTGGCCAGGACGTAGTCCGCGGGGTGATCGCAGAACAAGCCCACCGGCTCGACGTGATCGGGAAGCAACGCCACGATCTGGCGAGCGGTTTCCACATCCACAAACCTTGGCGACTTCTCGACGAAGTTCAACCCGAGGTAGTCCGCTCCGGCGTCAACCACCGCCTGAGCCGTGGCCACATCTTTCACGCCACAGATTTTGATCCGTGTCCGGCTCGTCCTCTTGGCCCCTCGGCCCCTTGGCGTATCAATACTTCTTTGCTCAGACATCGATCAGCTCCAGCCGGGCGTACTGCAGGATCAGCGTCTTGGTCCCCGAGGTCGTGAAGTCGATCTTCGCACGGGTGTGGGCCCCCATCGGCGAGACGTTCACCACCCGTCCCAAGCCGAACTGCGGATGTTTCACCAAAGCGCCCGGCGGGAACTGGCCCGCTTGCTTGGCGGCCAGCGATCGCTGTGTGCCGCCACCGCCGCCGAAGAGGTCGTCTTCCATGGCGTGGGGATCACTGGACGGATCGACTTCCTCGACCACGTCCGCGGGCAGTTCGGTGAGGAATCGGCTGCGGATCGTCGGCATGGTCTGACCGAACACGGTCCGGTACTTGCCGTGGCAGAGGTACAGCCGTTCTTCCGCACGGGTGATCCCGACGAAGGCGAGTCGGCGTTCTTCTTCGAGTTCCTGCGGGTCGTCGTTGGCGCGGTCGTGGGGGAGCAGGCCGTCTTCGACGCCGATCATGGCGACGACGGGGTACTCCAGGCCCTTGGCGGCGTGCAGCGTCATCAGGGTGACCGAGCCCTGCGAGGAGTCGACGCCGTCGGCGTCACTGACCAACGCGACCTGCTCGAGGAAGGCCAGCAGTTTTTCACGCAGGTGGACTTGTTCGTATTCTCCGGCCTGCTCAGCTTCGAAAAGGTATTCCTCCTCGAACTGCTGGGCCGAGGTGACGAGCTCGCCGAGGTTGGCCAGGCGTTCCTGGTCCGGGTCGGATTTATCGTTGCGGTAGAAGGTTTCGAGCCCGGAGTCGCGCAGGACATCTTCCACGAAGCCGCGGAGCGAGGGCTGCGGGGCGGTGGGGTCGTGGTTTTCGGCGGCGACGATGCCCGCGGTGGTGCGCCAGGTGTCGACGGTCTTGCCGAACTTGGCCACGCTGTTCTGAGCACGGGAGTTGAGCGCGGTGACCCGCAGCGGATCGCCCAGCAACTCGTCGAACGGCTGGTTGTTCGCCAACGCAAAGGCCTGCATCGCCTTGACCGAGGCGGCACTGATGCCGCGGGCGGGGGTGTTGATCACGCGCAGCAGGTTGACCTCGTCCGACGGATTAGCGACGACACGCAGGTACGCGATCGCGTCCTTGATCTCCTTGCGGTCGTAGAACGCGGTGCCCCGGGCGATCTGGTAGGGGATGCTGCTGTTGCGCAGCGTCTCTTCCATGACCCGCGAGAGCGAGTTGATCCGGTAGAAGACCGCCATCTGTCCCCAGGCGACGTTCTCTTCCTCGTGCAGGCGTTTGAACTCCTCGGCGACCCAGCCCGCTTCCTGCCGTTCGTCGGCGCAGGTGACGATCTGGACCGGATCACCCGTGGGGTTGTCGGTCCAGAGTTCCTTGTGTCGACGCCCGCGGTTGTTCACGATCAGGGCGTCGGCGGCGGCGAGGATGGTCTTGGTCGAGCGGTAGTTCTGCTCCAACCGAACGACCTCGGCGGCGGGGTAGTGCTGCTCGAACTCGAGGATGTTCTGGATGTTCGCGCCGCGCCAGCCGTAGATCGACTGGTCGGGGTCACCGGTGCACATGATGCACTGGTGCTCGGCCGAGAGGGCGTTGGCGATCATGAACTGGGCGTGGTTGGTGTCCTGGTACTCGTCAATCATGACGTACTGGAACCGCTCACGCAGCTCGGCCAAGACGTCGGGGTGCTGCTTGAGCAGCGAGACGGTCTTGAGCAGCAGGTCGTCGAAATCGAGGGCGCCGTTACGCTCGAGGATCGCTTGGTACTTGGTGTACACCTTGGCGACGGTGCGGTCGTAGAAGTTGCTGGCCTGCTTGGCGAAACCCGCCGCGTCGAGCAGGTCGTTCTTGGCGTTGCTGATCGAGCTGAGCATCGAGGCGGGGGGGAAGTTCTTGGTGTTGATCTCCAGGTCTTCCAACGCCTGCTTCATTGCCCGCTTCTGGTCGGCGGTGTCGTAGATCGAGTAGCCCGGCGGGAGGCCGAGGCGGTCGGCGTACTGGCGGATCAATCGAGCGCACAGCGAGTGGAACGTCGCCACGGTGGTCGCGCGGGCCTGACGCTCGGTGAGGAGCTGGGCGACACGGTCCCGCATCTCGCCCGCGGCCTTGTTGGTGAAGGTGATTGCCAACACATTCCACGGCGCGATGCCCACGCCCTTGACCAGATACGCGATCCGCCGGGTGATGACCCGCGTCTTGCCCGAGCCCGGCCCGGCCAACACCAACAGCGGGCCGTCAACGTGAGTCACGGCCTGAGTCTGTGGCTCAGTCAAACCTTCAAGCAGGGGATCGATCTCGGACATCGGGGCAGTTTAGCAGGCACCACGACACGGTTCGCGGCGTGGCAACGGAGTACGAATAAGCGACGCGGCTCCGCCGCGCGTTCTCGCTGATAAATGACATCACGGTCGGCCGGGCAGGCGTCTTATTTCTTCTTCTCACGGGGCGGCTTGTGCTTGACCTCGAGCTGGTCGACGGTGGCGGTGTGTCCGGGGGGGACCGACTGGGTGACGAAGATCGAGCCGTTGACCGTCGCACCTTTTCCGATGACGGTTTGGCCGCCGAGGATGATCGCCCCGCCGTAGATGGTGACGTCGTCCTCGATAGTGGGGTGGCGTTTCATGCCGCGCCAGTTCTGGCCGCCCTTGGTGGAGATCGCGCCGAGGGTGACGCCCTGGTAGACCTTGACCCGCTTGCCGATGACGACGGTTTCGCCGATCACGATGCCGGTGCCGTGGTCGATGAAGAAGGATTCGTCGATCGTGGCGCCGGGGTGGATCTCGATGCCGGTCTCGTTGTGGGCGTACTCGGAGAAGATGCGGGCGAGCAGGTGCAGGTCGAGCTTGTACAGCTCGTGGGCGTAGCGGTGGATGAAGATGGCGTCGAGGCCTGGGTAGCAGAAGATGGTTTCATCGGTCGATGTCGCGGCGGGGTCGCCGTCGAAGGCGGCCTGGACGTCGAGCGACAGCATCCGCCGGACCTCGGGGATGGAGCCCATGAAGCCGTCGGTCTTTTCGCGGGCGGTGATGTCGCATTCGGGGCAGTCGTCGCCGGTCTTGGCCTTGCCCGCGCGGTTGAGCAGGTAGCGTTCGGTCTGGCGGATCTGCTCGTAGAGCATCGCATCGATCTGCTCGACCAGTTCGCCGAAGCGTGCGTGGATGTTGTCGGAGGTCAGCCGTTCGTCTTCGAAGAACCCGGGGAAGGTCAGCTTCCGCAGCAGCTCGACGATATCGATGCACTTGGCCCGGCTGGGTAGGAAGATCGCGTCGATGTGGGCGGTGCGTTGGTCGGCCAGCGTCGTGCTCACCAGCGTGTCGACGAGGTCGTCGAGCAGCGCGGGGTCGGGGCGGCGGGGGTCGTGGGTGGGTGAAGCCATGGGGCCATGATAGCCGCGAAAAAGCCCACGCATGATCGGAGCACAGGCGTGGGCTTTCGTGTTTTAGGGGAGATGGGGCGGGGGCGTGGGGTGCGGGGCCGAAGGCGGATGAACTCGAACCTCAATTTGAAGTGGGCACGTCGCGAGATCGTCCCGACCTTCCGCTCTTTGACGGCCTGGCCATCGCGTCCCGTCCGGTTCCCTTGAGGTTCGTAAGGCCCGAGCGCATGTGTGCCTGAGCTCGGCCTCGCACCTCACGCCCACCGATTTGAAACTCTTGCATTCAACTCTGTGATTTGCAAGAAAACTTCGGTGGAGGTGTGTTTCCGGGAGGGCGTTATAGCCTTCCCGTTAATCTTCACTTGTCTATGAACAGTATACCTCTGTAGGGCACGTAGCAAGTTATTTTGTGCCGCGTTGTAGGGCCTCGGCTTCGCGTAGGATGCAGTTGAGTTTGATGGCGATCATGACCCAAAGCATGAACAACAAGACGAGGAACAACGCCCCGCCAAAGAACGCGGATAAGCCAAGCAAATAAAGCAATGTATCCAGCCACCACACGGGATTGCCGTTCCAGGCGCGGCTGAATGACATGCCCATCAAGATCACTGAGCCCATCGTCAGGAATGGCCAGAGAAGGGCGAACACCGCCAGACACGTGCTTAGCTTCCTGAGACTATGCCATTGGGCCAATCGGCAGACCGCCGCCGCGAACCCGCACATGCCCGCGAGGTGCAACCCGAGCATCACCGTTACTACCGCCAAGTGGGCGATGAAGAACCACTCTGAGTGGTAATAAGAAGGGTCAACGATAAGCAGCAACGCCCCGAGCCCTCCGGTGACGCCGCTGGCCACGCTCAGGTTCCGCAATCGCTTGAGCCCGGGCTGGTGTTTGGGCGCGTCGATAGTGATCGTGATGGCTATGAGCAGCCAGGTTAATGCACCGATGCCGAACAACCCGAGCAACGGAATCGAGATGGCTAAGAAGACCGCACCGCCCTGCAGGCCTCCCAACCAATCCAGGGGCAGCAGCCGGATGTTGCCCGCCTCGAGCGTCTCTGCGACCGGCTTGCCGCACTCGGGGCATGAGCCGTCCGGCGGCAGGGTGCGCAAGAGATAGCCGCAGGAGACGCAAGGCAGATCGACGGCGATCCGGCCGTCGGCATCAAGGGTGACCACCGCAGCATCGGGGGTGCTGGGGGAATTCAACTCATCCCCGCATCGCCTTGAGCAGCTCGGCATACTCGACGATCGCGTCGTGTGTGGTGTACGCAGGTTTCCAGTTCAGCCCCGCCGTGGTCTGGCTGATGTCGGCGCAGGTGTAGTCCTGGTAGAAGCTGAAGGGGTTCTCGAAGTAGTCGGGCGCATGGTCGGTGCCGAAGGCCTGATTCAGCGCGGCGACGATCTGGTTGAAGCTGGTGGCTTCGCCGGTTCCGCAGTTGTAGACGCCGGATTTCGCGCCGTCCAAGGCCCCGGCCATGGTGCAGCCAACGACGTCCTTGACGTAGATCTGATCGCGGGCCTGATCGCCGGGGTCGAAGATGCGGGGGCGTTTGCCGTCGAGCATCTGCTGGGCGAGTTGATAGATCATGGACGCCATCTTGCCCTTGTTTTGTTCGCCGGGGCCGAACACGTTGAAGTAGCGGAGGCCGACCATGTGGGCGTCGGGGTGCTGGGCCAGGGTCTTGCGTTGGATGTTTTCCATGACCCATTTCGAGAAGCCGTACACGTTGGCGGGGCGGCCAGCGTCTTCGAGGGTAAAGGGGCGGCGCTCGTTGAGGGCACCGTTCGCAGTGGTGCCGTAGGTCGCGGCGCTGCTGGCCCAGACCAGGCGGATGTTCTGGGCGACACACAATTCGACCAGCTCGTCGAACGGCTCGACGTTGTCGCGGATCATCTGGGCTTCATCCATCACGGTCGTGTCGGTGATCGACGCTTCGTGAAACACCACGTTCGGCTTGAACCCGTCGATCAGGCTGGGCAGGTCCAGTTCATGCAACGCACCGGCGATGATTTCGCCGTGGTAGGACCAGCCGTTGGGGCCTTCGCTACTGAGGTTGGCGAACGTGCCCAGCCGCATGTCGTCCACGACCAACAGCTCGGCGTCGGGCTGCTGCTCTTGGAGGGTGCGGGTCAGGTTGGAGCCGACGAATCCGGCTCCGCCGGTGATGAGGTAGCGCATGGGTGTGGGGGATTTGGAGTTGGGTGTGGGGTAAGAAACGTGAAGCGTTTTTCGGAGTGCTTTAGTTTGCACCGGTGTCGGGCGGGGGGATGAGCAGTTCCATGCCGACCTTGAGGTTGCCCGGATCGTCGCCGATGGTTCGGCGGTTGGCCTGGAAGATCAGTTCCCACTTGGCGGTGGAGTTGTAGAACTGCTTGGCGATCTTGCTGAGGTTGTCCCCGGATTTCACGGTGTACTTGGCGCCACGGCGTGGCACTTCGTCTTCGTTGTCCTCGGCCTTCACCACCGGGGCGGCGCCCTCGCCGCTGAGGTCGGGGAGCTTGATCTCCTGACCGACGCGGAGGCGGTTGGGATCGACCAGTGGGTTGGCCTGGGCGATATCGACCCACTTGTTCGCGCTGCCGTAGGTGGCCAGGGCGATGGAGCTGAGCGAGTCGCCGGACTCGATGGTGTAGAGCCGCAGAATCGGCGGGGCGGGCGGCGGCGTGGGTACCACGTTTTCCGTGGACTCGGCCGAAGGATCAGCCGGGGGCGTCACCGGGTCGAGCGGGCCCAGCGCGATGCCCACGTTGGCTTCGGCGGGGGTCGGGTCTGCGGGCGGCACCTCGGCGAGGGCGGGGTCCTCGGGCGTGATGGGCTCGGGCTCGGGCGGGCCGATCGGTTCGCTCAGCGGATCGAAGGGCTTGCGGTCGAACGGGTCGTCGTTGTCGAAGGCCGAGCGTCCCACGGTGATGGAGTTTTCCGGGTCCGGGAGGACCGGCTCGACGACGGCGGGCTTATCGGCGTAGGACAGACGCGTGGGCGATTCGGGTTCGGGCTCGGGGCTCGGGGGGGTGTCCGTGGTGAGGGTCTCGTCTCGGACGGGCGGGCCGACCGGCGTCAGGTCCACGCCGAGGCCCAGCCCCGGTGCATCGGCGGGGGGGACCGGGTCCACGGCGGGCGGCTCCGCAATTGGGGCGATGGTGTCGTTGAGGGCCAGCTCTTCGCCGGTGTCTTCCGGGGCGGGGGTGTTGTTCTCGCCACGCAAGATCAGCGATGCGATCACGATCAGGAGCAGGGAGGCCCCGGCGGCGAGGGCGATTTTGTAAGCGGCGGTCATGAGAAGGTTCCTGGCCGAGTGGATCGGGGTGCCCCGTGGCGCGACGCGGGCGGATGTCCGGTTGGATGCGTCAATCGCCGAAAGCAGGCGGAATCAGAGCAGTTTAACCGCCACGGTTTTCTCTAGCCAAACGCCAGCACGGTCGCGGAGGCCAGCGGCGATCCCAGCCCCGGTTCGGTTCGCATTACACTGTCCCGATGGCCAAGATTTCTGTCGTGATCTGCTGTGCGAACGCCGAGGCGACCCTGCCCGCGGCGGTGGCGTCGGTGAAGTGGGCGGACGAGCTGGTGATCGTGGATTCGGGTTCCGAGGATCGCACGGCCGAGATCGCTCAGGCGGCGGCGGACGTGTATCGCCTGGAGCCCTGGCGCGGCTACACGGGGCAGAAAAAATTTGGCACCGAATTGGCGGCGAACGACTGGGTGCTGGTCTTGGATGGCGACGAGGAAGTCTCGCCCAAGCTCGCCCAGCAGATCCAGGCGTTGACCGACGGGGAACTCGACGGCCTCGACGTGGTGTACTGCAACCGGCGGAACTGGGTCATGGGGCGGCCCGTGAGGGCGTGGTGGCCCGACCGCCAGAGCCGACTGATCCACCGCGGACGGACCCACTGGCCCGAAGAGGCGTTGCACGACACCCGTGAGCCGTCGGACCCCTCACGCACCAAACGCCTGTCGGGCCACCTCGAGCACAAACGTGTCGGCTTCGACGGGCTTGAATCCTGGTCGGACTACTTCAGCGGGAAGCGGCTGGATGAGCGGGTGCTGATGGTCGCCCGGCAGATGCATGCCCAGGGCAAACGGGCCTCGTGGGCGTCGCTGGCCCTTCGGCCGTACATGGCGTTCATCAAGTTCTACTTCATCAAGCGGGGGTTTCTCGACGGCACCTTCGGCCTGCTCATCGCCCAGAAGGCCGCCTTCAGCGTCCAGCTCAAATACGCTGCGCTCTGGGCGGTCCAGCAGGAAGAAGCCGGAGGACCAAAGGCTGCCGAGGCCGACCCACCGGCGAACGCTGGGCGACAGGCGGATTGACGATCTGCCGCGAATCCGGCCCGCGTTTATCGGGCGGTGGGGGGCGTTATGCGTGCCAGACCGGAATATTATGGCTATTCTTTACCCGTTACCTCGCTCCAAACGAGCGGGGCAGAGTGTGTTCTAAGCCAACGCGGCGATCTGCCGATGTTACACTGCTACCACTGAGTTTCCCCTATCCCTCCCGCCCGGAGCCTGGTCCATGACCGACAAAGATTCCCGCCTGATCGTCAGCGAACACGAAGAGATCACCCAGATCGGTTTTGTGGACCGCAACATCCTCGAAGAGGCCAATATCCAGCAGATCGGCGAAGAGATCGCAACCCTGATCGACAGCAAAGCCAACCCCAAGATCCTCTTGAACTTTGAAAACGTCGAGCACCTTTCCTCGGCGGCCTTGGGTACGCTCATCACCGTGAACACCAAGGTGAAGCAGAAGGGCGGCCAGCTCCGTCTGGCGAGCATCGACAAGCAGATCTACGAAGTCTTCGTGATCACCAAGCTCAACAAGCTCTTCCAGATCCACGACACAACGGACAAAGCACTGGGCAGCTTTAAATAATCTCGCGCCTCGTGCGGGTCACGTTGTTTGTGATACCACCGGGTAGGGCGACGTCAGCCGCGCGGGTTTGGCGTCGATGTGAGCATTCGTGTTACACCTGTGGGTGAGTGGAACGGGCGAGTCCTTCATGTCAAAGCCGACCTCATCCAAGCTCGTGTTCCCCAGCAAGCTCAGCGAGGTGCCTGCGGCGCAGCAGGCCGTTGTGGATGCTGCCAAGGAAGCGGGCTTCGATGAGAAAGCGTTGTTTGCGGTACGGCTTGCGCTCGACGAAGCGCTGACCAACGCGGTCCGTCACGGCAACGCCAGCGACCCCTCCAAGCAGGTCACGCTCGAGTTCACGACCGAGCCCAACCAACTCACCATTGTGATCGAAGACGAAGGGCCCGGATTCAACCCCGACGATGTGCCCGACCCGACCGCCGTAGAAAACCTGGGCCGGCCTCACGGCCGTGGGGTCATGCTCATGCGGGCCTACATGACCGATGTCCAGTTCAATAAGCGCGGCAATCGGGTGACTCTCGTTAAGCAGCTGGATTGCAAGCTTCCGCATAAGGGTTGATTGAGGAATAATTTACGCTCATTTCGGGTTGGATTTTCGCGCCCGACTCGATCGGCGGGTTTCCTGAATCCAGGTCTTGGCCTCGGGTTTGAATTCGCATAAGCTATTGCGTTATCCCGTGATGAGAACCGAAGTGCCTCAACCCCCTACATCTGATTCCGTGACCTCGGACGCCGCCGAGCCTCCGAGTACCTCCGGCAGTTCCTCCGAAGAACCCGAGCCTAGTACGGGGCCGGACTCTCTGAGTGCGCCCCATCTCCCAGCCGATGCCGACCTCGGCCTCCAGGTGACCTACACCCTCGATACCAGCGACACCGAGCCGCCTTCAGCGGGCTGGCTCGACGAGCAGCTCGCCCAGGCGGTACGTCTGGCGGGCGTCACCTCCGGAAATCTCGCGGTCACCCTGATCGACGATCCGACCATGATCCAGCTCCACGCGGACCACTGCGACGATCCGACGCCCACGGACGTGCTCACGTTTGATCTGGCCGATCGCGAACCGCCGCGCCCCGGCGATGTAGTCACCCACATCGATGGTGATCTGGTGATCTGTCGTGAGGAGGCCGAGCGTCAGTCCTCGACGCGTGGGCACGACGCCCGGACCGAGTTGCTGCTCTACGCCGTGCACGGCCTGATGCATCTGCTCGGGGAAGACGATCACGATGAACACGACTATCAACGCATGCACCAGCGCGAAGACCAGCTGCTGACGGACATGGGCTTCGGCCCCGTCTTCCATGGCCAAACCGAAACGCCGGGAGACCACACGTGATCATCCCGATCGTCATCGTCGCGGTGGCCTGCATCCTCATCTGCTACTTCTCCGCGACCCACTCGGTGCTCAAGACGTTTTCACGCAAGCGGCTCACAGACCTGCTGACCGAGCAAGGGCGTGAGCGCCAAGCGCAGTTTGTGTCGGACAACCTGTCCGAACTCCAGCTCATGACCGGCCTGCTGCGTGCTTGCTGCGGCCTCACCATGGTGCTGGGCATTTTGTACGCGGTGGAAACCCACCTCGGGCAGTCCACAACGATTTCGCCCTGGCCGTTTGTCTGGGCGTTCCTGATCGCCACGGTGTGCCTGGGCATTTTCAGCGTGGCGATCCCGGTGAGCTGGGCGCAGTACCGCTCGGAACGGCTGCTGGCGTGGTCGGTGCCGCTGCTCCGGGTGTTGATGGTGCTGACCCTGCCGGTGACCAAGCCGCTGACGCTCTTTGACCCCGTGGTCCGCCGCATCTCTGGCGTCGACCTCCACGACGATGACGACGACCTGTCGGATCAGGTCATGGCGGCGGTGGAAGACCACGAAGAAGGCGACACGGTCGCTGAAGAACAGAAGCAGATGATCGAGGCGGTGTTCGACCTCGACGATACCGATGCGGGGGAGATCATGACGCCGCGCACCGAGGTCCAAGGCATCGAGCTCCCAGCGACCTTGGCCGAGGTCAAGTCGGCGGTGCTGGAGTACGGCCACTCCCGGGTGCCGGTATACCGCGAAAGCCTCGACGACGTGGTGGGCATCCTCTACGCCAAGGACCTGATCGAGCTGCTGCACATCCGCGAAGACTCGGACCCGGCGGTTGCTGACAGCTTCGACTTGGAATCGCTTCTGCGTGAGCCGATGCTCATTCCCGAGAGTAAGGATGTGCTGGACCTTCTCCGCGAGTTCCGCGCAACCAAGGTGCATATGGCCATCGTGCTCGACGAGTACGGCGGCACCGCGGGGCTCATCACCATCGAAGATATCCTGGAAGAGATCGTCGGCGAGATTCAGGACGAGTACGAACCCGAGGACGAACCCCCCGAAGTGATCGAGGTCAACGACAAAGTCGCTCGTGTGGAGGCGAGGACCCACATCGACGACCTCAACGACCAACTAGGGCTGGACCTCCCCGAGGACGAGGACTACGACACCGTCGGCGGCTTCGTCTTCGCCACCCTCGGCCACATCCCCGAGGTCGGCGAAACGTTTGAGGCCAACGGGGTCAAAGTCACCGTCGACGAGGCCGAACGCACCAAGGTCATTGCGGTGACGGTCGAGAAACTTGCAGCGGTTCCCGAGGCTTCCTGACCGAGTTTCCAATCCTGTCTTTCGCCGGATATGCCAGGGGTTTGTGTACGATGCGGGCTTAAATACTTCTTTGGAGTTTCATATGCGTATCACGGGTTGGTTGGTCGCTTTGGCGTTTGCCCTCGCGGTTCTGGGTTGCACGTCGGTTTCTTCGATCGCCGACGAATCGAAGCAGCCCCCGAACATTCTCTGGATCATCACCGACGACCACCGGAGCGATTCGTTGGCAGTGTTCAACCGGTACGCCACCGGCCGGGACGAGAGCCCGTTGGGGTTCGTGATGTCTCCGCGGCTGGATGCGCTGGCCGCCGAGGGCGTGTTCTACCCCAACGCCTACTGCAACTCCCCGGCCTGTGCCCCGTCGCGAGCCTCGATGCACACCGGCAAGTACCCGCACCGCAACGGCATCTACGGCTTCCGTCGATCGCACCACTCGGCCGACGTTTCGAGTGAGCTGGTCCAGGCCGTGATGAAAAACCACGGCTACCAGCCCGCCCACTTCGGCAAGAGCGGCGTCCGGATCTTCCCGATCGACAAGATCAACCAGTGGGAACCGGCCGGGCATTACAACCCCCGCGTCACCAAGCGCAGCCTGCACGAATCTGACGGCAGCGACTTCTGGTTCAACAGCCCCTGGGGCGAGGTCGATGGCAAGGGCATGGTCATCGGCACCGAAGAGGTCTACCGCTACCCCGACGGCAGCGTGAAACGCTTCTGGCGCGAGCGCAAGGACCAGCCGCTGACCGAAGATGACCTCGCCAAACGCAAGGCCATCGAGGAAGAGCTCGACATCCTGCGCACCTACACCCGCCGCAACCCCAACCTGATCATCGGTGGCGTCTCGTCCAACACCACCTGGAACACGATGGACGCCGCGACAGTCAAAGCGATGCAGCGGTATCTCGATCACGGCGGCTCACAGCCCTACACCCTGATTGATGGCAAAACACAAGCCGCGGGCCCCGACCCCGAAAAGCCCGTCTTCATCCACCTGGGCTTCAGCGCCCCCCACACCCCGGTGCTGCCCAGCAAGGAATTCCGAGACAAATTCATGGGCAAGACTTACAAGGTCCCCGCCTTCGACGAGCGTGAGCTCGAGCTGCTGCCCGAGACGCTGCAGCAGATGCACAACGACATGAACTTCTCGCGGATGACCGATGCCGAGAAGCAGCAGGCGATCCGCGACTACTACGCCCTGTGCGCGATGGTGGACCACCTCGCCGGGGCCGCGGCCGATTCGTTCAAGGCCTACTCCGAGAAGCACGGCCGGGACTACCTCATCGTCTACGTCAACGGCGACCACGGCTGGCACCTCGGCGAGCAGGGCATCGAAGCCAAGTTCGGCCCGTGGCGGCAGTCCAACCAGGGCAGCGTCATCGTGGTGTCCTCCGACAAAGAGAAATACCCGCCCGGCACGGTCTACGACGGCCTGATCGAATACGTCGACTTCGTCCCGACGTTCTACGACGCCGCGAATATCTCCACCTCCGCCCACCCCGGGCTCGACGGGTTCAGCCTCCGCCAGATCGCTTCGGGCGAGGCGGTCCAACGCGACTACGTCATCGGCGAGTTCAACCAGGTCCGCGGCGAGCGGGCCTACCTCCGCACCAAGGACTTTGCGTTCTCGATGCGGGCCCGCCCATACTTCACCAAGCCGGGCGAAGGCTACGAGCCGGGCGAGCGGACGATGTGGGGGCTGGAAGCTCCTGCCGAGGAAGTCGAGATGTCGCTGTACGACCTGCGTGTCGACCCCGACGAACGGGTCAACGTGGCCTACCACGCTCCCTACGCCGAGCTCGCCGGGTTTTTCCGCGATAAGCTCGGCCGGATCGTGCTGGGCGACGGCCGCGTAGAAGTCGACTGGACGCAGGAGAACACCTACCACGTCAGCGACTTCGCCCCGGGAGCTCACGACCGGAAGCTCGACATCCCCGAAGGCGTCGTTCCCGAGCCTCAGCTGCCGTCGGCCTATTCGGATCTGCTTTCGGCTGAGTGAATCCACCATCCCATCTTGATTGCACCATTTTTCAGAGGCTTCTTCATGGATATCGTTGCATCGGCCTGCCGATCCTTCTCATGGTTCGTGGTTCTGGCCGCCGTTTTGACCGCGGCGATCGCTCAAGCGGGCGAGCAACCGCCGAATATCCTCTGGATCATCACGGACGACCAGCGGAGCGATTCGTTGGCGGTCTACAACCAAGTCACCACAGGCAAGGCCGAGAGCCCGCTGGGTTTCGTGATGTCGCCGCGGATCGACCAGCTGGCCGCCGAGGGTGTCTTCTTCACCAACGCGTATTGCAATTCGCCCGCCTGTGCCCCGTCGCGCAGCTCGATGCACACCGGCAAGTACCCGCACCGCAACGGCATGTTCGGCTTCCGCCCGGCCCACCAGAAGGTCGACGTCGCAAGCCGCATGGTCCCCGAGGTGATGAAGGAACACGGCTACCAGACCGCGCACTTCGGTAAGAGCGGCTACTACATCTTCGACTACCCCGGCCGGCAGACCTACAACCAGATCGGCCACTACGAAACTTTTGTAAGTCGACGCATGCTGCAGGAAAGCGACGGCAGCGACTTCTGGTTCAACAGGCCTTGGGGGACACACAACGGCAAGGGCGGCGTGCTCGGCACCGAAGAGGTGTTCCGCTTCCCCGATGGCACCGTGAAACGTTTCTGGCGCGAACGCCGGGACGCTGAAATCACCGAGGAAGATATCGCCCAGCGAAAGGCGGTCGAGGAAGAACTCGACATCCTGCGCACCTACACCCGCAGCAACCCGAACCTCATCATCGGCGGGGTCTCGTCCAACACCACCTGGAACACCCTCGACGGCGCGACCGCCAAGAGCATGCAGGAATACCTCGCCCAGGAAGGCCAGCCCTACACCCTGGTCGATGGCAAGACCAAGGCCAACGGCCCCGACCCGAGCAGGCCGGTATTTATTCACCTGGGGTTCAGCGCCCCGCACACACCGGTGATGCCCAGCAAGGAGTACCGCGACAAGTTTGCGGGCCAGACCTACAAGGTCCCCGCCTTCAGCGACCGGGAGATCGAGCTGCTGCCCGAGACGCTGCAGCAGATGCATAACGACATGAACTTCTCTCGGATGACCGACGACGAGCAACAGCAGGCCATCCGCGACTACTACGCCCTTTGCGCGATGCTCGATGAGTTGGTCGGCGCGTCCGTCGATTCGTTCAAGGCCTACTCCGAAAAACGCGGCCAGGACTTCCTCATCGTCTACGTATGCGGCGACCACGGCTGGCACCTCGGCGAGCAGGGCATCGAGGCGAAATTCGGCCCGTGGTACCAGTCCAACCACGGCAGCGTCATCGTGGTGTCCTCCGACCAAGAGAAGTACCCGCCCGGCACCGTCTACGACGGCTTCATCGAATACGTCGACTTTGCACCCACGATCTACGAATCCGCGAGCGTCCCGACCTCCGCCCACCCGGGGCTCGATGGCTTTGCCCTCAACCACATCCTTACGGGTGAGGCGGTTCAGCGTGACTACGTCATCGGCGAGTTCAACCAGGTCCGCGGCGAGCGGGCCTACCTCCGCACCAAGGATTTCGCCTTCTCGATGCGGGCACGCCCGTACTTCACCAAGCCCGGAGAAGGCTACGCCCCCGGCGAGCGGAATATGTGGGGCCTTGAGGCCTCGGCCGAGGAAGTCGAGATGTCGCTCTACGATCTGCGGATCGACCCACACGAACGGGTGAACCTGGCCTACCACGAGCTGTACGTCGAGCTGGCGGCCTTCCTCCGCAACAAGCTCGGCCGGATCATCCTGGGCGACGGCCGTGTGGAAGTCGACTGGAAGCAGGAAAACGTCTACCACGTCAGCGACTTCGCTCCGGGAGCTCACGACCGGAAGCTCGACATCCCCGCTGATATCCTGCCCGAGCCGCAGGTGCCCGAGGCGTATGCGGATTTGATAGAGAAAAACTAGGTTTCCTGTTGATGAGGCTGGCGGGCCGAATGGCTACACTATCCCGCCATGCCCGACCTCCGCTTCTACAACACGCTGACCCACCAGATCGAACCGTTTACGCCCCTCGAGGCGGATCGGGTGTCGATGTACAACTGTGGGCCGACGGTTTATGACTTTGCCCACATCGGCAATTTCAAGACGTTTCTGTTTGCGGATGTGCTGCGTCGGTTCCTCGAATTGGTGGGCTACGACGTGCATCAGGTGATGAACCTGACCGACGTCGGCCACATGACCGAGGACCAGTTGGCCGACGGCGGGGGGGAAGACAAGATGGAGGTCGCGGCCCAGCGGCTCGCCGAGGCCAAGAAGGCGGGCGATGCGCACGCCTCGGCCATCGACAACCCCAACGATCCGTACCAGGTGGCGGAGTTCTACATCGATGCGTTTATCGAAGACGCGCAGTTGCTGGGGATGAAGATTGCCGACGAGTTTCCGCAGAACATGCCGCGGGCGACGGATTTTGTGCCGAACATGGTTTCGATGGTTGAGCAACTCGTTGCCAAGGACCACGCCTACGTCGCGGCCGACGGCGCGGTGTACTACTCGGTGGAAAGTTTTGAGAGCTACGGAATCCTCTCGGGCAACAGCATCCACGAGTTGAAGGGCGGGGCGGGCGGCCGTGTGGTGGCTGAGAACCAGGCGGGGAAACGCCACCCAGCGGACTTTTTGCTTTGGAAGCCCGACGACACCCACCTCATGAAGTGGAACAGCCCGTACGGCACGGGTTACCCCGGCTGGCACATCGAATGCTCGGCCATGGCTCGGGCGGTGCTCAAACGTGATGTCATCGACATCCACACCGGCGGCGAAGACAACATCTTCCCCCACCACGAGTGCGAAATCGCCCAGTCCCGTGGCGCGACCGGCGAGGAGGAGTTCGCCCGCTTCTGGATGCACTCCCGACACCTCATGGTCGAGGGCACGAAGATGTCCAAGAGCAAGGGCAACTTCTTTACCGTCCGCCAAATCCTCGACGGCAGATTCACCGATCGCCCGGTCGACCCCGCGGTGCTGCGCTACGAGATGATCAAGGCCAACTACCGCAGCCAGATGAACTTCACCAAACGTGGATTGGAAGACTCGGCTGCGAACGTGAGGAAGCTCCGTGAATACGCCGCGGCTTTGGAAGCCCAGGCGGGCGAACCGGCCGATGTGGGGATCGCCCACCCCGCGGTAGCGCGGTTCGTCGATGCGTTGGCGGACGACCTCAATATCGCCGGGGCGTTGGCCTCGGTGTTCGAGTACATCAACGAGAACCCGGCGGCGGGCATGTCGGCAGAAGCGTCGGCCGAATCGCTTGGTGTGATCCGCTGCTTCGATCAAGTCCTGGGGGTGCTGCCCGTGGCGGACGCCGCGGGTGACGATGAAGCCTGGGCAAGCGAGAAAGCCGCCGCCCTCGACGCCGCCCGCGCGGACAAGGACTACGCGGCCGCCGACGCGATCCGTGGCGAATTGCAGGATGCGGGATACGACGTCAAGACGACCAAAGAAGGCACGGTCGCCACGAAACGCCTTGCGTAGTTTTCGTTGTCGGGAAGAGCTTTACGCCGCCTCGGTGTCGAGGTCGACACCTTCGTAGTGGTACTGCTCAGCGATGTACTGCTCCAGTGGGCGGATATCGGTGATGACCACGCGGAAGGGGATCGCCAGGGTCCGGGTGAGGTAGGCCAGGGCGGTGCCGAGCGTTTCGGAGGTGGTGCAACACAGCAGGTGGCCGTCGGGCTCAATCGCCAGGGGGAGGATCAGGAAATCCCAGGCGTCGCGGGCACAGATGTACTCGAGGGCCGCGGGGTCGTGAGCGGTCTGGGTGAGCTTGACGGCCGTGGCGGTTTTGCGTGTGTGTTCGATCAGGCCGCCGAGGAGATCGGATTCGTCGAGCTCAAGCTGCTTGGCGGCGTGTTCGAGGAAACACCGGTTATCAGACGTCACACCGGGGTCGGACAGCACGGCGGCGCGTTGTTCTTGAGAGATAAGGTTTTGTTGAACCAGAACGGAGGTCATCTGCTCGTGAGTCATCGACGGGGCTCCCTTGGTCGCGCAGGGCGATATATAACCATCGGCCGACGCGGAGCGGGGGTTGATTAATCTTGTGAGAAAGATGTGGGTTTGCGTTCGCGCTATTCCGACTTCTCGGGCTCGGCTTTGAGCTTCTTGAACGCTTGGATTCCATCGGTGATGTAAGGCACGCCGGAGAGGACGGTGGTGATCACGGTGGCGTAGACGAGTACATCACGAACCCAGCCGAGCCAGGTGTAGCCCTCGCGGTTCGGGTCGATCATCACGATCACCAATACGATCGGGACGACCACGGACTGGAGGATCATCTTGAGCTTGCCGGTCCAGGTCGCGCTGAAGTCGATGCCCGCTTTTTCGACCTCGCCGCGGATGCCGGTGACCAGCAGCTCACGGGCCAAAACCAGCACGACCATCCACGGGTACACCCCGCTGACCATCGTGCGGAAACTCCCTGCTTCCACCGCCATCGGGTCGAGGAAGCGCGGGCTGCCGAGGTAGATGACCGCCCCGAGGATCAGGATCTTGTCACAGAACGGGTCCATGATCCGGCCGAACTTCGAGACGACGTCCCACCGCCGGGCGAGGTAGCCGTCGAGGGCGTCGGTGATGGCGGCGAGGATGAACAGGGCGGTCGCCACTGGCAGGACCCAGAGCGGCGATTCGTGCTGCTCCCCGTACCGGTAGAGCTGAAGCACCCCGAAAAACGCCGCGGCGAAAACCAGGCGGAGCATCGTGAGCTGGTTGGGGATGTGCTTGCGTTCGAAAGCCATGTCGGACGCATGGTAAGGGAAAATGAACTGGGGTATTCGTAAGCGGAGCGCCTGCGCGGCGGGCGGTCAGGGCTTTGCCCCGACACCCCAAAGGCAAGCTGCGGCGGCTGGGCATCGGCAATTGGGCAATGACTTCCTTGGCGGCTTGGCAAATTGGCGTTCAATCCTGCGCCAGCGCCTTGGCGGCTCCGAGGCCCGCGAGCCGCCCGGTGCACCAGGCCCACTGGAAGTTGTAGCCACCGATCCGGCCGTCCACGTCGAGGATCTCGCCCGCCAGGTGCAGGCCCGGGCAGACGCGTGATTCCATGGTCGACAGATTGACCTCCGATAGCGGCACCCCGCCCGCGGTGACCTCGGCGAATTCGTAGCCCCGATCGGCCGTGACCGGCAGCGGCAGGGCGGTCAGCGTCCGCACCAGCGCTCGCCGGTTGTCTTTGGAGAGTTGTGAGAGCGGCAGCCCGGGTTCGAGCTTTGCCCCGTGCTGCACCAAAGCCATGGCCAGCCGGTCGGGGAAGTGGGCCTGCACGACCTGCAGCACGGTACGGCGGGGATGGGCCGTGGATTGTTCGAGCAGCTCGGTTTCGAGCGAGTCGAAAGTGTGAGAGGGCAACAGGTTCGCATTGAGCGACATCCCAGCCCCCTTTGCCCCGGGCTCTGCCCGGGGGCGATTGCCAGATGACTCCGCCCCCGGGCAAAGCCCGGGGCTAAGGGGGAAATCGCCGCCGAAGTGGCGGGAGATGTCCATCGGAGCGGGGCCCGACAGGCCGAAGTGCGTTAGCAGCATCGCCCCGTCCTGCTTGTGCAAGACCTTCCCCGTCGGCCCAGCAAGCGAAAGCTCCACATCCACCGCGATGCCCTTGAGTTCGGTCAACCAGTGGCCCTTGGGCAAGAGCAACGGCACAAGCGCGGGCCAGGTGTCGGTGACGGAGTGGCCCAGAGAACGGGCGAGCTGATAACCGAAGCCGTCGCTGCCGGACTTGGGCAGGGCTTTGCCGCCGGTCGAGAGTACGACGCGTTTGGCGTCGTACTCGCCTTGCGAGGTGGTGATACTGAAGCCGCCCTCGACACGTTCGATGGCCGAGGCGCGGTGCTCGGTGAGCAGCTCGGCCCCTGCCTCGTAACAGGCTTCAAGCAGGGCGTTGAGCACCGTGCGGGCTCGGTCGGTGGTCGGAAAGAGCTTGCCGGTGTCTTCGCGTTTGAGCTCGACGCCGCGGTTTCCGAAGAACTCAATCGTGTCGCTCACTGTGAATGATTTGAGCACCTTCTTCACCGCGTTACGCGACGACCCCGGCCCGCTGGCGTAGTCGTCCGGCCGAACGACGTCGTGAGTTACGTTACAACGCCCGCCCCCGGCGATAAGGATTTTGGCTCCGAGTTTTTTGGCGCCGTCGAAGGCTAGGACCGATCGCTCAGATACCGACTCGTGTTGAGCAAAGATCGAGGCGAACAGTCCCGCTGCCCCGGCACCGATGACAGCAATATCGACTTTGTTAGTCATCGATATGCCACGTGATATATGTCGGTATTGTGTGATTCTGTTCAAAATCGCTCAATGCCTGGCGGATCAGTTCAATCGGTAGAGCCCATGACTCGGGGTACTCGTCCACTTGGCCATTGGAAAGCTGGTACTCAATCGTTGAGTCATTGTCATCCGAATAATCAGGATTGCGGGACGTTCGGCTGCTACCGTTTTCAGAGTTCATAATCACGAGAAATCCGCGTTTGCCGTTGATGAGAGCGAGCAGGGAATCTCCATTCGGAGATTGAATGCAAAGTTCATCAAAGCTATCGCGATTTTCGCTCATGAGGTCTTACTTGAAGTCGTCCAACGACAATCCGCCCAGCCCCATGCCGCCGACGTTGCCGAGGCCGGACTTGAGGTTTTCTTTGGGGATGCGGGGCTTGGCTTTGCCTTTGACGATGGGCTGTTCGCCGCCATGGCGACCGCCGCCGCCGTGGTCGCTGCCCGCGGGCTTGAGCGACAAGCTGATCTTGCGCTTCTCTTCGTCGATGTCTTTGATGCGGAACTCTTTGGAGTCGCCGACCTTGACGACGTCGGTGACTTGACCGACGCGTTTGGTGTCGAGTTCGGAGATGTGGACCAGGCCCTCGATGCCTTGTTCGAGTTCGACGAAGGCGCCGAAGTCGGTGGTGCCGGTGACGGTGCCGGTGACCATGGCGTCCTTGGCGTATTTGACCGAGGCACCCACCCAGGGGTCGCCCTTGGCGGCCTTGAGGCTGAGGGTGAGGCGGTGCTTCTTGGGATCAACGTTGAGGATGGCGACCTGAACGACGTCGCCGACCTTGACGACTTCCTCGGCCTTGTGGATCCGCTTCCAGCTCATCTCGCTCATGGGCAGGAGCCCCTCGACGCCGGGCTCGACCTCGATGAACGCGCCGAAGTTGGCGGTGCGGGTGACGCGGGCCGAGACCTGTTCGCCGGGCTTGTACTTGTCGGCCACGCCTTCCCACGGGTCGGGCTGGACTTGTTTCATGCCTAGGGCGATGCGGTTCTTGTCGGAGTCGATTTTCAGGACCTTGACCTTGACCTTGTCGCCCGCCTTCACGACGTCGCTGGGCTTGTTGACGTGGCTGTGGGACATGTCGGTCACGTGGACCAAGCCGTCGAGTCCGCCGAGATCAACGAATGCGCCAAAGTCGACGACGCTGGAGACCACGCCTTCGCGTTCCTGGCCGACTTCGAGCTCGGCCAGGACTTTGTCACGGTTCTTGACCTTCTGGTTCTCGAGGTGGGTCCGGCGGGACAGCAGGACTTTCTTGCCCTTGCGGTCGATCTCCTGGACCACGGCTTCCATCTTCTGGCCGACGAATTGCTCAAGGTCCTCGACGTGGTAGAGGTCGATCTGCGAGGCGGGCATGAAGGCCCGGATGCTGCCGACCATTTCGAGCTCGAGGCCGCCTTTGTTGGATTTGGTCACGCGCGCTTCGACCACGCTGCCGCGGACGAGCTGGTCCCAGGTGGCAAGGCTGACGGCACCTTCGCGTGAGAGGTAGACCAGGCCTTCTTGTTCGTTGACCTTGTCGACGACGAAGTCCATGATCGAGCCCATGCGGGGTGGGCGGTCGAACTGGACCAGGGGCAGGACGCCTTGGAGTTTGGCGCCTTCGGTGGAGAGGCCGCCGGTGATATCGATGAACACGTCTTCGCCGCGGATGGCGGAGATACGGCCGCGCACGACCTGGTGATGGAACTCGCCCGTGCCGCCTGCGGGAGCGGGGTTCTCGGCGTCGCCTTTCTCGGCGGCGGCTTCGGCTGCGGGAGCAGCCTCGGACAGCGATTGTTCAATGAGTTGATCCACACCACCGGCGGCGTCGAGCTCGGCCTGGACCTGCGCATCGATGTCTTGCGCGCTGTCCGTGGCGGCGGGGACCGGGGCTTCTGGAGCCGGGGCGGCCGCTTCGGGCGTGGCCTGGGGGGCGGCTTCCTGAGTTTCGGGGGCCGGTTCGGGGGTGTTGGTCGGGGGGACGCTGTCGTTCATGTGGCTCTCGGAACGTTTTCCGGGGGGCGGGGACTAATGGGTACGCCAGAATCGTCCAGTTTATCCGGCGAGGCGTGTCGATGCTAGAAGCGTGGGACGATGAGCGGAGAATCATACGGGTTTTTGCCCGATTCACCGAACGCTCACATGCTGATTGCCTTTGAGGTAGAATCGCAGCGGGGCGGCGGCCCATTCCTCGGCGTAATCCACGCCCACCCGGGTGGTCGTCTCGATCAGCCGTTTGGGCATCGCTCGCTGGCGGAGCTGTTCCACAAATAGCGAGCGGTTTTCGACCAGATCGACCCCGTCGTGGCTCAGATCGATCCCGAAGGCCGCCCCCAGCTTGCCGGGGCCCGAGCAGAGGTCGGTGTCTTTTTTAGATTTGGAACGGCGTTGGTACATGGCATCCAGCCCTTCGGTCGGCTCGACCGCCCGGAGCAGGACGGCCAATGGTTGTTCGACCCCGGCGACGACGATGTTGAGCAGGTGGTGGATGCCGTAGTTGAGAAAGACGTAAGCCGTGCCGCCGTCGGCGAACATGGTTTGGGTGCGTTGGGTCTTGCGACCGTTGAAGGAGTGCGCGGCCTTGTCGATGTGTCCTAGGTAGGCTTCGGTCTCGACGATGAGCCCCGCGACACGCACTCCTTGCGACACGTGGACCAGGCGTTGGCCGAGCAGAGCCCGGGCGACCGTGACGGGGTCGCGGCGGTAGAAGTCGCGCTGGAGGCGGGGCGGTGGTTTCACGGGGGTGGGGCCACGCGGCAGCTTTGCCGCCGCGGGCTTTCGGGGGAGCCGGTGATTTATGCGTAGGCGTGAAGGCCGGGCAGGAGAAGGTTCACGCCCTTGTAGCACCACAGCATGATGATGAAGCCGACCACGCTGAGCCAGGCGGTGACCAGGCCGCGGTCGCGTACGCCGAAGCGGACGTGGATCGCGATGAGATAAACGATCCAAGTGATCAGGGCCCAGGTTTCTTTCGGGTCCCACGCCCACCATCGCCCCCAGGAGTGGTCGGCCCAGTACGCCCCGAGCAGGATACCCACGCCCAGCAGCCAGAACGCCAGCTGCATCAGTGTCAGCTGGGCCTGGTCGAGGTCGGCGAGCAGTTTCTTCCGGCCCGGCAGTTTCGAGTCGCCCGCCGCAGCGTCCATGTTGCCGGTGCCCGCGGCGACGAAGTTCATCGCTTCTTTCGATTTGACGTAGTGGGCGTAGAGGTAGGACAGGCTGACGAAGAACGACAGCGCGATCAGGCTGTAGCTGACCAGCACCATGTTGACGTGGACGTAGAGAATCCGGCTGGTGCCCAGGATCGCGGCGACCTGGCCGACCTCGTTGGAGGGGATGGCCCAGAGGTTGGCAACCATGAGCGCGATCGCGCCAAGGGCAGCCGAGGCAGCGCCGAAGACCCAGATCTTCTTGGTGAACATGAGGATCATGCCGACGAATACCGCGAAGAGCGAGATGGCGATGAACGATTCGTATTGGTTGTGGATCGCCCAACGGCCCGACAGGATCGCCCGGATCGCGAAGCTCGCCGCGTGGGCCAGGAAGCCCAGGAGCAGCATGGAGACGCCGAGGGTGAGCAGGGTTTTCCGGCCGGTACCGAGCGCAAGGATCATGGCGACGGTGGCGATGGCGTAGAGCCAGTACCCGATGGTGAACTTGCCGGTGATGTTGTAGACGTGCTCGAGGCTCAGCCGGTACTCGGCCGGGTAGGTCGAGGGGTTCTGGGCGGGCAGTTGCAGGGCGATGATCTCAAGCAGGCTGTTCACGGCCTCGGCGTCGCCGTGGCTCCAAGCGTTCTGGAGCTGTACCCAGAGGTCCGAGAGCTGGGCTTGGCGGACCGTGGTCGAGGCGGGCAGGATCACTTCATCATGTTGCTCGACAGGGATAGCGATGTGGGCCCAGTTCTCTTGACCCGGCGGGGGGCTGATCATCAGCAGCCGTTGCCCGGCGTTCACGAACGCGTCGGCCGAGCCGAAGAGCTGGTTGCGCCCTTTAATTTCGGTCTGATTGGTTTCGGGGCCCTGATACACCGACTGGACCGCGGGGTTGGCAAACATCATCCAGGAGATGCGTCCGAGCTGCTTCCATTTTTCCTGGTCGTCCTCGGGAAGGTTCGCCAGCAGCTTCTCACGGAAGGGCAGCACCTCGACGTAGAGGATGGGTTTGTCGGCGTAGTACGAGGCGTGGAACACAATGTCCAGGTAAGTGAAGACTGGGTCGTACTTCAGCTTCTTGCGGTCGCGGGGGTCTTCCTCGTCGGCGGTGTCCCAGGTGTAGTCCTGCCAACGCGACTTGCCGTAGATCGAGGTGAGCTGTTCGCGGGCCAGGGTGTCGAGGATCTTGACCCGGCCGCCGTCAAAGACCGCGAGCTTTCGGAAGGCGTCGAGGTCGACCTGCTTGGCAAACTCCTGGTGCTCTTGGCGGGTCATCGGGGCGTGGTTGTGCCCGGCGTGCGCGTGCAGGCTGTGGATCGCCGAGGGAGCCGTGGTCTGCGTATTGTCGGGCAGCTCGTTGCCCGCGGGGGCGTATTGCGCTGCGGCCGCCGCGGTGAAGAGAAGCAGGGCCAGGCACAACGTCAGTGGTTTGGCGAAAGCGTTCATGGTGTTCATCCGCGTGGGGCGGAGGTGGGTTCGAAGCGTCTGCGGCATGCTAGGCGGCATCGTTGGCCGTCGGGGCCGACTTGGATTGTTGGGTGATCGCCGCGGCGATTTTTCGTGCCCGGCGTTTTTCCAGCCAGGGCTTGGCGTAGAAGGCGTAGGGGATACCAATGGCCATGAGGAACCCGCCAAAGGCGATGACCCTGATGCCTACGTTGTTGCCCACGCCCAGGATCGTGAAACGCTGCTGGTTCACGAATCGACCGTTGGCATCGGTCAGCATTTTATCCTGCGGCGACGTCATCGGATCGCCCGGGTCCCAACCCGCCTGGCTGAGCTTGATCTTTCGCAGGGGCAACGCCACGTCTGCGGTGCGGTGGACCACCGGGTGGTTCATGTGGGGGCTGGCCCGCTCGGGGGCCCCGTTGGGCTGCCCCGACTCGTCCACGGGGTAGATCAGCAGATCGGACTGGAAGTCCTTGGGAATGGTGGAGCCGGGGTAGGGCGTCATCTCAAAGTCGGTCATCGCCACGGCGAAGGGCAGCTGAATACGGCGACGGCCGAAGGCGACCTCGACGTTGCCGTAGCCGGGGATGCTGACGATCTCGGGTTTCATCTCGCCGCCTTGCTGCTCGAGGTAGGGCATCTGGCGGAGGGTGATGGTCTTGGAGAAGGTTTCGCCGGTGAGCTTGTAGTTTTCGTCACGCAGGTCGTACTCAACACGCACCGGCAGCAGGGCTTTTTCGTAGGTGCCCTCAATCTTCGGGTCGCGTAGCTGACGCGGTGTGACCACCGACCGCTTGGCTTGCACCGCGCGCTCCAGACGCTGCACCACGTGGATCCACGAATCCCCACGCTCGGGGTCGGCCAGCGGCATCTTGCCCTCGCTCAACGGACTGATGATCGGCTTGATGCCCGCGATCCGCAGCAACACCCAGATGTCGTCTTGGCTCCCGACCGACGCGAAGCTCTCGGGCAGCGGCGGGTCGGTGAGCAGGTGCGCTTGGATCTTGCTCTGGTCGAGGTAGACGGTGCGGATGGCGGGATCGGGATCGCCGCGTTGGCCCTCGACAAAATCCTGCGTGCGTTCGGGGTAGCGGTGCAGAGCGAAACGTTTGATCGGCTTGGTGGGGCCGGGGGTGGTGATGTTGAGGGTGGTCTGGGTGTCGGTTGCGCCGCGGTAGCCTTCGGAGACGAAGGGCAGGCCGTAGGGCCCGATGTCCTCGATCTCGATGCGGTAGCCGGTATCGCCGACCTCGAAGACATCACCCGGGTTGATCTCACGGACCTCGCGGAAGCCTTGCTCGGGCACTTCGATGAGCAGCGCGTGGCGGGCCTGGGCGGGCGGCTCGGACATGAGGTCGGCGAGCCGCTGCGGGCTGGGGGCGTGGAGGTATTCCAGTGCCCAGGCTTCGTTTTCCATCAGCCGGTCGGCGGGCTTCGCGGAGGTCAGCGTGGTGCGGGGCCCCATGCCGGGCGTGTCCTGATCGCCCATGGCGAGGGTGATGGCCGGGCCGCTCCCGGGGGCGACGGTGTCGTCGGGGGCTTCGATCCAGATGGGTTGCAGCTCGCCGTAGGCGATGAAGCCCGGGATGGTGATCCGCAGGTCCTCACCGAGCCGGTCGGCAAAGCCGGGTTTTTCGTGCAGTCGGATGTCCAGCTCGCCCATCTCGTATTCGTTGTAACGCGGCAGCTCGGGCAGCTCGACCTGCACCGCGGGGGCGTTGTCCACCGACACGAAGACCGCGGGCATCTTGCGGTCGTAGAAGTGCGACACCGGCCGAGCGCCGGGCAGGTCGCTGCGGACGATGAACATGTCGCCTTCGAGTTTGAGCTGGGCGTAGAACACCGAGCCGAGCGCCATGGTCACGATGCCGGTGTGGACCGTGAGCACACCCAGTCGAGGGATGGAGAACTCGATCCGGCGGATCGTCGCCCAGATCATGTTGACCACGAACAGCAACAAGATGATCTGCAACGGCCACCAGCCGAAGAACTCGGTCTCGTTCATTTCGATCGCGGGCAGCTTGTAGACCTTCGTCGCCTTGTGCTGCTCGAAGACGGGCATCGAATCGATCAACGCATACGACAACTGCCCCAGCAGCAACGCGCTGCCCACCAGCCCGAGCAACACGCCCGCGCTGATGATCATCTTCTTCCCGGTCGACCAATCGGTCTTGCCGCCGAGCCGAACACCAAACGTCACCAGCCCCGCGACGAGCCCCGCCAGGATCAACATCCAGGCCAGGCCGATCAGCAGGAAATAGAACGGCATCGAACCCGCCGCGCCGTACAACGCGACGCAGATCAACAAGATCACCGAAAGGGTGATCGAGCTGAAGGCCCGGGTCAGCCAACGCAGCGGCGCGGGCAACGCCTCGTCCGCCTGTTTCACTCGTTTGTATTTCGCGCTCATGGTGGGGCAAAGAGTATAGGTGTTCCGCCATGCCCCGGGACGGCCGTTTTGTGGCTTTATCGTGCCAGGCTCACGATCATCCCCAGCCGTCTCCCCGCTACACTCTTAAATATGTCTCGCCTCTGGCCCATCCTGCTACTCGCCCTCGGCGGGGCGCTCGGCACCCTCGCCCGGGTCGGGCTCGCCGCGGCCGTGAACAAGCTCCACGGCGGACCCTGGCCCTGGGGCACCTTCGCCGCCAACGCGGTGGGCTGCTTCCTCTTCGGCATCCTGTTCACCGTCATCGACAAGAACCACCCGCTGGGCCCGCTCGCCAGCCTCGCCCTGATCGCGGGCTTCTGCGGGGCCTTCACGACCTTTAGCACCTTCGCCTTCGACACCACCCACCTCGCCCAGGGCAACACCTTCGCGGGGTCCAACGCCCTCCACGCCCTGGGTAACCTCTTGCTGCACAACGTGGTAGGCATCACGCTGCTCTTCGCGGGCCTGGCCCTGGGCCACCGTATCGCCTCCAACTCATAACCCACGAAAACCCGCCGCTGCAGAGCTGCGGCGCGGCTCGGCCGTTTGCCACCCCATTCCGTCCACCTCGGCATCTTGTCCCGCCCCTCAGACCGGCTATCATGCGGGATTCCCACATTTTCCGGGGTGGCCCACCACCCCGCGCCCCGCCTGTGAACCCGCCCATGCCGCCCGAAACCCTGACCCCCGCCAGCGAAACCGAACGCACCCAGCGCATCAACGCCGTCATCCGCTTTGCGGGCGACTCCGGCGACGGCATGCAGCTGGCCGGCACCCAGTTCACCGACACCTCCGCCGTGGCGGGCAACGACGTGGCGACCCTGCCGGACTATCCCGCCGAAATCCGCGCCCCCGCGGGCACCGTGGCGGGCGTCTCGGGCTTCCAGATCAACTTCGCCAGCGAAAACATCTACACCCCCGGCGACATCGTCCACGCCCTGATCGCCATGAACCCCGCCGCGTTCAAGGCCCACATCCACGACGTCGAGCCCGGCGGCTACGTCATCGTCAACGAGACCGAGTTCTCCAAGACCAACCTCAAAAAGGCGGGCTACCCGCTCATCGAGGGCACCCGCGACCACGTCAACCCGCTGGACGACCCCGAGCTCAACGCCCAGTACAAGATCGTCCGCGTGCCGATCACCAAGCTCAACCAGGAAGTCCTCAAAGAGTCCGGCCTGAACCCCAAGGGCGTCAACCGCTGCCGCAACATGTGGGCGCTGGGCCTGGTTTATTGGCTGTTCGAGCGTCCCCTCGACACCACGATCAAGAACCTCAAGCAGACCTTCGAAGTCCGCAAAAAGATGCCCGAGGTCGCCGAGGCCAACATCCGCGCCCTGCGTGCGGGCTACGACTTCGGCGAAACCGCCGAGCTGTTCCCCGTCACCTACCGTGTGCCGCAAGCCTCGATCAAGCCAGGCAAATATCGAAAAATCACGGGCAACGAAGCGCTCGCGATGGGCCTCGTCACCGCCGGGCAGTTGTCCAAGAAGGACGTGATCTACTGCTCCTACCCGATCACCCCGGCGTCGGACATCCTGCACTACCTCGCCCCGCAGAAGCACTACGGCGTCAAGACCTTCCAGGCCGAAGACGAGATCGCCGCGTGCTGTGCCGCGATCGGCGCGTCCTTCGCCGGGCAGCTCGCCGTCACCGGCACGTCCGGCCCGGGCCTGGCGCTCAAGGGCGAAGCGATGGGCCTGGCCGTGATGACCGAGCTCCCGTTGGTTGTGGTCAACGTCCAACGCGGCGGCCCGTCCACCGGCCTGCCCACCAAGACCGAGCAGTCCGACCTCCTGCAAGCCATGTTCGGCCGCAACGGCGACTGTCCGATGGTCGTCATCGCCCCGCAGTCCCCGGCCGACTGCTTCACCAGCGCGATCGAGGCCTGCCGGATCGCCATGCAGCACATGGTCCCCGTGCTCCTGCTCACCGACGGCTACCTCGCCAACGGCAGCGAGCCCTGGCCCGTCCCCCAAGCCTCCGACTTCGCCCCCATCGAAATCAGCCACCCCAAGCCGAGGGCTGCGGAGCAAAGCGACAAAGCCCCGGATGCCGAGTCCGACTTCCACCCCTACACGCGCGACGACAACCATGCCCGCCCCTGGATGCTCCCCGGCACGGTCGGCGGCGAGCATCGCCTCGGCGGCCTCGAAAAGCAGAACGGCACCGGCAACGTCTCCTACGACCCGCAGAACCACCAAGACATGGTCCGCCTCCGGGCCGAGAAGGTTCAAAAGGTCGCCGACGCGCTGCCCGACCTCGAAGTCAACGGCGATGCCGAGGGCGACCTGCTCGTCCTGGGCTGGGGCGGCCCTTACGGCAGCATCACCACCGCCGTCAACGCCGCTCGGGCCGAAGGCAAGTCCGTCAGCAGCGCCCAACTCCGCTACCTCAACCCGATGCCCAAGAACCTGGGCGACGTGCTCAAGCGGTTCAAGAAGATCCTCATCCCCGAACTCAACGACGGCCAACTCCGCCTGCTCATCCGCGGCAAATACCTCGCTGACGCCCGCGGCCTCAACAAGGTCCAGGGCAAGCCCTTCCTCGTTGAGGAAGTAGAGCAAGCGATCGAGTTAATGCTGAATGGTGAGTGGGGGGATGCCGAGGCACTGTGGCCGGAGAGTGGGCAAGTACTCGGGGCAAGATAATGCTGTTTTATTTGATGGTAATTATTGCGACATATTGCGTTACCAAACTGCTTTATCCCAACGGCTCACATAAACGACCTGATGGAAAAGAAGTTGGAGCCTTTGCAGCGTTATTCAACCTATTTGTGCATGCGATCGCCATCATAATTATCTGCGGATGCGTTTTCTGAAGCTACCTGGAAATTCAAGATTCCGAGCAAAAAAGTTTGCACGAGTCTGCTCAGGATTTCGTCGAATCACTTAATGAGATGCAAGAAAACAATTTCGGTCGTGAACCATGAGCTTGATAACAATCGATTCAATCAGTAGCGATAATTGAAAGTAGGTCAGGCATGCTTGCCTGACACCAACCAATAGAAACTGCGCGTCAGGCAAGCATGCCTGACCTACGAAAACGACGTTATGTCTGAAACCAAACTCCCCGTACTGAAAGCCAAAGACTTCGCCTCCGACCAGGAGGTGCGGTGGTGTCCCGGCTGTGGCGACTACGCGATCCTCAACGCGGTGCAGCGGGTCGTGGCCCAGACCGGGCACAGCCGTGAGAACACCGTGTTCATCTCCGGCATCGGCTGCTCGTCGCGGTTCCCATATTACATGAGCACCTACGGGTTCCACTCGATCCACGGCCGGGCCCCGGGCTTTGTGACCGGGTTGAAGGTCGCCAACCCCGAGCTGGATGTGTGGATGGTCACCGGCGACGGCGACGGGTTCTCCATCGGCGGCAACCACATGATGCACATCCTCCGGCGGAATGTGGACGTGAACATCATGCTGTTCAACAACCGCATCTACGGCCTGACCAAGGGCCAATACTCGCCGACCTCGGAGCAGGGCAAGAAGACCAAATCGACGCCGATGGGCTCGCTGGACTTCCCGATCGACCCGATCCAGGTCGCCCTCGCCGCGGGTGGCACCTTCGTCGCCCGCTCGACCGACAAGGACCGTGGCCTGGCCGACGTGCTCACCGAAGCGAGCAAGCACCGCGGCTCGTCGTTCTGCGAGATCTATCAGAACTGCAACATCTTCAACGATGGCGCGTTCGAAGACCTCACCGGCAAAGACACCCGCGAAGACAACGTGCTCTACCTCGAACACGGCAAGCCCATGGTGTTCGGCAAGAACAGCGACAAGGGCCTCCGCCTCATCGGCAACCGCCCCGAAGTCGTCACCCTCGGTGAAGGCGGCGTGAGCGAAGACGACCTGCTCTTCCACGACGAGACGAACCACGCACTGGCGACGATGCTCGCCTGCCTGCACCACCCCGAGTTCCCCGAGCCGCTGGGCGTGTTCTACCGCGAAGATCGCCCGACGTACGAGACGCTGGTCGCCGACCAAGTCGCCGAGGCCAAGGAAAAACGCGGCGCGGGCACGCTGGACGACCTGTTCAACGCGGGGGACACCTACGTCCTCGAAGGTGCGGATTCGAATCACGGTCTGCACGATTGATTTGGTCCACATTAGCCCCGGGTCAATGACCCGGGGTGCCGCGGCAACCCATAAATCCATCATCACCGGCCCCGGGTGACTCACCCGGGGCTAAATTTTTGCCTTTGGGGTGTCGGGGCAAAGCCCTGACCGCCCGCCGCGAAGGCGATCCGAAACCCAAACCCCACATCCAAACACTCTTATCCTTCTTGTTAAACTTCCTCCCATGAGTGAGACCACCACGATTCAATCGGGCGACGGCGCGATCACCGTCGCGACCCGCGGCGCTCGGATCCTTGACTGCCGCGTCGACGGCGTTGACGAAAACCTGTTCTATGACGACGGCATCGGCATCGGCATCGGCAACGGCGGCGACCGCCTGTGGATCGCGCCCGAGGTGGCGTACTACTGGCCGAGCCTGGAAGACGCGCGCACCGACCCCGTCGGCACCGCCGAGACGCCCGCGGACGTGGACCCCGGCGACTACGAAGTCGTGGGCGACTACGAAGACGGCAAGGGCCTGGTGCTCCGCAACGACTGCTCACTGATCGACAGCCGGGACGAAAAGGCCATCGGCCTGGAGCTGACGCGGTCGTTCGCCGCCGCGGATATGCCCACCGATCTGCTCGAGGGCGTGAAGTGCGTGAGTTTCACCATCACCAACGAACTGCTCGTGCGCGGCGGCGACGACGGCGCGGTCGCCTCGGCCTGGAACATCCTGCAGGTCCCGCCGACGGGCACGCTGATCTGCCCGACCAAGGGCAAGGTCGATCCCCGCTCGTACTACGACCCGTTCGGCGAGAAGCACGTCCAGAGCGACGACACCGCGGTGCGGTTCCTCATCGACGCCCAGCGTCGGGTGAAGATGGGCATCAAGCCCGCCGACACGCTCGGGAAGATGGGGTACTACCGGCCGCTGGGCGATGGCCACAGCACGCTGATCTATCGCGAGTTCGAGGTGGACCTGGACGGGACGTACGTGGACATCCCCCGCGACCACCCGGCCGACCAACGCTCGGACGGCGACGCCCTGCAGGCCTACAACGACGACCAGACCTTCGGCAACTTCGGCGAGATGGAGTACGTCGCCCCGGCGGTGATCGTCGGCGAAGTCGAGTCGCGTGCCGTGACCTGTACGACCCACGTCCTGGCCGGGCCGGATGCTGCGGTGAAGGCGACGGGCGAGGCACTGCTGGGCGTGTCGGTTTCGATGATCGGCTAAGCTATTGGGATGAACGCCAAGACGCCAAGACGCCAAGACACCAAGCAGAACCGCTTGGTCCGTTTGAGGCATTGGCTCGGTGTTTATTACCATTTCTCTTTCAGTTGGATTGATTGTGCTAATCCGGGTCTCCCTGTCTTCCTTGGCGTCTTGGCGTCTCGGCGTCTTGGCGTAGAACACAACGGGAGAACAGCCTGATGGCCCGAAAGATGCCCGCCAAATCGGTGACGCTTGACGCGGATGTCCGCGTTCTGGCGCTGCATGGCCCCGAAGAGGCGATCAAGAAAGAGAAGATCGATCAGCTGCGCGAAGCCCTCGAAGCGGAGCACGGCGAGATCCAGAAATTTATCTTCGACGGCAAGATCGCTACGTTGGCTGAGGTATTCGATGAGGTGCGTGGCTATTCGCTGATGGGCGGGTACAAGCTGGTCATCGTCGATCCGGCGGACGACTTCGTGAAGGCCCACCGTGAGCCTCTCGAACGCTACGCCCAGAGCCCAGTGGACCATGCGACGCTGGTGCTGCGGTCGGCCAGCTGGAACCGGGGGAACCTGGACAAGTACATCGCCAAGGTCGGCGCGGTGATCAAGTGCGAGCCGCCCAAGCCCGCCGAGGCGGTCGCCCGATTGGTCGCCCGGGCCAAGGACGTCCACGGCATGTCGATCGATCGGCCCGCGGCCCAGCTCATGGTCGATCGTTTGGGCGTGCATCTGGTCCGTTTGGAGACCGAGCTCGACAAGCTTGCGGCGATGGCGGGGGCGTTGTCACCCAAGGGCCGATCGATGAAATCGGCGGGCGGGATCGACCGGGCGATGGTCGAACAGGCGGTCGGCAAATCCAGCGACGAGAAGGCCTGGGAAGTGCAGGAAAGCATCCTCGCAGCGATGGGGGCCCGCAACGCTTCTGCCGGGACGATTGTGACCAAGGTTCGCGAGCTGATCGACCTCGGCGGGCAGCCGGAGATTCTGGTCATGTACTTCGTGGCGGACCTGGCGCGGAAGCTGGCGGTGGGCGGGCAGATGCGGGCGGCGGGGGAGCCGGAAGGGGCGATCAGCAAAGCACTTAAACTCTGGGGCCCGCGTCAGCGGCTGTTTATGGATGTCTTGCGGAAGGTCGGGCCGGATGGCGGGGCGAGGCTGTTGGATATGGCGTTGACCGCGGACGCTCGCAGCAAATCGGGGTTTGGCCCTGCGGGGCGGAATCTTGAAGGTTTGTGCGTGCAGATGGCCGATGTTCAGGGGTAGCCCGGGTTCCGATAAGCGTTTGGCTTGATCGGGGTTGGGCGGCTCACCGCAGGAGGCGGTGGGGTGGTTGATTGGCATGGAGGCACGATGCGTACGGAAGCCTGGAGCTGGATGCTGAGTTGGTCGTTGATGCTGGCCTTGGGGCTGGTGGCGACGCTGATGTTGATGGGCTGCGAGTCGAGCGGCGGCGGGTCTACACCGTCGCTGGCGACCACGTCGAACTTTAACGGTGACGGCAGCGTGCCCCAGCGCGACAGCGCGTTGGCGGATGAGACGCGAGCGCTCGCTGAACGACTGACCGCCTCGATGGACGCCGCCCCGAGCGGTGAAGGGGCAGACGACCCGTTCGCCGATGCGATGGGGTTTGGCGATGAGAGAAGAGCCACGGCGGCCTCGCCGAAGGCCATGCCTGAGCCCGATGTTCCCGCGCCGGTGGATCGCGAAGCGGCGCTGCTCAGCCAGAAGCCCGATCCCGCGGTGATGGTGGATGTGCCCGGCGGGGCGTACGAAGTACGGCCCGCCACGGTCGTGCCGATGCCCGAGATGCAGAAGCCGCTGAGCCGTGAAGACCTGCTCGCCGAACTCTCGGCTCAGGTCCGAGCCAGCGACGACCCGGCCCTCGTGGTCGCGGTGACCGACGCGGCGCTTAGCCTCGCTCGCCCCGACCATCAGCTCGACCCCGCGGTGCTCGAACCGCTCAAGCCGATGCAGCGTGAGGCGGTCAAGCGGCTGCACACGCTGTTTCTGGGGATCCAGCAACGGGCCGAGGAGCAGGGCAAGGTGTCGCCCACGTCGCGTGCCCAGATCGGTGGGCCGACCACGGCGGGTGGCGGCGGGTTTGATCGCAAGGCGTTGGACGAGGCGATGGCGGATGCATTCGGCGAGATGCCGGTGACGATCGTGCACTCGGACCTGTGCCGAAGCGTGTCGGGTTACGGCGTCTATGAACCGTTGGGCACCCACAATTTCCTGGCGGGCCGTAACAACCGGGCGATCGTGTACGTGGAAGTCGAAGACTTTGCCGCGGCGAAGCTGGACGACAACCGTCGTGAAGTGCGCCTGACCCAGGAACTGATCCTCTACAAAGAAGACGACGGCCTGGCGGTTTGGCGTCACGAGCCAACCCAGGTCACCGACATCTCACGCAACCGCCGACGGGATTTCTACGTCGTGCAGATGGTCACGCTGCCTGCCCGGCTGAGCGCGGGCAAGTACCGCCTGAAGGTCCGCATCACCGACCAGCACGGCGATTCGGTCGACGAGACCACGCTCAAAATCAACGTTGTTGCAGACCCCCAACTGCTCAACGCCAACGAGCAGCAGTAGCCTCCGCTCTCATGCCTAGGCAGCGGCCAAACGGGAGCGATCCTGCTATCCTCTCGGCATGCAAGCCCTGGCCGACGCATCACAAGTGACCCAACTCATCAGCGAGATGGGCGCGTGGGTCGATTCCAAGCGGCAGGCCAACCCCCAGCACACCTTCGCACTCGTCGGCATCCGCAGCCGGGGCGATGTGGTTGCCCACCGGGTCGCGGAACAACTCGACATCACGCAGGTCGGCGTGCTCGACATCACGCTGTACCGCGACGACCTCTCGGAGATCGCCAGCCAGCCGACGGTTCGGACCACCGAGATCGACTTCTCGCTGGACGGGTTGGATGTGGTGCTGATCGATGATGTGCTGATGAGTGGCCGGTCGATCCGGGCCGCGCTTTCGTCACTGATGGACATGGGCCGACCCCGGCGGGTGTGGTTGGCGGTGCTGGTCGACCGGGGTACCGATGTCCGCGAGTTGCCCATTGCGGCGGACTACGTGGGGCTGACGCATGCGGGCGACGAGCACGTCCGTGTGTTAGTGATGCCGACCGATGAGAAAGACGCGATCCTGCTCGGAGAGGACGCCCGATGAGCGACTACGCCTGGCCGCACCGACACTTGCTCGGGATCGAAGAGCTCTCGGCCGAGGACATCCGTTTCGTCCTGCAAACCGCCCGCGGCCTCGAAGATGTTTCGACCCGTAGCGTGAAAAAGGTTCCCGCTCTCCGCGGAAAAGTCGTGGCCAACCTCTTCTTCGAAGACTCCACCCGCACCAGCAGCAGCTTCCAACTCGCCGCCCAGCGGCTCTCGGCCGACGTGCTGGATTTCAAGGGCAAGGGCAGCAGCGTCTCCAAGGGCGAAACGCTCGTCGATACCGCCAAGACGATCGAGGCGATGGGCGTCGATGTCATGGTCTGCCGTCACCACCACTCGGGGGCTGCCCACAAGCTCGCCGCGAACGTCGGGGCCCACGTGGTCAACGCGGGGGACGGCCAACACGAACACCCCACCCAGGCCCTGCTGGACCTCTACACCATCGCCAAACGGCTCGATCGCCTCGACACCTTCGACTTCACCGGGCTGACCGTCGCGATCGTCGGCGACATCGCCCACTCCCGCGTGGCCCGCTCGAATGTGTTGGGCCTGCAGAAGCTCGGGGCCAAGGTGATCCTGGTCGGCCCGACGACCCTGCTACCCGGCGCGTTCCGCGACCTGGGGTGCGAGTTGTCCAACGATCTGGACAACGTCCTGCCGCGGGTCGATGTCGTGAATATGCTCCGGGTGCAGTTCGAGCGGATTGCCTCGCAAGCGTTTCCCTCGACCCGGGAATACGCCGTGCTCTACGGCCTGACGCCCGAGCGACTGGCCCGCTGCAAGCCCGAGGTCGTGGTCATGCACCCCGGCCCGATGAATCGCGGCCTGGAGATCGACGGCGAGGTGGCCGACGGCCCGAACTCCGCTATCCTCCAACAGGTCACCCACGGCCTGGCGGTCCGCATGGCGGTGCTCTTCCTCGTCAGCACGACCCACCAGAACTGAACAACCTAATCGGCACCGATGTCTGTGCTATAACACCCGATCCATGACCGACCCCGCCGACACCCCGACCGAAACCCGCGAAGGCGTTCTCCTGATCATCTCCGGCCCGTCGGGCGTGGGTAAATCGACCCTGACCAACGCGTTGCTCGAGAACCTCGATGCCGATCTCTCGGTCTCGATGACCACTCGGCCGATGTCGAAGTCGGACGTGGACGGCGAGCACTACCACTTCGTGGATGTGGCGACGTTCGAGCAGAACATCATCAACCAGCAGTTCCTCGAACACGCGGTGTACAACGGCAACTACTACGGCACGCCACGGATGTACGTGCAGCAAAAGCTCGATCGTGGCCGTGTCGTGATCCTGGAGATCGATGTCGAGGGAGCCCGCCAGATCAAGTCGGCCATGCCCGACAGCTACGCGATCTTCATCAAGCCGCCCAGCGAAGACGCCCTGATCGACCGCCTCCGTGGCCGAAAGCGGGAGGACGAGGAGACGATCCAGAAGCGGTTCAGCCTGGCGAAGAAGGAGATCGCGTTCGCCGAGAGCACTGATGTCTACGACGTCTTTGTCGTGAACGATGACTTCAACCGTGCCGTGGCCGAGATCGAGAAACTGATCCGCAGACGCTTGGCCGAGGGGCAGGAACCGACGCTGTTCTGATCCCGTGCCCTTGGGCGGTTCCATCGCCCCGGCATCTGCTAGATTGTGTGCATGAAACGGCCAGCGGTCTTCCTCGACCGTGACAACACGATCATCCACAACGACGGCGACCTCGGCGACCCCGAGGAGGTCAAGCTCATCCAGGGCGTGGCCTCGGCGATCGCGTCGGTCTGCGGGCTCGGCTACAAGGTCGTGGTCGTGACCAATCAGGGCGGGGTGGCCCGGGGCAAGTACGGCGAAGAAGACGTGGACGCGGTGCACGACCGGATCGAAGAAGTCATCCGCGAGCGGGCCAACGGAGCGCGGATCGACGCGTTCTACTTCTGCCCGTTCCACCCGCAGGGCACGGTCGCCCGGTACAAGAAAGAACACCCCACACGCAAGCCCAAGCCGGGGATGCTGCTGCAGGCGGCCGAGGATTTGGACCTGGACCTGAGCCAGAGCTGGATGGTGGGCGACGCCTTGCGGGACATCGAGGCGGGGGCCGCGGCGGGGTGTCGGACCGTGCTGCTGCAGGCCGACTGGACCAACACGTCGCTGGCGGACCTGCGCAAGCGGGAGGCGGCGAAGGCGGGGAAGAAAACGACGGGGCGGGGAAAGAAAAAAGTGGAGCCGGACTTTGTGGCCAAGGGTCTGGTCGAAGCGGTGCGGATCATCGCGTCGCAGCGTAAGCCCGAGGCGAGCGAAGAGATCAGCCGCACACGCATCGCGGGCAAGCGATGGGACGCCGAGGCGATGGCCAAGCTGCAGCAGCCACGGGCCAAGACCCCATCGGCCGAGCCCGAAAGCGCGGACCCGCCCGCCAAGGAATCGGAGCCCGCAGACCCGGCCAGTCCCTCGGCTGAAGCGGAGAGTTCGGAATCCCCCAAGGTTGAAATGGTGAGCCAGGTCGAGGCGTCCTCCACCTCGTCAACCTCCAGCCAACCAGCCCGGCCGTTTGTTCCCTGGACCAAGCAGGCCCCTCCCGAAGAGCTTACCGAGGCGGAGCCGTCCGCCGAAGCAGATGCACCCTCAGGCACTGCGTCACAAGAAACGACCGGGGCCGACGACAAAGAGGCTTCAGCGTCCCCCTCGACATCCGCCTCGCCCGAACCTGATGAGTCTCCCGCTACTCCGGACCCGGAGCCCGCCCAACCCACGGCCCCGGCCAATCCCGAGGCCATGACCGCGCTCAACAAAACCATGCGGCTGGTTCTTCAGGAACTCCGCATGCAGCGCGGCACGTCCGGCGAGTTTCAGCAACTCGGGGTCGTGGCGATCGTGATCCAGGCCGTGGCGTTCATCTGCATGCTGGGGGCATTGTGGATGGGCGGCGGCGACGGGGCGTTTCTTCGCTGGATATCGGTGGCGATCATCTTGCAGCTTGCGGTGATCGCGACGCTGCTGTTTTCTAAGCCCTCGGGCTGAGCACTCTGGGTATACTCGTCGGTCCGATGGCCAAACGCGATCAGCACCAGCCCGCCGAGCGACTGCTCGTTGTCCTGCCGACCTGGTTCGGCGACATCCTCATGGCCACGCCCACGCTGCGGGCGCTCAAACGCCTGTGGCCCGATACGCAGCTGTCGGTCCTGGTCCGCGAGAGCGTTGCCGAGCTGGTGGAAGGGCTGCCGTACATCGACCACCACGTGCCGGTGCTGATGAAGGGCAAGGGGGCCTCGGCCTTCCGCCTCGCCAAGCGCCTCTCCAAACAGAAGTACGACGCGGCGATCCTGCTGCCCAACAGCTTCCGCTCGGCGGCATTGGTCTCCATGGCCGGGATCCCCCGCCGTATCGGCTACGAGCGTGACGGGCGGGGCGTGCTTCTGACCGACAAGCTGATCCCCCGGCGTGACGGCCGAAAGTTCCTGCCTGTGCCGACGCTGGACTACTACCTCAGCATCGTGCATTACCTCGGCGGCGAGGCCTACGAGGGCGACCACCTCATGGAGGTCGCCACCCGCCCCGAAGACGACGAGCGTGCCGCGGGATTGCTCGCTGGGGCAAAGGGCAAACCCGTGGTGCTGCTGAACCCCGGGGCTCAGAAAGAATTCAAACGTTGGCCCGCCGAGCGGTTCGCCCAACTGGCGGCCCGCTGCAGCAACGAGCTGGGCTGCGCGGTGGCGGTGACGGGTTCGCCCGCCGAGCGCGATGTGCTGGCCCGCGTCACCGGCGCAGCAACGACGACGATCATCGATCTCCCCAAGGCGGGCATGAACGTTCGGCTGCTCAAAAGCGTCACGAAGCAGTGTGCCCTGATGGTGACCAACGACACCGGCCCGCGCCACCTCGCGGCGGCCTGCGACACGCCCCTGGTCACGCTCTTCGGCCCGACGACCCCAGAATGGACCGAGATCGGCTACGACAAAGAGCGGCAGGTCGTGGCCCGGGACGCAGGTCACGCCGAGAGCATGAAGCAGATCGGCGTCGATGAGGTCTTTGATGCCGCTCGTGATCTGCTGAGTTCGTCTCAAGCAAAGGTCGGCTCGTGACCGAGGCGCTACGCCTGGCGGTCGTGATCGAATCGTTCAACCCTGCGGCGGGGGGCAACGAGCGTTCGACCCAGCAGATCATGCAGGAACTGGTGAAGCGGGGCCATTCGGTGACGTTGATCACGGGTTGCTGCTCGACGGACAACGAGCCCGAGGGTGTTGAGACCGTAGCTTTATCGCAAAAGAAGTCTTCGTCGGTCATCCGGCTGATGCGTTTCTCTCGTTGGGCCAAGCGGCAACTGCGGGAAGGGCGGTTCGACGCGAGCCTGTCGGTGACCATGGCGGTGCCTGCAAGCGTGGTCCAGCCCCGTGGCGGCACGATCCGCGAGACGCTTGCCCGGAACGTCGCGATGCGTGGCGGCGGCTTCCGCAGAACGAAGAAAAAAATCGAACTCGCGCTCGATCCCAAGCAGCGGCTGCTGCTGGCGCTCGAGAAGAAGACCCTGGCCGACCACTCGGTTTACCGCATCGCGGCGCTGAGCCGATACGTGGTCGAGCAGCTCGAAACCCATTTTGCGTTTCCCGAATCGCGGACGGTCGTGATCCCCAATGCGGCGGTCATGCCCGACCTCGACGCGGACCAGCGGGCGGAATCACGCCGCTCGATCCGCCATTCGTTCAAGGTGCCCGACGACGCGGTGCTCTACCTGTTCGCGGCCCAGAACCCGAATCTGAAGGGCTACCCGACGCTGCTCGGCGCTCTGAAGCGTCTGCGTGATCAGGGGCTGAACGTCGTGGCGTTGCTGGCGGGCGGGTTCGACTACCCCGAGAACCAGGCGGCTGAGGCCCAGGGCGTGCGGGACGCGGTGCGGATCGTCGGCCCGACCCGCGAGATGCCCAAGCTCTTCGCCGCGGCGGATGTGACGGTGCTGCCCAGCTGGTACGACCCGTCCAGCAAGGTCGTGCTGGAGTCGCTCATGATGGAAACCCCTGCGATCAGCACCACTTACAACGGGGCCAGCGACCACCTGGCCCCGGATGGCAGCCCGCCGCGGGGTTGCGTGATCGACGACCCCGGCGACCCCGACAAGCTGGCCGACGCGATGGCCCGGCTGGCAGATAGTGACTTCCGGACGGCTTGCTCCGCGGCCTGCGAGGGACTGGCGGATCAGCTCAGCATGGCTCAACACGTCGATCAATTGGAAGAGGTCCTCGCGGAGGCTGCTCTGGCGGCCCGAGACTTCTGATCGGCGTCGGATTTCCGATTTGCAACCAGGTGATGCTTTTGGGTATACTGCGTAGCTCGCTACTCCGAACCAGAGAACCGGCCCATGCCCACTATTAACCAACTCGTCCGTAAACCCCGCCGTACGCCCAAGTTCAAGTCGAAGGTCAAGGACCTCGATCAGTGCCCCCAGCGTCGCGGCGTCTGCCTCCAGGTCAAGACCGTGACCCCCAAGAAGCCTAACTCGGCTCTCCGGAAGGTCGCCCGTGTCCGCCTGTCGAACGGCAACGAAGTCACCGCCTACATCGGCGGCGAAGGCCACAACCTCCAGGAGCACAGCATCGTGCTGGTCCGCGGCGGCCGTGTCCGCGACCTCCCCGGTGTGCGTTACCACGTCGTCCGTGGTGCCCTCGACACCCTCGGCGTCGACGGCCGTAAGCGTGGCCGCTCGAAGTACGGCGTCAAGAAGCCCAAGGGCTAAACCCCCGGTCTTCCGGGACCGTCCTTGGTTAGGACAACCGCCGCTTGCGGCGTAGCGAAAGACAACCCAGCGATTTTTCAACCCTCGGCAAGTAATCGCAGACGCAACATCTGCGGTGAACGAGAGAACGCCCCAGCCCGCGACGTAGCGAGCAGGCCGACTCCGAAAGCCGACCCCAGGAGTGCCCAACATGGGACGTGGATTCACCGCCTCAGAAACTCAGCTCAAGCCCGACCCCCGTTACGGCGACAAGACGCTCGCCCGTTTCATCAACTGCCTCATGCTCGACGGCAAGAAGTCCGTCGCCCAGCGTGTGGTCTACCGTGCTCTCGACGAAATCGATAAGCGTCTCGAAGGCGACGAAGTCACCGCCATCGACGTGTTCCGCAAGGCCATCGAAAACGTCAAGCCCAACGTCGAAGTCCGCTCGAAGCGTGTCGGCGGTGCGAACTACCAGGTCCCCATGCAGGTCAAGCCCAAGCGTAAGCAGGCCCTGGCCTTCCGCTGGATCCTCGCCGCGGCCCGCTCGGAAAAGGGCAAGCCCATGCACATGCGTCTCGGCCGTGAGCTGATGGACGCCTACCACGGCGAAGGCCGGGCCATGAACACCCGCGACCAAACCCACCGCATGGCCGAAGCCAACAAGGCGTTTGCCCACTTCGCGTGGTAAAACTCTGCACAACTCAAGCTTTGAAATTAACCCGCCTCATGGCGGGTTTTTTCTTGGGGTAACGCGCGGATGTGTTAAAGTGCTTTAGTTGCTGGTTCGTGTTCAGCTTCATCTATTAATTGCATTGGAGGCCGTGTTGTGAAGATCCGTGTATTGCTTCGCACAGCTTTGTTGTTCTCGGGTGTTTTTGCTACGAGTTTTTCATCCGCCGAAGGGCAAGAGGCGGGCAGCGTCCTGTTTGTTCGCGGAGCCGACCGCAGCGGCGGGTTCCTCGAAGCGGGCAATGACAACTCCCGCACCGAGCAACTCGCAGACATCAGCAATCAATCACAGTCCGGGGGCAACCACGGCTGGTTCGAGTTCGCCACGCTCTTGGAGAGCAACGGCTACCTCATCGAACAGGCGAAAGAGCCCCTTGAGTCCGGTGCACCTTCAACCGGCCAAACCACGGGTGCAGCGTTGAGCCTCGACGGGAGCTTTTCAGTGATCGATCGTTTTGGTTCGAGTCCGGGTTCCACACGCCAGCTTTCGGATTACGACGCCGTGGTCTTTGGCTCGAACAATGCGGTCTACGGCAGTTCGCAGATCGATGCGGTCGAGAGCTACATCCGTGGCGGGGGCGGGGCCTTATTCATCAGCGACGCCAATTTCGGCAGCAGCTGGAGTGATGCCTCGAATTCCGATCAGCAGTTCCTCGACCGCTTCGGGTTGATCGTCAACCAAGACCGCGGGACTACGGTGCACTCCAGCGCTGAAGTCCCGGGCACACCGAACGACTACTCGCAGAATGACCACCCGATTTTGAACGGCGTGGATGCGTTTGATGGCGAAGGTGTCACGCCCTTCCAGATCGGTACGTTGACCAACGGCGTGACCGCAGAGATCCTGGTGAAGGCCGAGGGCAATACCAGCGACAACACCGGAACCAGTACTCGGGGTGCTTCACGGCCGGTGACGGACAACGATGCCGCCTTGCTCATTGCGTTGGCGGACGCGGGACGCATCGCGGGGCACTTCGACCGCAACACTTTTTTTAATGCCAACGGCGCAGGATCGAGTTTGTTTGAAACGCAAGACCGTCGCCAAGGGGTTGTGCTGGACAACGACGAGTACGCGCTCAACCTTGTCGGGTGGGTGGTCAATATCCCCGAGCCGACTTCATTTGCCTTGCTCTGCAGCGGAGGGCTGCTTCTACTGCGTCGGCGTTGTGGATGAAGACAAACCGTTTTGGGCTTATCTGAGCTGCATCAGCAGGTACATCCAGATCATGCCCGCGAGGATGCCGAGTAGGCCGGTGATCAGCACAACGTATCGGCGTCGCACTCGGCGCAGCGGGTCGGTCCACCGGCCGGCATAGGCTTCGACCTTCTCGGGGACCGCGTCGCGGAAAGCCTGGAGGTCAGTGATGAATGTGCTCACGCTGGGGTAGCGCTCTTCGGGGGCTTTCGCCAGGCAGCGGAGGCAGATGGCTTCCAGCTCGTGGGGGATGTTGTTGTGCGGCGAGACCTCGTGCGGAGCGGGGGTGGGGCGTTCGAGGATCTGCTTGAGCACGTCGTCGATCTGGTTGCCGAAGACCAGGGGCTTGCCGGTGAGCATCTCGTAGAGCACGATGCCCAGGGCGTAGACATCGGTCCGTTCGTCGGTGTGATCGCCGCGGGCCTGTTCGGGGCTCATGTACAGAGGGGTTCCGAAACGTCGGCCCGGCTGGGTGAGCTCGAGTGAGATTCCGGTTTTGCCTTTGGGTGGGAGGGCGGCGTCGGGCGTGGGTTCGCCCCGGATTTTCGCGAGGCCCCAGTCCAGCACCGTCACTTCGCCGAACTCTCCCACCAGGATATTGGCGGGCTTGATGTCGCGGTGGATGACGCCCTGCACGTGGGCGTAGGCCACGGTCTGCGAAGCGCTGATGAGGATGTCGATCAGTCGCTCCAGCGGGTAGAGGTCTTCGGTCCGGTGCTTGCGGGCAGACAGATCCGCCAGGATGGAGCGAAGGTCCCGGCCCTCGAGTTTCTTCATCGTGAAGTACGGGTGGCCCGACCGGTCCCGGCCGATCTCGTAGAGCGGCACCGTGCCGGGGTGGGGGATCATCGCGGTCACCCGGGCTTCACGCACGAACCGCGCGGTCTCGACCTCGTCGTCGGCGAGGTGGGGGTGCAGCGATTTGTAGGCCACGACACGGTTGAGGTTGCGGTCGACGCAGGTCTGCAGCGCCGCGGTTCCGCCCTCGGCCAGGGGCTTGAAGTCGTCGTACTTCAAAGAGCCCGACTTCCAGTACTTGGGGAAGTCGGCGTCGGTCAGCTTGAGGTTAATCGGGTGCTCGGGCGGGTGCTCGTCGGCGGGGGCGTGCCCCGTTTCCGCTCCTTCGGCCGTCGCCGCGTCGGCGTTGATGGGGTCGGATTCGTGGGCAGGGTCAGTCATAGGGGCCGCGAGTCGAGGTACTGCGTGTTTCGCTCGGTTCTATCCTATTCGAGTTCGGTGACGGGGAAAGGCCCGGGTATCCTGCAATTATCATCGGGTTGACTCGGGGGATAGATCGAGATATTATTTGTTGCTCGGCCTAGCCGAGGACATCCAAGCGTATTGCACTTATCCAGAGTGACTGAGGGACGGGCCCTATGAAGTCACCGCAACCGTCGAGCCACGGCTCGAAGAGGTGCGAATTCCCGCTCTCGGCCGTGCCGGGGGGAAGATAAGCAGCGGTTCGAGCTTCTTTTCCAAGAACGCACCAACCCTTCTTATCTTTCGATTTGAAGGGTTTTTTACTGGCTTTTATGCCTCCAGCGTTTTCGACGAGACCGAACCATGAGCTACGTCAAATCACTCCGCGGTAAAGAATCGGGCGTGGATTACCCCATCGAGCCCCGAACGATCTGTGACTCGGACTTCGGCCCGGTCGAGGTCACCTACGACTACGAAGCGATGAAGGGGAAGGTCACCCGTGAATCGATCGAAGCGGGGCCTTTGTCGCTATGGCGCTACCGCGACCTGCTGCCGATCGAGAACGAGCCGCGTGCAGGCCTCCAGTCGGGCTGGACCCCGCTGGTCAAGGCCGACCGTCTGGCCAAGCACCTGGGCGTCAAAGAGCTCTACATCAAGGACGACTCGGCCAACTACCCGAGCTTCTCCTACAAGGACCGCGTCGTCGCCGTGGCGGTGACCAAGGCGTTTGAGTTCGGCTTCGACACCGTGGGCTGTGCGTCCACCGGCAACCTGGCCCACTCGGTCAGCGCCCACGCCGCCGCCGCAGGGCTTAAAGCCTGTGTGATGGTGCCCCACGACCTCGAGGCGGGCAAGATGGTCGGCATGAACGTGTTCGGCCCGCGCGTCGTCCGCATCGAAGGCAACTACGACGACGTGAACCGCCTCTGCTCGCAGATCGCCGACAAATACAACTGGGCGATCGTCAACGTCAACCTCCGTCCGTTCTACACCGAAGGCGCCAAGACCCACGGCTTTGAGATCGCCGAGCAGATGGGTTGGAAGCTGCCCAAGCACACGGTCGTCCCCGTTGCCGGCGGCACCATCCTGCCCAAGATCTGGAAGGGCTACCAGGAGTTCATCGAGCTCGGCCTGGTTGAGGACAACAAGCCCGCGATGTACGGCGCACAAGCCGAGGGCTGCAATCCGATTGTCACCGCGCTCGAAGAAGAAGCCGAGCTGTTCCGCCCGCAGAAGCCCAACACGATCGCCAAGTCGATCGCCATCGGCAACCCCGCCGACGGCTACTACGTGCTCAAGAACATCCGCGAGTCGGGCGGCTACGGCGCCTCGGCCAGCGACCCCGAAATCCTCGAAGCCATCAAGCTGCTCGCCGAGCACGAAGGCATCTTCACCGAGCCCGCCGGTGGCACGACCATGGCTTGTGCGATCAAGCTGATCAAGTCCGGCCGCATCCCCAAGGACGAGCCGATCTGCGTCTGCATCACCGGTAACGGCCTGAAAACCCTCGAAGCGATGGACGGCCAATTCCCCGAATCCCGTGCCATCCCCGCTAAAATGGCTGACTTCGACCAACTGATTCAAGAAACCTCGCAAACCAAAGAGCCCGCCCATGTCTGATACCACCCTTGCTGTAGAAATCCCCACCGCGCTGCGTCCGCAGGTCGGCGACCAAGAGTCGGTCGAAGTGTCCGGCGGCACCGTCGGCGAATTGCTCGGCAAACTGAAAGCCGAGTACCCCGACTTCGGCGCCAAGCTGTACAAGACCGACACGGAACTCAACCGCTTCATCAACATCTACCTCAACGATGAAGACATCCGGTTCCTCGAGAACCTCGAGACCCCCGTGAAGGCCGGCGACCACCTCGCCATCGTCCCCGCAATCGCTGGCGGCTAAAGCCGCCCCGTGATGAGTAATGAGTGAACCGTGATGAGTTCACTCGCTCCAACTTATCACTGTTCACTGTTAACTCATCACTCGGATTTGAGGTTGGCATGGCTTCTCGAAAATGCTGGTTAACTTTTGAAGGCGGCTGTCAGGATCAGCCCGTGATCTGGCAGCTCTCGCAAGCGTTTCCCGCGGTGCAGTTTGATGTCCGGCAGGCGTCCGTCAGCCAACAGATCGGCATCATGGCCCTGCAGTTCACCGCCGAGGACGAAGAGCAGCTCGAAGCCGCGATCGCGTTCCTCGTCGACAAGGGCGTCCGCGTCGATCCGGTCGAGGGCGGCTCGTTAGTGGTGGGTTGATCCCATGAAGGTCCGCAACCCGGCCTGGTTCCGCTCGGCGATCGTCTCGAACTTCTTGGCGTTTGCCTGCTTCGCGGCTTCGACCATGTTGAACGCCAACCTCGCCTCGAAGGCGATCGTTCTGGGGCTGGGCTTCGCGGTTGCGGGCCTGTACATGTTTGCCGTCTCATGTAAGGACAGCAAAAAGAAAAAGGAATAGAAACCGTGTCATCCGAACTCGATCGATATCACCGCCAGATGCTCCTGCCCGGATTCGGGGAAGAGGGCCAACGTAAACTCCTGGACAGCACCGCGCTGGTCGTCGGTTGCGGCGCGCTCGGCACAGTGATCGCCAACATGCTCGCCCGGGCTGGCGTCGGTCACCTCATCATCGTCGATCGCGACTTCATCGAGATGACCAACCTGCAGCGGCAGGTGCTGTTCGACGAGAGCGATGTCGCCAACGCGATCCCCAAGGCCGAGGCGGCGAAGAACAAGATCGCCCAGATCAACTCGCAGGTGAAAGTCACGGCGGTGGTCGAAGACGTCAACCACACCAACATGGAAAAGCTCGCCTGCGGTGATTACAACGACGGCAAGCCCGTCGACATCATCGTGGACGGCGTGGACAACTTCGAGACCCGTTACCTCGCCAACGACTGCGCGGTGAAACGCGGCATCCCGTACGTCTACGGCGGGGCGGTCGGCACGGTCGGTGCGTCCTACGCCGTTCTCCCGCACACCGCGTCGGGTGACTCGGCGTGGGAAAAAGCGGGCAAGGCTACGCCCTGCCTCCGCTGCATCTTCGAGCAGGCCCCGCCGCCTGGCCTTAACCCGACCTGCGATACCGCGGGCGTCATCGGCCCGGCCGTTTCGATCATCAGCAACTACCAGGTCGCTGAGACTCTGAAGATCCTCACCGGCAACCTCGACCGCGTCTCCCCGACGATGCTCAACTTCGACCTGTGGGGCAACACGTTCCGCCAGTTCAAGGTGGCCCGTGCGTACGACGTCGGCGATTGCCAGTGCTGCAAGCACCGCAACTTCGAGTTCCTCGACGGCAAATTCGGCAGCAGCACGACGACGCTGTGCGGGCGAAACGCTGTGCAGCTTACGCAGAAGGACGACGGTGCGAACGGTTCGAAGCTCGACTTCGACGAGATCGCCAAGCGGCTGGAGTCCCATGGCAGCGTGAAGGCCAACAAGTTTATGCTCCGCGCGGACATCACGGACAACGGTGAAAATTACGAACTCACACTTTTCACCGATGGCCGCGCTATTGTGAAGGGCACGAAGGAGGCGAACGTCGCCAAGAGCGTGTACGCGAAATACGTCGGGGCCTAACCCCGCTTCACAAGGAGTCGTTGCATGGCATTCGAACAAGAGATCACCGTCTACCGTTTTCAGGCCGGTTACGCCGAGATGCTGCTGGACGGGTTAGACGCGGACAAGGCCTTCTCGCTGATCTGTGACGGCGGGGTGAGCCCGGCCTGGATCATCGGGCACCTGGGCTTTGTGTCCAACAACGTGGCGTCTCGTTTTGGCGGCGAATCCAAGATCGACCTGGAAGCCTGGGGCAAGCTCTTTAGCGGAGGCAGCACGCCGACCGCGGACGCGTCGGACTACCCGTCCTGGGACGAGTTGCTTGGTGTGTACCGGCAAGGGCACGAAGTTTTTATTGCCACGATTTCGGGCATCGGTGAAGATGTTTTGTCGGCCGAGAACCCCAATGAACGGATGCGGCAAGGCCTGCCCACCGTTGAGGATTTCCTCAGCTTCGTCGCCACCGGCCACGTCGCCATGCACCTGGGGCAACTCTCGACCTGGCGTCGTGTGCAGGGCCAGCCGCCGTTGTTCTAAGGGCTGGCTCAAGGCTTCTCGATTCACCTCTTCAAGGACAAGCCATGATCCGCAACATCCTCAACCTTCGGTACGCCGCGAATCTAGATTACGCTCACCGTTTGGTCGAGGGGTTGGATGAAGCTCAAGCCAACGAAGCCCCCGCGGAAGGAATGAATACTCCACGCTGGATCATCGGCCACCTCGCTCAGACGGCTGATCAGGTCGGCTTGGGTTGGGTGTTGGAGATGGATCGCACAATCCCGGAGTGGGATGCGTGGTTCGATCTGGGCACCTTGCCGAGTGATCTGGCCGAGGAGCAGCCCTCGTTGGCCGAGGCGCTGGATCATCTCGATCGTTTGCACGGTGTCGTCAGTGAGCGAGTTCTTGCATCGCCGCCGTCGTTTTTTGAAAGGTCGTTACACGACGTCGCCCCCGAACGCTTCCGCAAGCGCTTCCCGACCGTGGGCAATGCCTTGGCCCACATCATGCTGTCGCACGAGATGCAGCACCTGGGGCAGCTCTCGGCGTGGCGGCGAGTGAAAGGGCTTTCTGCGGTTTAACGCGGGTGGTAACCAGGGATGCAGATGGACTTCGCGAAAGAGATCACGGTGCTGCGTTTCATGCAGGGGTACGGGGATGACCTCGTGGCGGATATCGAGCCCCAGGACATGTGCAAGCAACCGGTTGTCGGCATGAACCACCCGGCGTGGATCCTCGGGCACCTCGCGATGGCGGTCGACAGCCACGCTGAGAGCGTCGGCGGCACGCCGCAGCTCATCGATTGGCGGGACCGATTCGGTTTCGGTACGACGCTCACCACCGACCCCGCGGACTATCCCGCCAAATCGGAGTTGATCGAAACCTGGCACGCCGCCAACGATCGGTTCATCGCTGCGGTCTCCTCCGCCTCGCCCGAGGACCTTAGCAAGCCCACGCTGGGCCCCGCGGCCTTGGGCCTGCCGACCGTTGGCGATTACACGAGTTTCTCGCTGACCGCCCACACGGCGCTGCACCTGGGGCAGCTCTCGGCCTGGCGCAGGGCCGACGGCCGTCCACCACTGTTCTAGACCCAATAAACCGCTATCTTGTCGGGCTTCGACCCGCTCCTCGAGGCCAGAGTTACGTTGGCCGAACCTGAACCAAGACATGATTTACCTCGATAACGCCGCAACCAGTTTCCCGAAAGCCCCCGGTGTCGGAGAGGCCGCCGCCGCCTTCATCGCCAAGGACGCCGCCAACCCCGGCCGGGCCGGTCACCGCATGGCGGTTGCGGCCGAGCAGATGCTCGACGGTGTACGGCTGAGGTTGGCTCGCCTGTTCAACGCGCCCGACTTCGAACGCATGGTCTTCACCATGAACGGCACCGATGCCCTGAACATCGCGATCAAGGGTGTGGTGTCGGCCAAGTCCGCGGGCGGGAAGGTGCCGCACGTGATCACGACGGTCCTCGAACACAACTCGGTCAGCCGACCGCTGCAGGCGTTGTCTGATGCGGGCAAGATCACGCTGACGCGCGTTGATTGCGACGATCAAGGTTTCGTGAGCCCCCAGGACATCAAGGCGGCGATCAACGACGACACTGTGTTGATCGCGATGACCCACGCCAGCAACGTCACCGGGACGATCCAGGACGCGGCGGCGGTGGGCGCAATCGCCCGGGAGGCAGACGTGCTGTTCCTGCTCGATGGGGCGCAAACGGTCGGCGTGGTTCCAGTCGACGTCCAGGCGATGCAGATCGACCTGCTCGCCTTTCCCGGCCACAAGTCGCTGCTCGGCCCGACGGGCACGGGGGCCCTGTACGTGGGCGAGCGTTGCCCGGCTTCCAGCGAGGACGCCAATGACGCAGAGCGCTTCCCGCCGTTCCGTGAGGGCGGCACCGGGGGCGACTCGGCAACACCGACGCAGCCCTCCCTCTTCCCGTATTACCTCGAGGGCGGCACGCCCAACACGGTCGGGATCGCGGGCTGGTCGGCGGGCATCGACCACGTGCTGAACAACCCCATGGCCGAGACCCTGGCCCACGAGCAAGCCCTGTGCGGCAAGCTCATCGACGCGGTGAAAGACGACGAACGGTTCACTGTGCTCGGCAGCCACGACCCTCAGGCCCGCGTGGGCACGGTGGCGATCAACGTGGTCGGCATGGATGCGCCGGACGTGGGCTCGATCCTGGATGACAGCTTCGAGATCGCGGTCCGCCCCGGGCTGCACTGCTCGCCGTATGTCCACCAGAGCTTCGGCACCTACCCGGACGGCGCGGTGCGGGTGAGCCCCGGGGCGTTTACCACCGAGGACGAGATCGACCAGCTCATCGAGGCGCTCGACCAGATCGCCATGTGATCCGGTCTGAAATAACTCAACTCAAAGAAAAAACCCGGGCCGCGTAAACGGCCCGGGTTTCGGAGTTTTATGAGTTCGCGAGGTTGAGGCCCGGGTTCCAAGAAGGCCTTTAGCCAAGCGTCTCGTCAGAGCCGTGCACGACTCTGGGAGGGTTTTTAGTACTCCATGCCGACGCCGAGGAGGGCGGCGATTTCGAAATCGTCGCCGTCGTCGAGCAGACCGGCATCGTCGTTGACGAAGTACAGGTCCAGACCGGCCGAGGCCGACCAGACGCCGTAATCGGAGGGGATGAAGTCCAGCGGCATGCTGGCGGCAGCACCGATCTTGAAGAAGCCGAAGAACTCGTTGTCACCACCGGCGTCGGTGTAGTAGTCATCGATGCTCAGACCCAGAGCGATGGGGAAGCTCAGTTCCACAGGCAGGTCTTCGCTTTCGATGAAGAACGCCGAGAAGGCGCCACCGAGTTCGAGGTAGACGTCTTCCGAACCGCCAGCATCGCGGGTTTCGATGGCGAGCAGGGCGTAAGGCGCGAACGCGTAGTCACCCAGGGCTTCGCTGTCGTCGTACTCGACGCCGAAAGCGATTTCTTCGATGTCGGCGAACGCGTTGTTCGGCGAATAGTAGCCGGTGAACGTGGCGCTGACGGCGAATTGATCGTTGATGGCGTAGCCGAGGCCCGCATACAGGTCCGACTCGTACCAGTTCGAGGGGCCGCCCGCGACAGCGCCGGTGGCGTTGCTGTGGATCGACGACCAGGTACCGAGCGTGAAGTCGAGGCCGGTGTCACCCAGAGGGGCACCCACTTCAACGTAGGGCTGAACGATCAGACCGCTGTCTTCTTGCTCGATGCCACGGAACATGTAGGTGGAGACGACGTCTGCACCAGCGCTCCAGGACAGGAGGCCGTTGTTGACGGCGGGGGGCGCGTCTTGGGCGACGCTCGAGGTGGTCAGTGCCGCGGCAGCCAAACCACCAACCAGGCACAGCCCGGCAAATTTACTTTCCTTTGTCATCTGAATGACTCCTTACCGTAGGGGGAACCCTTGAAACTGAATCCGGGGTGTGCCGTCAACGTGACGGACCCGTCTGTGAAACACTTGATTCGCCGAGATAAATACCAGATGCGTTAGCGTCCCGCAAGATTTGCATGAGCGTGGTGTTAGCATCTGCTCGGGCGATGGCTGAACGCCCAGCCAAGGCTTATCACCACCTATCGGCGGGACCTGCTCTCGGTGACCAGAAAAAGTCGGATTTATCGCGTTTACAGGCCAAAAACACCGCTTTTGACACAAAGCCAAGAAGATGATTTTGCCGAGACCGTTGACGCGGTCGAGGTGAACACCGTTCTCTGTGTGGGGCTTTCTGGGAGGCGAGATTATCGGGCGTGGGCCGAAACTTGGTGGAGCGGTGCGGGTACAGATCACGGCCGGTCAGGCTGGCGTCAAGCCGCGATACAACTCCTGGACCCGTTGCGATTGGGTCCGGCGGACGGTTTCCAGGGTCAACCGATTGATGTGGTAGTCGGCGGTATCCTCGGGTAGCAAGCGGCAGTGTTCCTGGACCACGTTGTAGAGGAACTTGAACGCGTCGCGTGGCTGGTGCATCTGATCGAGCGCATCGATCAGGGTTTCACGCGTCACGCTTTCCTCGAAGAAGTCGGTCAGCGAGAGCTCGCCGGTCTTGCTCGCGGTCTTGCATGCGTTGAGTCGGCTGGAGCACAGGTCGTAGAGCGTGGCCCCGGACCAGGTCAGCTTGTCGATCATGTTCTGCTTATCGAGGCGGGCTTCTTGGAAGAAGCTCGGGCTTTCCTTGTTGAGGAGGTAGCTCAGTTCGATGGGCAGCAGAAGCTTGAGGCCGATGCCGTCCTGCTTCAGGAACTTGTTGTCGAACATCGGCCAGATGAGATCGCGCATCTTGCCCGCGTCGCCCGCCACCGCGGTGGGTTCGTCGACGCGGTCGACCAGTACGACCATGCCCGAGTAGCCCAGGGCTTTGAGCACATCCACGAAACGCCGGGTCAACTGGTAACGGCTGTCACGCTGCTCGGCGGCGTCTTTACCCGCAGCGGGCAGCGGCTGGCCGACGAGGGTGGATACTCCCAACTCGCCGAATACGCCGCGGAGCGTCGCGGTGTTGCGGCCGATGGCGGGCATCTCTTTCGCGACTTTCCGGGCCAGCCCCCAGGTCCGCATGAACTGCACCGCCCAGGTAACCCACAACGCGATCGTCCCCGCCGCGACAAGTCCCAGCACCGGGATCATCCAGCTCGCGGGGGCACCGGTCACGGCACCGGTCGTCTCATCAACGGTCTTGCTGTAATCCAGCCAGGCGTACCAGCCGCCCAGGCCCGCCGTGACCAGCGTGACGAAGATGGCCGCGTTGCGCCAGAACGCGATGGGCAGACGCCATTTCAATCGCAAGGTTTTACGCAGCTTCCGCCATCGTGGAATCACGATGCCGGACGGCGGCTGGTCGTACAGGCCCGCCAATACCGCCAGGTCCAAGCGCTGTTGCTGAGTCAGTCGCTTGCGGAGCTTGGAAATCTTTTCGTTGGGCAGCGACATCGCCTCGTCGCCCGCCGTGGTGCCTTCGTTCAGCAGCGCGTTAACCAGCTTGGTCGCCGCCTCGGTCAGGATCGCGTCCTGGTGATCCGCCAAGCGGAAGTTGCGGATGATCTCGGAGGTGTCTTTCTTGTTGGCCCGGCTGAGCTTGTCCAAAACGGGGTTGAAGTCGTCGTAAGACACCGCGAGCACCCGCCGGTGGTCGTCCACCTCCAGCACATTGGCGTTGTGCTCGCTGATCTTGCGTTGCATGGTCAGGCGGATCGCGGTCTTGCCCGAGCCTTTTTCGCCGAAGACGACCGCCGTGCTGGGCTGGTCCAGGGTGCCGAAGATCTTGTTGATGTCGGGGTGGTGCAGCGACGAGTCGGCCAAGCGGTTGAACACCGCGTCGAGTCGTGCTTCTTCGGCCGCGAAGGGGTTTTCGATCAGGCCGTGGTGTTCCAGGAAACTTTCAACTTTCATGTGCTTTGATCCCCACTTCGGCAGGCCGTGGTCGTGCGTAAAATCTGTCCCGGTTATACACTACTTCGCGTTGAGAGTTGGCGGTAAACCCCCGCCGTGACCGAATTTTTGTCGAGGCCGTGACTGCGAGTTCCCGGGCCGCAAGACACCGAACCCCACGTGATGAATCCAGCCCGACGCAGCATGATCTGGTGGCCCTGAGCGGCCGACCCGCCCCCGTTTTTGAGTTGCCCTGAGGTGCGACTCGGGACCGCCCCGTGCTATCGCTCTTTCCCAGATCACCCTTTGCGTCGAGTCTCCATCCCATGTCCGATCCTGCCACCCAGCCCCACCCCAGCCTGCCCGATCCGCAGAGGTTCGCGCAGCGTTTCGCCGCCGCGCAATCCGCCCCGGCCGAAAGCCACCCCATCATCCCCGTGTTCCGCCGCCTGCTCAACGATTCGTTGACGCCGGTGTTGGCCTACCGCCGTCTGGTCCGCCCCGACGACCGCATGGCCCCGAGCTACCTCTTCGAGTCTGTCGTCGGCGGAGACCGTGTAGGCCGTTTCAGCTTCCTCGGCAGCCGTCCCGCCGCCGAGGTCGTTGCTCGTGGACACGAAGTCGTCTACACCAACCATGCCGCGCCTGACGAGTCACGCACCTTCACCAGCGACGACCCGCTGATGGAAATGCAGAAACTCACCGCCAACTACGCGTTGGATGAAGAATCCTACGCCTTGCTCCCGACCAACCTCCCCGGCGCGGGCGGCTGGGTCGGCGTCGCGGGGTACGACACGGTGCGTTACCTCGAAGGCGAGTCGCTGCCCAATCCCGCAGCCGACGACCGTCAACTCCCCGATCTGCACATGCAGCTCTACCTCGACACGGTCGTCTTCGACCACGTGCAGAAGACGCTGCTGCTGATCACTTTTGCGCAGGTCAAGGAACACGGCACGGCCGAGGACGCCTACGCCGCGGCGCAGTCGCGCCTGGACGACCTCGCGTCACGTCTTCTGGAGTCCGACGTCGCCGACGGCATCAGCCTCCCGCCGGGGCACGTCTCGCTCGACACGCCGCCGCCCACGCTGCCCGACAGCAACATGGGGCAGGGCGGTTACCAGAAGGCTGTCGAAGCCTGCAAGGAATTCATCCAGGCGGGCGACGCGTTCCAGATTGTGCCGTCGCAGCGGTTCGAGGTGCAGACCCAGGCCGACCCGTTCGACATCTACCGTTCGCTGCGGGTGGTGAACCCGTCGCCGTACATGTTCTACCTGCAGATCGACGGCGGCATCCTCGTGGGCTCGTCCCCCGAGATCCTGGTCAATGTCACCGACCGCATCGCCACCAGCCGACCCCTCGCGGGCACCCGCCACCGCGGCGCGACGCCCGCCGAGGACGCCCGCCTCGAAGCCGAGCTCCTGGCCGACCCCAAGGACCGCAGCGAGCACATCATGCTCGTGGACCTGCACCGCAACGACATCGGCCGGATCGCCGAGCCCGGCACCGTCGAACTCCCCGAGCTCCTGGTCGTCGAAAAGTACTCCCACGTCATGCACATCAGCTCGGCCGTCCAGGGCAGGGTCCGCGACGGCCTCACCGCCTGGGACGCCCTCCGCGTCAGCCTGCCCGTCGGCACGGTCAGCGGGGCCCCCAAGGTCCGGGCGATGCAGATCATCGACGACCTCGAGCCCACCCGCCGCGGCCCCTACGGCGGGGCGGTGGGCCACGCCGACTTCGCCGGGAACATGGACATGTGCATCGCCCTGCGGACGATGGTGATCCTTCCTTCTAGGGGCTTGGAGGTTGGGGGCTTAGGTGTCGGGAAAGATGCGGGGGAAGGTGATCCAAGTCCCCAGGCCCCCAAGTCCCCAGGCGCCCAATGGACCGTCCATATCCAGGCCGGGGCGGGCATCGTCGCCGACTCCGACCCAGACGCCGAGCACCAGGAGACCGTGAACAAAGCCGCGGCGCTCGCCAAGGCTGTCGAGGTCGCCGAACACCTGTTCACGTAACGCTATGGATCACGGCGGCTCGACCCTCTCTCCCGCCGGGAGAGGGTTGGGGTGAGGGCACTTGGTCGGTGACACGCTCGTCGCCACAGAGTTACCCAGCTTCCCCCTCCGACCCGCTACGCGGGCCACCTCCCCCGGCGGGGGAGGGGTTTATCCGCTCGGCATTGAACCCTTCGCCCCGAACTGGCCGATAAACCCTTCGTGGCCACCGACTTCAAAACTATCCTGAACCTCACCGTCCCGATGATCGTCCAGATCGGCAAGCGCAAGCTCCCGGTGAGCGAAGTCCTGTCCCTCGCCCCCGGCTCGATCATCGAGCTGCCCAAGTCCGCCGACGAAGAACTCGCCTTCTGCATCAACAACAAGACCATCGGTACCGGCTCGGCCGTCAAGGTCGGCGAAAACTTCGGCATCCGCATAACCGAGATCAACTCGGCACGGGATCGGGCTGAGACGGTCTTGGGTGGCTAACAGCGGCTTTCCTAGGGTACCCTCAACTCGGCCAGCCTGTTTTCAAGCGGCTCCAGAATTATTTTCTTCTGTTCTGGATTAGTAAAACCAGCCGACACTTCTTGCTCAATAGTCCATTCTAGAGCTTCAATTTGAAGTTCTTGAAGGCTTAGGTATTTCCGCTCTTCCCACCAAGCTTCTAATCCATGGTTCCGCATAGCGTAGAGATAACTTGGTTTGGTGAAAGATGGGGCGGTACTTCCAGTTGATGGGGCTTGACGGCTTTTGTAGCCATAGCCGTAGTACTCAACTTGTGATTGGATGATGAAGAAACATGCGTCACCGACTGAGTGATTTCGCCATGCGGCGTACACACCGGAGTATGAGTATCTTTCGTCATCGATGGCATTAACTAAAGCAGGGAATGCATTCAGACCCAATGACTTGAGTTGGTCTTTTGCGTTCCAGATTCTCTCGTAGTTGGCGACGCGTGACGGATCAGGCTGTTCGTCCTCCTGATCGCCAAATATCGATATTGCTAATTCTGGGCCGTGGTACAGATCTTCGTGAGCGGGAGGGAAATCTGAGGCCAGCTGTTCGATCAGAAATTCTGCCCGATGTGAATCAGTAGGCGTATGTGCCACACATCCAAGCATAGAAAATGCGATTAAAACACAAGAGATAATTTCTTTCATCGCTGCCCATCGGAAAAATTAGCGGATCGAAATTAACGTGATCAATACTCCCGGCGCTGACGTGCGGGCGGAATATTCAACTGCTTGCGATACTTCGCCACCGTCCGCCGGGCGATTTCGATGCCGTGCTTTTTGAGTTCGTCAACAAGCGCATCATCCGACCACGGCTTGTTCTTGTCTTCGTTGTCGATGACTTCCTTGAGCTTGGCCTGCACGGCGGTCCAGCTCATGGCGTCGCCCTGATCGGTTTCGGTGCCGCCGGAGAAGAACATGCGTAGGGGGAAGATGCCGCGGGGGGTCTGGAGGTACTTCTCGCTGACCGCACGGCTGACCGTGGCGACGTGGATGCCGAGCTGGTCGGCGACGAGGGTCATGGGCAGCGGCTTGAGGGCTTGGGGGCCTTGGTCGAAGAAGTCGCGCTGGGCCTCGATGACCACGCCGATGACGCGGAGCAGGGTCGCGTGGCGTTGGCGGACAGCATCGATGAGCCAGCGGGCGTTGCGGAGGTTCGTGCCGATGAAGTCGCGGGTCTTCTTGTCCTCGCTCTTGTCGGCCGCGATCTTTTCGTACTCGGCGCTGATCTGCAGTGCGGGCAAGCGGCTGTGTGTGAGCTGGACCGAATAGGTGTCGCTCTCGTCGTCATAGTCGATCGTCGCGTCGGGCGTGATGGTGCGGACGGTGTCGGTCGCCAGTAGCCTGCCCGGGTGGGGGTGGAACTGCCGGAGGTTGTGCACCGCCTTCTGCACCGCCTCTATCTCCAGTCCGGTGGACTTGGCGATCTTGGGGTAGCGGTTGGCTTCGATGTCTTTGAGGTAGTCGCTGACCAGCAGCCGTTCGGTCTTGAGGTCGGCGTCCGGCTCGAGGTAGGTCTTGTTGTCGATCTGCAGCAGCAGGCATTCCCGGAAGTCGCGGGCACACAGGCCGGTAGGTTCCAGGGCTTCCTGGAGCAGCTCGATGCACTCCTCAATCTGCTCGGCGGTCGTCCCGGCGGGGGCTTGGTCGAGCAGGTCCTGGAGCGGGTTGCGGAGGTAGCCGTCGGCGTCGACGAAGCCGATGAGGTATTCGCCGAGCTTGAGCGTGGGCTCGTCGATGTCTACGAGGTGCCACTGGTCGACGAGCTGGTCGTAGAGCGAGGCGCCGCGGGCGGCGGTGTTGGCCATCGCGTCCATCTTGGCGTCGCGCTCGCCGCCGGTGTTCACGGCCCGGCGGAACTCGGTGGCACCGCCCTCGGAGGTGTTGCTCGCCCAGGCCTCGCCGTACTGCTCGGACATGTTGGAGAGGCGTTCGAAGTCGTCGGCCTGGCCGGTGCTGCCGTCGCCGTCGGACACGACGAGTTCGCGTTCACCCTCGCGATCGTCCCGCTTGGCCTGCTCCATTTCGGCCAGGAGCTTGTCGCGGTCGCTGCCCGGCTCGACCTGTTCGAGAGTGGGGTTGCTGGCCAGCTCCTGCTCGATGCGTTCTTCCAGGGCCGGCTGAGCCATCTGGAGGATCTCCATCGACTGGATCATGCGCGGGGCCAGCTTCATGCGCTGGTCCATGCGGAGGTGTTGGCCGGTATCGATTCTCATGGGCTAGGGCGTTCGGGGGCAATTCGACGAAGAGCGTTCACTTTGGCCCGGAATTTGCTCTACGGCATAACCTTACCACGCCAGACCACGCGGACCAATCCAGCTGGCATGAAATGTGGATAGGGCGGCTAAAACTCGCTCACTCGGCCCTGCACCGCGTCGCTCAGCACCGCCTTGCTGACGTTCTGGAGGTTCGACCCCGTTGGCAGCCCGCGGGCCAGCCGGGTGACTTTTACGCCCATCGCCTGGAGCTTCTCGGCGAGGTAGAGGGCGGTGCCATCCCCCTCGAGCGTGGGGTTGGTGCCGAGGATGACTTCGGTGATGGCGGGGCTGGTGCCGGCCTGACCCGCCTCGACGCGGCCGAGCAGTTTGTCGATGTTCAGGTCGCCCGGGCCCATGGCCTCCATGGGAGCCAGCCTGCCCATGAGCACGTGGTAGCTGCCCGTGTAGGCCCCGGTTTGCTCCATGGCGATGACGTCCGACGGCTGTTCGACGACGAGGATGGTGCTGTGGTCGCGCGACTCGTCGGTGACGATGCTGCACGGGTCGGACTCCGAGACGTGGCCGGTGACCGAGCAGACCTTGAGGTTTTCGCGGAACGCCCGCACTGCGTCGGCCAGGCCGAGCGTGTCGGATTCGGGTTGGCGGAGCAGGTGGAAGGCGATGCGCTCGGCCGAGCGCTTGCCGATGCCCGGCAGCTTCTCGAGGTGGGCCAGCAGGTTGTCGTAGGCCGTGGGCTTTCGCATGCCCCAAGCGTATGCCACAACCCGCCGACCGTCGAGCGGCCAATCACCCCAACGTTAGCCCCGGGTCGATGACCCGGGGCTGCCGCGGCGGCCAACCGCGCGGTGCTAAACTAACCCCATGGACCCCGACGACCACGTCTGCCTCTGCTTCCACGTCAGCCAGCGGAAGATCGCCAACTACTGCAAGCGCGAAAAGCCGCCCGTCGCCAGCCTCATCAGCGAATGCCTCGGGGCCGGCACCGGCTGCGGCTGGTGTATCCCTTACCTCAAGAAGCTGCACAAACAGGCCCTCGACGGCGTCGAACAGCCCGATTTGCCGGTTAGTCCTGCGGAGTACGCGAACCAGCGGGCGAAGTATCGCAAGACAGGGGAGCGGGAAACGGATTAAACCGCGAAGACGCGAAGACTGCTAAGTCATCGCATCGGCCTTGCTCCGCGTTCTTCGCGCCTTCGTGGTTAAACCGGATCGAACCCAGTAAAGTAGGCACATGACCCCCCAAACCCTCATCCTCCGCACGGCCGGGACGAACTGTGACGGCGAGCTCGCCAACGCCTTCGAGCTGGCCGGGGCCCCGGCGACCGTTGTGCATCTCAACGACCTGATCGACCACCCCTCGCGTCTCGAAGAATTCGACCTCATCGGCTTTGCCGGCGGATTCAGCTACGGCGACGACATCGCGGCGGGGCGGATCTTTGCCAATCGGCTCAAGCACCGGCTGTACGAGCCGCTGCTCGCCGCGATCGACCGCGGCGTACCGATGTTCGGCACGTGCAACGGCTTCCAGATACTGGCCAAGCTCGGCCTGCTGCCCGATCCGCACGCCGGAGTGCAGGAAGTCACGCTGGCGGACAACGCGTCGGGCCGATACATCGACCGCTGGACGCCGATGCAGGTCGTGGCCGACAGCAAGTGCATCTGGACCAAGGGCCTGGAGGACCACGACCTGCCCATGGCCCACGCCGAGGGCCGCTTCACCGCGCCCGACGAAGTGCTGGACCGCATTGAAGCCAACGGCCAGGTCGCGCTGCGTTACAAAGACAACCCCAACGGCTCGGCCCGCGACATCGCGGGCATCTGCGACCCCACCGGCCTGGTCTTCGGCCTCATGCCCCACCCCGAACGCTTCCAACACCCCACGAACCACCCGCAGTGGACCCGCATGGGCGAAGACTTCCTCACCCAAACACCCATCGGCCTGCAGTACTTCCACAACGCGGTGGTGTATGTGAAAGACAAGCAAGCCGCGGCTGTTGGCGGCTGACGTGGGTGGGCACTGCCCACCGAAACGATTTGCAATTCATCCAAGGTGGGCGGTGCCCACCCTACAAGAGCACACGCTCGGGATGTGAATAGACATTCATTCGGTTGTCACGCAGGAAACCCACCAGGGTTTGCTGGCTGTCTTGTGCGAACTCGGCTGCGAGGCTGGAGGGGGCGCTGACGGCGGCGACGATGGGTACGCTGGCCGAGAGGGCTTTCTGCATGATTTCGAAGGATGCCCGGCCGCTGACCAAGAGGGCGTGATCGGTGAGGGGTAGCCAGCCTTGCAAGAGGGCGTGGCCCAGCACCTTGTCGATGGCGTTGTGTCGGCCGATGTCTTCGCGGACCACAAGGAGGTTGCCCGCGGTGTCGAATAAAGCAGCGGCGTGAAGGCCGCCGGTTCGGTCGAAGGTGGCTTGCGAGGGGCGGAGCTTGTCGGGCAGGGCCAGCAGTGTGTCGCTGGTGATCTGGGCGTCGCTGAAGACCGGGGGGAAGTGGGCGTGGACCGCGTCGATCGAGGCTTTGCCGCAGAGGCCACAGCTCGACGAAGCGAAGACGTGTCGACTGAGTTTCTCGGGGTCGAAGTCGCAGGTGGGGGCGAGGAAGACGTTGAGGATATTGCCGTGGCTGTTGGCGGGGCGGCCGCAGGGTTCGACGCTCAGGATGTCGTCACCGTCGTGGATCACGCCTTCGCCTAAGAGGAAGCCGATCGCCATCTCCGCATCATGTTGATCACGCTGATCCGGATCAGGGTGGGGCGTTCGCATCGTGACCGACACCGCCTTGCCCCGAACCCGGATTTCCAGCGGCTCTTCCCCCGCGAGCTCGTCCTCGACGCGCAGCGGCTCCCGGCCCGCCTCGATCTTCAGGATCGACTGGGTCGTGGCGGGGCCGTCGGAAACAGGGGGCGGGGGCTTCATCCTTCGGCTTGGGCCAGGGTGATGGGGATCAGCTTTGACACCGGGGTGTTCGACCCGACGGCGACAGACTTGAGGCTCACCAATGGGTTGAGTTCGGGGAAGTAGCCCGCGCTGCATCCCCGCGGGATGTCGTAGGCCACGACACGGAACCCCGCGACCTTGCGGACGGTGTCGTCGTTGAAGTGGCTCTCGATGTCGACGAGGTCGCCGTTGGTGAGGCCACGCTCGGCTAGGTCGTCGGCGTTGACGAACAAAATCTCGCGGGCGTTCTCGATGTCGCGGTAGCGGTCGTTGAGGCCGTAGACCGTGGTGTTGTACTGGTCGTGGCTGCGTAGCGTCATGAGCTTGAGTTGCCCGTCGGGCAGCGTCATGTCGTGGATCGGCGAAACGGTGAAGGCCGCCTTCTTGCCAGCATTAACCCACACGCGGTCGCGTGCGGTGTTGCCGAGGTAGAAGCCGTTGGGGTATTGCTTCAGGTTGAGCTTGTCGTTGAAGTTTTCGAAGCCGGGGATGACCGCGGCGATCTTGTCGCGGACGGTGCCGTAGTCCTCGGCAAAATCTTCCCACGGTGTGGGGTCGTCGGGACCAAACGTAGCCCGGGCGAGACGGCAGACGATCGCGGGCTCGCTGAGCAGGTGCTCGGAGGCGGGCGGGTTCTTGCCTTCCGAAGCGTGGACCATCGACATCGAATCTTCGACGGTCACGCGTTGGTTGCCTGCCCCCGTCTCGTCACGTTCAGTTCGGCCGAGGCAGGGCAGGATCAGGGCGTCCTTGCCGACGACGGTGTGCGAGCGGTTGAGCTTGGTCGACACGTGGACCGTCAGGTCGCACGTTTCCAGGGCCGCGTAGGTCGCTTCGGAGTCGGGCGTGGCTGCGGCGAAGTTGCCGCCCATCGCGAAGAAGACCTTGCCCTTACCCATACGCATGGCGTGGATGGCTTTGACGACGTCGTAGCCGTGCGAGGTGGGGGGCTCGAAGTTGAAGACCTCGGCGAGTTTGTCCTGGAACGGCGGGGGCTTCTCGATGATGCCCATCGTGCGGTCGCCCTGCACGTTTGAGTGGCCGCGTACGGGGCACGCTCCCGCGCCGGGCTTGCCGAGGTTGCCGCGGAGCAGCAGCAGGTTGACCGCCATCTGGATCGTGGCGACGCCGTGGCGTTGCTGGGTGAGCCCCATGGCCCAGCAGATGATGACTTTGTCCGAGGCGAGGTACAGGTCGGCCACGGTCTCGATCTCGGCCCGCGTCAGGCCCGACTGTTTCTCGATGTCGTCCCACGAGGACTGCTTCACGTCGTCGATAAATTCCTCGAAGCCCTCGGTGTGCTGCTTGATGAAATCGTGATCCAGCACTTTGCCGGGGTCGGCGCCCTCGGCGTCCACCACCAGTTTGCACAGCCCTTTGAACAGAGCCAGGTCGCCCGCGATCGTCGGCTGCAGGTAGTGCGACGAGATCGGTGTGCTGTGGTTGGTCAACATCGCCACCTTGTGCTGCGGGTGCACGAAGTTTTCCAGGCCACGTTCTTTGAGCGGGTTGATCGAAACGATCTTCGCGCCACGCTTGGAAGCCTTCTGCAACTCGCTGAGCATCCGCGGGTGGTTCGTCCCCGGGTTCTGGCCGACCACGACGATCATGTCGGCCTCTTCAAAGTCCTCGATGGTCACCGTGCCCTTGCCGACGCCGATGGCTTTGTTGAGCGCCACGCCGGACGACTCGTGGCACATGTTCGAGCAGTCGGGGAAGTTGTTGGTGCCGAACTTCCGGCCGAAGAGCTGGTAGAGGAACGCGGCTTCGTTGCTGGTCCGCCCAGAGGTGTAGAAGATCGCTTCCTTGGGGCTTTCAAGTTTGTTGAGGTGCTCGGCGATCAATCCGAACGCGTCGTCCCACGAGATCGGCTCGTAGCGATCCGTCTCGCTGTTGTAACGCATCGGGTGGGTCAGTCGGCCCTGTTTCTCCAGCCAGTAATCAGTCTGCTGGCGGAGGGTGGCGACGTCGTACTGAGCGAGGAACTCGGGGCCGACCTTGCGTTTGGTCGCTTCCCAGGCCACGGCCTTCGCGCCGTTTTCGCAGAACTCGAACGACGACCGGTCCTTCGGCTCGGGCCACGCACAACCCGGGCAGTCGAAGCCGTCGGCCTGATTGACGTTGAGCAGCGAAAGGGCGATCTGCATCTTGCCCTCCTGAGCCCCCACGTGTTTCATGGTGGAGATCAGGGCCCCCCATCCGCCCGCCGCGTGTGCGGGCTTATCGGTTGACGTAACTTCATCGTGGGACTGGTCTTGGCTGGGCATGGGGTGCGTATCTCAAGGAGATATAGGGTGAGTCGGTGCTTTGGAACACCGATATCGCTCAGTATACGTCCAGCGAGAAGGGGGCCGCGGGGCTCGCCAAAGATTACGACCCATAAACCCTCATTTATCGCATCCGAGGCCTGTTTCTGATAAACTGCTCGGCTCGCTATCTCTTCTCGTCGGCCGGTGTCGGTCGGCAGATTTTTGCACCAGGCGGCCTAACCGTGGGCCGCGACCCGGTGGTTCCCCAGCACACGTGGTGCAGGGCCGGGTAAATCGATTACGAAGGAAAAGCATTTCTTATGGTAAACCAGAACCTTATCGCATCCCTCAGCATTGAAGACCAGGAAGCCGAAGCGATGATCGCGGAAGCCCTCGGACAGGCGGTCGCCGACGGCGACATGGAAGGCCTGCTTGAGGAAACCATCGGTGACTTCAGCACCGGCACCATCCTCCAGGGCAAGATCATCGGCCACGCCGGTGACGACTTCCTCGTGGACGTCGGTCTTAAGTCCGAAGGCATCCTCGACAAGACCGAGTTCGACGACCCCAAGGACGTCGAAGTCGGTGACACCGTCGAAGTCCTGCTCGAAGAAGTTGAAGGCGACGGCGGCACCGTTGTTGTGTCGAAGCGCAAAGCCGACCGCATCCGCGGTTGGGAAAAGATCATCTCCGAGAACAAAGAAGAAGACGTTGTCGAAGGCAAGGTCATGCGGAAGATCAAGGGCGGCCTGCTCGTGGACATCGGCGTGCCCGTGTTCCTGCCCGCCTCTCAGGTCGACGTCCGCCGCCCGGCTGACATCGGTATCTACATCGGCCAGACCATCGAGTCGAAGATCCTCAAGATCGACCTCGAGCGTCGCAACATCGTCATCAGCCGCCGCAACCTTATCGAAGAGCGTCGCGCCGAGCTGCGTAAGGGCCTGCTCGACAAGATCAAGGTCGGCGACATCGTCGAAGGTACCGTCAAGAACATCGCCGACTTCGGTGCGTTCGTGGACCTCGGCGGCATCGACGGCCTCCTGCACATCACCGACATGTCCTGGGGCCGGGTCAACCACCCCTCGGATGTGGTCAAGATCGACGACAAGCTCGAAGTCAAGATCCTCAACATCGACTTCGAAAAAGAGAAGATCGCCCTGGGCCTCAAGCAGAAGGATTCTTCGCCCTGGGAAGACATCGAAGCGAAGTACCCCGCCAACACCCGCGTCCGTGGCGAAGTCACGAACATCATGTCCTACGGTGCCTTCGTCAAGATCGAAGAAGGCGTCGAAGGCCTGGTCCACATCTCCGAGATGTCCTGGACCAAACGCATCAACCACCCGTCGGAGCTGGTCTCCATCGGTGAAGAGGTCGATGTCGTCGTGCTCGATATCAACAAGGACAAGCAGGAAATCAGCCTGGGTATGAAGCAGACCGAGGTCAACCCCTGGGAGCTCGTGGCCGAGAAATACCCGCCCGGCACCGTGGTCGAAGGCAAGGTCCGCAACCTGGCCAGCTACGGCGCGTTCGTCGAGATCGAGCCCGGCATCGACGGCCTGCTGCACGTCAGCGACCTGTCGTGGACCAAGAAGATCAGCCACCCCAACGAGCTGCTCAAGAAGGGCGACAACGCCAAGTGCGTCGTCCTCGAAGTGGACCGCGAGAAGCAGCGTGTCGCCCTGGGTCTGAAGCAGATGACCGAAGACCCGTGGGACGAAGCCATCCCGTCGGCCTACCAGCCCGGCATGATTGTCATGGGCAAGGTGACCAAGATCACCAACTTCGGCGTCTTCGTCGAGCTCGAAGACGACCTCGAAGGCCTGCTGCACATCTCCGAGCTGGCCGACCACAAGGTCGAGAACCCGCAGGACGTGGTCAAGCAAGACCAAGAGATCGAAGTCAAGATCCTGCGCGTCGACCTGGACGATCGCAAGATCGGCCTGTCGCTCAAGCGTGCGATGTGGACGTCCGAGCAGGACGCCGCGGCCGAACGCCAAGAGAAGAAAGCCGGCGGCAACGCGGGCTTCGGCGGTGGTGCCGGCGGTGCGGGTGGCCTCGGCGGCCTCGGCGACGGCGACCACCTGGGTACCGACAAGATCACCTTCGGCCAAGGCGGCGCATCGTCCGACTGATCCCGTCGAGTACAACTCACGTAACCCCAAAGCCCACGGACACCTGTCCGTGGGCTTTTTTTGTTTATTTGGCTAACGAGGAGATTGAAGCTTCGTTCAAGGTGCCATGCGCTCTATGCTTTAGGTATGGACCGCTATGACCTCCAGGATCGCTACCTCGATTTGACCCGAGTGATTCTCCCGTCGCTAGGGCGTACTCGCGGTTGGGTAATTAAAGAAGACCACTGCTTCATGCGGATTGTGTTAGACCATGTGTTTGCCGACTGCTGGTACAACCACGTTGACAAACGGCTGCGGGCGTACAAACAACTCAACGACACTCAGTTGGCCCAAGCGGTTGCAATTGCAGAGCAGATGACGAAAGCAGATTCCGCGACCATCGATGCGATGAATTCCCAGTCTTTGGAATGGCGGAACAAGCCTGTTCCACAAAGGGCCAAGCAGCACCCGCCACGTCTAGTGCGAAATTAAATCTAAACCGGCAGGTTACGGGGCTAAAGATGATTGCTTCCACAATCACGACACTCAGTACCTCTATCGGTTGAAACTGACGAAGGTTCTATCTTTGAGACAGTAATGGCCAGGCATTGGTTTGAACAATCCGGTTCCCATGTTGACGCAACCCGAAAGTATTTCGTGTCAGTCTGCTCATTCACGTTTGAGTTCAACGACACCGCTCAGATCAAAGAAGCGCTTGATTTCTATAGCCAAAGGATCCACCCCTCGTCTCGGCTACCCGATCCCGAGTGGGTGGGGAAAGAAGCCCGGATAGAACCAGCGAAAGCTCGTCGTCGAATTGACATCCTAATCGATAGCCACCATTACGAAATCCAAAGGTGGTGGGAGAAAGTTCCGTTGCGCCTTCAGAAGAATGGCAAACGAGAAAAAGTTGCTAAAGCTCTCTCAAATGCCTTTGAGGAGTTCTCTGGTCAACAGATTTAATCAATCGAGCCGAGAATCAAACCCCGCGTTTAACCTCGAATCCGTTACCCCATTGTCCTCTGCCGCAGCATGTGGTCAGCGAGTGTGATTGCCATCATTGCCTCGGCCATGGGGACGAATCGTGGCAGGAGGCAGGGGTCGTGGCGGCCCTTGGTGGCGAGGGTCGTGGCGTTGCCGTCTTTGTCCACGGTGGGGCGGTCCTGGGGGATGCTGCTGGTGGGTTTGACGGCGCAGCGGAGGACAATGGGCATGCCGCTGGAGATGCCGCCGAGCATGCCGCCGTGGCGGTTGGTGTCGGTGGCGATGGGCGGGGCTTTGCCGGGTTCGGGGACGAACGTGTCGCTGTGGCCGGTGCCGCGGGTGTTGGCGACGCCAAAGCCTTGGCCGAACTCGACGCCGAGCACGGCGGGCAGGCTGAACATCGCCTTGCCCAGGTCGGCCCGCAACTTATCGAACACCGGCTCGCCCCAGCCCGCCGGAACGTTCAGCGCGACGACCTTCGCGGCGCCGCCGATGGAGTCCTGCTGTTTGCGGACATCCTTGATGAGCTGTTCCATCTTCGCCGCGGCCTCGGCATCGGGGCAACGCACGTCGTTGGACTCGACCTGCTCCAGCGTGATTTTCGTCACATCGGGGATGTCGGCCACGATGTCGCCGACCTGATCGACCATGCCGAGGATCTGGATGCCGTGGGCGGTGTGGAGCAGCTTCTTGGCGATGGCGGCCGCGGCCACCCGGACCGAGGTCTCACGGGCGGAGGAACGCCCGCCGCCCCGGTAGTCGCGGAAGCCAAATTTGGCGTCGAAGGTGAAGTCGGCGTGGCCGGGGCGGTACTTGTCCTTGATGTCGCCGTAGTCGCGAGAGCGCTGGTCCTGGTTGCGGATCAGGATCGCGATTGGGGTGCCGGTGGTCCTGCCCTCGAAGACGCCCGAGAGGATTTCCGGGGTGTCGTCTTCCTTGCGAGGCGTGGTGATACGCGACTGGCCGGGCTTTCGGCGTTGCAGGTCGGGGATCAGGTCATCGACCGACAGCGGCAGGCCGGGCGGGCAGCCGTCTACGATGCAAACGTTGCCGGGGCCGTGGCTTTCGCCAGCGGTGGTGACGCGGAAGAGGGTGCCGAAGGTGGAGCCTGCCATAAGTCAGTGAACAGTGATGAGTGAACAGTGATGAGTGAAAAACGATCAAGCATTGTAGCGAAACTCATCACTGAGCACGGCTTGTGTCTCACTCGGTGGCCTGGGCGACGGCGGTGTCTTCCACGATCTGCCGGGTCTTGAGCACGAGCAGGGCGGCCTCGAGCTGGGGGTCCAGTCCCAGATCCAGTAGGTCGTGAGGCTGAGGCCGGGGCACTTCAACGGTCTCGTCCGCGTTGTCCGCGTCGATATCGACCGGCGTGAACCCGCCCAACTCCACCCAGGGCTTGGTCATCTTGACCTCGATGGAATCTGCATCGGCGTCGCGGATCACGTCGATCTCCTGACGCAGTTCCAGGTTCCACGCGACCGTTTGATTGGTCACGTCGACCGTCAGGTCGGGGTCGATCCCCCAGGTTTCCGAGTCGGGTTTGCGATGGATGATGCGGCCCTTGGGCAGCTGGTAGTACTGGGTGGTGACCTTGAGGCCGTACTTCGGCTCGCGGGTTCGCGGGGGGAACCAGTGCACATCCTGAACCGAGCCCTTGCCGTAGCTGCGGTCGCCGATGACGAACGCCCGGTCCCGGTCCTGCAACGCCCCCGACACGATCTCACTGGCGGAGGCCGAGCCGCGGTTGATCAGGATGACGACCTCGAAATCGGGGTAGGTGTCGCGGCGTTTGGCGTCCCAATAGCTCTGGACTTCCTGGTCGCCATCCACGGTGTAGAGGATGGGGCCGTCGTCCAGGAATCGATTGACGATGTCGATCGCTGAAGTCAGCAGGCCGCCCGGGTTGTGGCGGAGGTCGAGGATCAGGCTGTTGAGGTGCCCGGTGCGTTGGAGGTCGGCCACGGCCTGGTCGATCTTGTTGACCGATTGCGGGATGAACTGGGTCAGGCGGATGTAGCCGATGCCCGAAGGCTGATCGATCCAGTAATCCCAGCCGCCGTCTTCGGTATGAGCCCAGCCCTTAACGGACTGGATTTCGATGCGGTCGCGTTTGATGGTGTAGGGCAACAGCTCGGGCTCGCCGATGCGGCGGATGCCCAGCTCCACCTCGGTGCCACGCGGGCCGGTGATTTCACGCACGGCCTTGTTGAGCGACCACGACGAGGTGTCCTTGCCGTTAACCGTCGCGATGACATCATCGGCCTTGAGGCCCGCACGCTGGGCGGGGGTGCCGTTCAGCGGGCTCACCACAGTCAGCTGCTCGTTGCGTTTGGCGATCTGAACGCCGATGCCGGTGAACGAGCCCTGAGTCGAACGGCTGAGGAAGTCGATGTCCTCGGGCCAGTACATGCTGGAGAAATCGTCGAGCGTGCCGAGGGCGCCTTCGGTCATTTCGTAGACCATCACGGCTTCGGGCAGCTTCACGGTCCGCTGGTTCTGCGCCAGGATTTCATCCAAGCGAGACAACGCACGGAATTCGGTTAGTTCGCGGTCGGCGTCGATCAGCTCGGCCTTCATCCGCAGCAGGTCGCCGCGAAACGCGTTGCGTTTGGCTTCGTCGCCCAGGCTTTCAAAGGTCCCTGCGAGCGAGGGGGTGTCGAGCAGGGTGAGCAGCGGTTCGATCGCGCCCACGAGCAGCTTGTTGTAGCCTTCGTGATCGATGTGGAACTGGGCGACGGTTCGCAGCGACTCGCGCAGCATCTCGTCGTTGATGCCGCTGAGCCGGGTTTCCCAGGTCTCGTCGTCGGGCCGGGCGCGGTTGAGTTCGTCTTCCCGGCCGACGCGTTTGGCCCGGGCTTCCTGGAGGGCACGCAGCTCTTCCGGGGCGTACAAAGCCAGCACCCGCAGGTGCGAGCTCACCCGCTTCACATCATCGCGGTACCGGGCGTCTTCTTCGTAGAGCAGGTGAAGCCGACCGAACAGCACAGACGCCTCGACCCAGTCTTCATCGAGTTCCGCCTGCTTGGCGGCGATCTCGGTTTTCTTGACCAGGTCCATCACCGCGGGGTCACGCAGGACCAGAAGCGGAGCGTCCGCGATGCTGTGGGCTTCGATTGCGGCGACTAACGCTTCTTCGAGGTCCCCGGCTTCGATCTCTTTGGATACGGTTTCGAATGCGTCTTCGTACGCATCGGTCCGGCGTTGCTCGCGGACTTGCTCGTTTTCGCGGTAACGCTCAAGGCTGGCGACCAGCGACGCGGCGTCCTCGGCTTCGTGTCGATTGGGATCGGCTTGGATGGCGTTGAGCAGATCATCAAACCGACCCTCGCTGGCCATGGTTTCCAGCGACGCCAACGCCTCGTCTGCAGAACTCGGGGAGGCGAAGCCAGCAGAAAAAGCCAGGACACACCCAACGGCGGTCATTGAGAAAAAGCGTCGCGTTTGCAGCACATCGATCCTTTCGGCTTTCAGTCGAGACTTCGCCATCACCCGGACGGCACGGATACGCACAGTATAGATCGGCACATCGGGCGATCGGTTTCAACCCGTCATATTACATACGCCCGGGCACAAGACAGGTTCAACAAGGAGTTTAGGCCCATAAAAAACCCCTCGAGCCCGGCGGGGCTGAGGGGTTTGTAGTGGTCAGGGGAGATGTCGCGAGGAATCAGGCCGATTCTTTCTGCTGCACGCGGAGGTTGACCAGGTTGGTCGGGTTGTGGACCGCGGGCTCGGTGATGACGTATTTCGCACCGTCGTTCTCGAGGTCAGGCAGTTCGTACATCAGTTCGAGCATCAGCTCTTCCATCACGCTGCGGAGTGCCCGGGCACCGGTTTCTCGCTTGATGGCGTTGTTGGCCAGGGCGAGCAGGGCCTCGTCGGTGAATTCCAGCTCAGCGCCTTCCATCGAGAAGAAGTACTGGTACTGACGCACCAGGGCGTTCTTCGGCTCGGTGAGGATGTTGACCAGGGTCTCGGCGGTCAGCGGCATCAGCGGGGTGATGATGGGCAGACGGCCGATCAGCTCGGGGATCATGCCGAACTCGAGTACGTCCTCGGCCTGGACCTGAGCCAGGACCTGTTCGCGGTCGAGCTTGTGGTCATCAGTGGTCGCCTCGGAAGCGAAGCCGATCGACTTGCTGCCCAAGCGCTTGCGGACGATGTCTTCCAGGCCGACGAACGATCCTGCACAGATGAACAGGATGTTGCTGGTGTCGAGCTGAATGTACTGCTGCTCGGGGTGCTTCCGGCCGCCTTGGGGGGGCACGTTGGCGACGGTGCCTTCGAGCATCTTCAGCAGGGCCTGCTGGACGCCTTCGCCCGACACGTCGCGGGTGATGCTGACGTTCTGCGAGGTCTTGCCGATCTTGTCGATTTCATCGATGTAGATGATGCCGCGCTGGGCGGCTTCGAGGTCGTAGTCGGCCGACTGCAAAAGCTTGAGCAGCAGGTTCTCGACGTCTTCGCCGACGTAGCCCGCTTCGGTGAGCGTGGTGGCGTCGCCGATGGCGAAGGGCACGTTGAGCGTGCGGGCCAGAGTCTTGGCCAGCAAGGTCTTGCCGGTGCCGGTGGGGCCCAGGAGCAAGACGTTGGACTTGTCCAGCTCGACCGGGGTGTCTTTCTCGGCCGCGGTCAGTCGCTTGTAGTGGTTGTGCACCGCCACGGACATCGCCCGCTTGGCGAGGTCTTGGCCGATGACGTATTGGTCGAGGAATTCCTTGAGCTGACGCGGCGAGGGGATGCTGCTGAAGCTCGGCCGGCCGGAGTGCACGCGGCGGCGTTCCTGCTTGAAGATGTTCTGGCACAGTTCGGTGCAGTTGGCGCAGATGTAGACGTCGTTGGGGCCTTCGACCATGGGGCCGACTTCCCGCGACGACTTGCCGCAGAACGAGCAGGTGGTCACGCGTCGGCCCTTGAAGCCGCCGTCGCCGGAGCCGCCTGTTTTGCCGAGGGCATCGCCGCCGAAGGTTTCTTCACCTTCGTTGCCATCGTTGCCGCCTCGACCACCGTTCTTATTGTTGGACATATGAACTCTCTAACATCCGTTGGTTCGACGGACCAGCCGACGAAAACTGAAATCTGGCCGGGGGAGCGAGCGGGTCGGCCCGGGCCGTGGAATCGGACGGGGATAGCCCGTCATGGTGAAAATCGTCCAGATCGAGAGGCACCCTTAGGAGCGGTTTGCAGGTCGATCCGAGTTTGTTGCTTTCGCGGCAGGGCTAAGCCAAATAACGTCTCACCAGCCCCAATTATAGCCGCGGCATCTGTTTGAGGAAGTCCGCCGTGGTTACCAATGCTTCGGCGGTTTGGGCAGCGGAGGCGGCTCGTCCGGCGGCGGGGGCTCGTCGTCGGGGTCGTCGTTTTTATCGGCAGGCGGCTCGTCGGAAGGTGGGGCGGGCGGCTCTGCTTTATCGGGCGAGGTCGCTTGGGTCAGGTCGCCGAGGTCCGTGATCTCGGGCTCATCGCCTTCGGGGACGCTGTCGGCGTCCAATTTGGCCTTGGCTTTGGCGATCATTTTTCGCTTGGCGAACTCGAATTCGTCGTCGCTGATCTGCCCTTGGGCGTGCATGTCGCGGAGGTCGGCCAGAGTAAAACCCATCGGGTTGCCCGTGCCGGCATCCTCGTCCATCGAATTCAATCGCTTGCGGAGAATGAAAAACGCGAGCCCGAGAACGATCGCAGCACCCAGCAGCACCGAGCTCCAGAACAACACCTGCCCGGAGTTTTCGGCGAATGGGTTGCCCCCGGGCGCCTGGCCCAACGACCGACCCGCCCAACCGAGACAGACACCCGCCGCTGCGGCGTACCGCAACGGGGCCATCGAGTTCAGCCGGGCGGGGCGATGGACCATGGGGATCACTCCCCGTCCTTGGCTTCCACTTCGGTCACCGAGGCCTGCTCGATGATCTTGTCGAGCGTCTTCTGCTCACGGATCGAGAGGTAGAGCTGTTCGAGCTCGCCACGCTGACGCATCTCGTTACGCAGCTTCTCGGGGCGGCGTTGCTGCTGCATCGCCATCATCGCGATACGGCCGTTGATCTCGTTCTCGGTGACTTCGACTTCCAGCTCCTTGGCGGCCTTGTCGAGGACGAAGAAGGTCTTGAGCTGACGCACGGCCTCGGCTTCGCCCTGGGTGCGGGCCTCGGCGAGTTCTTCTTCGATCTCCTCGGGCTGCTTGCCGGAGTAGAGCAGTTCCATCTGCTGACGCTGCAGGGTCCGCTCGATCTGACGGCCCTTGAGGCCCTCGGGCAGGTCAAGCTCGACGGCTTCGACGATCTGCTCGGTGGCCTGCTTGTGCATGTCGGCCTGCTGGGTCTGCTCGTTACGCTGCTCGAGCATGGTCTTGACGCGTTCCTTGAGCTCGTCTTCGGTCTGCATGCCGAACTGCGGGAGCAGGTCTTCGACGGCCGCGGGCTCGAGGCGGTGGACGTGGGTCAGGGCCATCACGAGGGTGATCGGCTGGCCCTTGATGCCTTCGTTTTCGTGGCCTTCGGGGCCGGTCATCGAGATCGACACGGTGTCGCCGACCTTCTTGCCCGCGAGCTGCTTGCCCATATCGTCGACGAGGATGCCCGCGACGTGGCCCTTGAATTCCTTGTCTTCGCCGTGCACCAAGGTGTAGGCGGCGGGGTGCTCGTGCACGACTTCGGCGTCGTCACCGGCGTTTTCACCGGCCAGGACCTTGACGTCCGACTGCACGTAGTCGCCTTCAGCGACGGTGGCGTCTTCCACGGCCGACATCTGGCCGTAACGCTCACGGTACTGCTCGATCTCGGCGTCGACGTCGGCGTCGGTCACGTCGAAGGTCTTCTTCTCGACCTTGATGCCATCGAACTTGGGAAGCTCGAAGTCGGGGGTGACTTCGACTTCAACGGTGTAGGTCAGCGAGCCCGACTCGGGCACTTCCAGTTCATCGATGTCTTTCACGTCCGGCTCGCCGATGACGTCGAGGCCTTCATCTTCGAGGGCCTGGTGGTACGACTCGCTCAGGAGCTGGTTCTTCACGTCGCCCTGGATCGATTCGGCGAAGCGCTTTTCGAGCAGCCGACGGGGGGCACGGCCCTTGCGGAAGCCGGGGAGCACCGCGTCGTTGCTGAGGTTGGTATAGGTGTCTTCGATCTTGCCCTTGATGCGGGACTCGGGCAGCTCGATGGTCAGACGCTTCAGGGCCGGGCCCGCGTCTTCGACTTTCACGGTCTGCTCGGGGCGGGCTTCTTCGGCATCAGGGGCGTCAACGACAGCGGATTCATCGGCCATGGCGATTCAATCTTTCTATGGGTGTTGGCGTTCGCCAACGGGTTGCAGTGAAAGGCACGGGAGTGCAACAGTGCGTCTGACTGGCGGATTGAAGGTTCCGCGAGCGATCCACCGACCCGCGCCAGGCTCGCTCCCGTGGGGCGGCCGGTATCTCGGTGGAGCACAGCATTATGCGAATATCTGAGGGTAAAGTCAATCGTTCGCGGCTTTTCGGAGCCCCGAATAGACCTCTTCGATGTGGGGGATTGCTTGACCGGCGGCCTTGGCGGCTTGGCACGGATCGCCAACGATCGCCTCGATCTCCATCGCTCGTCCCGCCTCGTAGTCCAGCATCATGCTGGTCTTGTAGGGCTCCATCTTCGCGGTGTAGTCGAGCATCTTCTGGATGAAGGCGTCTTCGATCACCTTGCCGTCCACCGCGAGGGCGGCGGCCTGGACCTCGTGCATGAGGGCTTCGATCCGTCGGCGGGTGCCCGGGTCGGCCATCATGACATCGGTGGTCTGATTCAGCACCACCGACAGTCCGTTGTAGGGGATGTTCCAGACGAGCTTCTTCCAGCGGGACAGCCGCAGGTCGTCCACGTTGATGGTCTCGATGCCAGCGGCGTTGAAGTCCTCCACGACGCCGGGGAAGTGCCGGGCGGCGAGGGAGTTGGCGGCCTCGGGCTGATACACGCCCATGTGGATGTGCCCGTAGTCGAGGTGCTGGATGTGCCCCGGTCCGATCTTGTTGGAGCAGAGAAAGCAGAGCCCGCCGAGCACCCGGTCTTCTCCCACCAGGGCCGCCGCGTCCGTTTCGGGGTGCAGCCCGTTCTGCAGCACCAACACCACGCCATCCGGCTTAACGCAGTTGGCCAGCAACTCGGGCAGTTGCTCGTTTTGCGTGGTCTTCAGGCACACCACTGCGACGTCGCACGCGGGCAGGTCCGCGGGGTCGCCGTAGGCTTGGACCTGATCTGCGGATAATGTGAAATCGCCGCGGATTGACTCGACGGTCATCCCGTGGTCACGGACGTGCTCGTAATCGCTGCGCAGCAGAAAGTGGGTGTCGAACCCGGCTTTGGCGAGCAGGCCGCCGTAGTACCCCCCGAGGGCGCCGGTGCCGAGGATAGCGTAGGTGTTTTTCGACATGAACCAAAGCGTCGCGGTGAAGGCTCAAGGTTCGTTAAAAGTCGAAACGTACCCCGACCTCAAAAGTGTTGATGTGGTGTTCACGGAAAATCAGGCCTGACGCGATATCGCCATTACCGCTTTCCGTAAAGCCGCGGAAGCGGTAGCCGCCCGTGAGCGTGACGTTGTCTGCAACCCGGTAGCTTAGGCCAGCCATGAGCTGGTAGGTGAAAGTCGTGAACGTATCGTCGATGGAGTCAATCGCGGCGGTGGTGGTGATGCCGTCGATCGTGACCGAGTTGATGAGCGTAGAGTCGAGGTCGGCGTCGGATTGGACGACACTGAAGCCGATCCCACCCCCGAGATACAGATTAAAGTCTTTGGACCCGAGGGGGATGTCGTAATAGATATTGCCCAGGCCAGAGAGATACGTGATGTCGCCGTCGGCATTGATATCGAAGGCGAGAAACTTCACATCGGTATAGTCGGTACGGAAGTAGTTGGCTTCAAATTCGAGTCGCCAATTATTCAGGTACACCCCAAAAATTCCCGAGTAGGTGAAGTCTTCATCAAAGGCAAACTCCAACTCATTGGATGAGCCGATGATGTCGTTACTGGTGATGTCATACTCGAGCTGCCAGCCCACTAGGCCACCGACGTACAAGCCATGCCGTGGCTCAAACATGAAGTCTTCAAAATCCTCGAGATCGTCGGCCAATGCAACAGGGCCTGCGGTGAGTGCGAGGAGGAGAACGAGCCTTGGGATCAACTTCAGGATGACATTCATGGGGGGAATTTAATTAGGAGAAAAACTGATAGGTAAAATGTCGAATATAGCGGCGACCCAGGTGCGTTGCCTTGAGGGGCAAAGAATCGCCAGTTTCGTTTGGAGTGAGTGTGTGGTCTCTTGTCAGCCCAGGACCCAGAACTTATCGCTCAGGTGATTACTTCAGTTGGGATGTGTGGCATCGACAGCGGAATGCACGTTAGGCCGTCGGCGACGGCGCACGGTCAGAGCCCCAGCCGTGAGGGCGAAAATGGCCGCCGATGTGGGTTCGGGGCTGACCATCACGTTGTCGATAAGCAACGCACTGTTGACGATGGTGTCGCTGACATCCACCACGCCGAAACCGAAGGTGTGGACGCCGGGGTCGAGATTAACCATAAAGGTTTGGTAAGGGATCACGCCATCGAACCCGGTGGTAAAGGAAAGCATGGTGAAGAGGCTGGTATCTTCCAGGTTACCAAGCAGGAACAATTCGCCGTTAAGGGCGAAGAATGCGGTGTCGCTGAAATCGCTGGGTTGATCCAGTTCATCGGTAATGAATGCGTAATCAAAACTCAGCGTGGTGGGGGCAAGCACCTCGATGGTTTGCCGAGCCGCCGAACCCTCGGTTGCGCCCTCGGATTGGTTGTCGAGGTCGGTGACGCCGACGAAAGCATCGATGTCGCCCGGGTTCAAGCCGAGAAACACGTCCAACACGATGTCGACGGAAACGGTCGCGGTGTAGGGGTTTTCGAGGAAGTTATCGACGGTGCCGGTAGTTTCGAGAAACAGTTGTTGTGTACCTTCGGTCGGGCTCAACAGGGCGCTGCCGCCGACAGTGCCGGTGACATTTGCTTCTCCCGTGGTCGAGAAATTACCGATGCCTGTCTCGAATCCGCCCAGCATGATTCCCACGCCAGTGGGGATTCCCAAGTCTTGGGTCGGCACAACAATTGGCAGGAGTTGTGCCTGCGAAGTTGAAGCAGTTGCGAGCACGATTGCTGTGGCAGCAAGCGAATACACTTTACGCCCTAGATACCCTGTGGAAAAATTCATTTTTGCTGGAGCCCGTGAATGAAAGTCAGAAAGAAAGTGCCTCGGAAGGGAACACCCCATCAAATGCTGACTATAAGATAACTGGGACCCACTTAATGTCAACGAGTTAATACATTTAGCATTAAACAGGTGTCAATTGGTCGCAGTTTTGGGGCAAATTAGCTGTAGTGCTCTTGAGCAAGATGAACTATTTGTTGCAGACTTGGGCATTGGCGATTCCATCGGTCTTGTACTTCGCGAAGAAGGTAAGCCCATCGCTTTTTTGATCGGTACGGTCCTTGGTGCGAGTTCTGCGCCATGATCTATGCCGACAGTACTGTACCTGTTGCCTAGAGTTGTCTGGCTGGTGCTTGTACATCGGAGTCGGTGATGTGCAGCATAGATGGATCACTCGTCCATCTAATTAGCAAACCTCGATAGCCCTGTTAATTGGGGCGATCCAAGAGAACTGACCCGTCATGCCCGAATTGCCCGAAGTTGAATGTTGGGGTCGCCGAGTCGCGGAAAAGCATTGCCTGGGGCGGTCGATCCGTTCGGTCTACGCCAAGCCGGACGAACGCATCGTGATCGACGGCGTTACCCCACGGAAGCTCGCTTCGGCGCTCAAGGGGCGGACCGTCGAGGCCTGCCACCGGCGTGGCAAACAGATGTGGTGGACGTTGTCGGGGACCGGGGGGAGCCTGCTTTGGCACTTTGGGATGACTGGGGGGTTTTGCAGTTATGGGAAAAAGACCGATCGGCCCAAGTTTCTCAAAGTTGAGCTGCAGCTTGATGATGGCCGGTACTTCGGTTTTACCGACCCGCGGAGGTTCGGGCGTATCCGATTGGCCGCCGACCCGCTGAACGAGCCGCCGCTGTCCGAGCTCGGCCCCGATGCCCTGCTGGATCTGCCCGGCCTGGCGTGGTGGACGCAGGAATTGGCCCGGCGGAAAACCGCGATCAAGGCTTTACTGCTCAATCAATCCTTCCTGGCCGGGGTGGGCAATTGGATCGCGGATGAAGTCTGCTATCAGAGCAAGATCGCGCCGCAGCGGTTGGCCCGGGACCTTTCGCCCGCTGAGGTCAAACGGCTCCGGGCCAAGCTCAAACACGTCTTGCAGAAAGCCTGCGATTGGGAGGCGGACTACCGGCGGTTCCCCAAGACTTGGCTGTTCCACCACCGCTGGGGCAAAAACGAAGACGCCCTGACCGGCCGCGGGGAGGAGATCGAGTTCGACACAGTCGGCGGGCGGACCACCGCATGGGTGCCCAAGGTTCAGGTCTGAAAAGCCAGCTACTTGGATACGGCTCAGTCTTCGATTTCGCCGGGGGCCACGCCCTGGGGGTTGGATTCAACCTGGCGTTTGTCGCCCGCGGCGTATTCGCCGCCGAACCGGATCGTGGCGAGTTCGCGGGAGCAAACCAGGTCGACCCGGCGTGTGCGGGTGACCTCGATGGTCGGCGGGGTGTCGCCGGGCAGATTCAGCGACAGGTGCGTGCCGCAGATCAGCGTCGCGTCGGGCTGGGCGAACACTTCCTTGGCGTGCAGGCTGCGGAGAACGATGAGGTCCGGCCCGGTGCAGGTCAGGGTGAATCGGCCCTTGACCCACGACGCGGTGAACCCTTCGTGTTCGCTCTCGCCGTCGATCGTGAGCTGATGGGTATCGATCGGGTCGTGCTCGACGTTGAAGATGGCCAGGAACTTGTCCGAGTAGTCGACGAGGTACCCCGGGATGTCGAGCTTCTCCCCCGCGGGGGCGTTGGGGTACTGCACCTCCGCCACGACGGGTTGGCCGATGTGGCGTTCGAGTAGTGGCTCGTATGCGTTGGCGGCGGCGCCGAGCAGGTCATCGCCGAGTTCCTGGACGTGTCCCTGGTTGCTGGAGATGGAATCGTTTTGCGTGTGCTGGGCGATCTGCCCGATGAACGCGGTCAGGGCTTTGCTGAACGCGTCACGGAACGTGTTGACGAGGTTTTGGAAGCCGCGCCGGGTTTTGCGGATCGGCCCGGGCCGGAAGCTGCGGCGGATCTGCTTCATCCGGCGACGCGATTCACGGTGGCTCAGCCCCTCAGCGATCCGCGCCACCGCCACGCAATCCTCCATCTGCTTGGGGTAGATCAACGCGCTGGTTTTCTCAATCCCATGAGAGCTTTCGTAGGACGCATCGAACACCAGCTCGAGCCCCTTGGAATACACGATCAAATCGCCCCACATCGATCGGCCGTTCTTGTTCAGGTAGGTCGCGTGGTAGCGGTTCAGCAGCTTCAGGCACTTGTCCTTGCGCCACTGATTCACCAGCACGCTGACCAGCGCGACCAGGAAGATCAGGACGATCGTCAGCCCGAACGCCTGTTCGATGATCAGGTGCCACCACGGAGTCTTCTCCGCTTCCTGTGCTAAAAGTACGACCCCGATACCAGTGTTCATGCTCCGTTTGTAGAACACCGCCGCATCGGCGTCAACGCGGCGTCTGCCGGTCTGCATTGACCCTGCCCGGGCACCCACGGATAATGCTCAGTCAAACCAAAACCCCGCGAGAGCTTTGAATACTCTCACGGGGTTGAAGTTGGGGCTGCCCGCGTAGCTCAGTTGGATAGAGCACGGCTTTCCTAAAGCCAAGGTCGCAGGTTCGAATCCTGCCGTGGGCATTTCGGGATCGCGATCCGAAAAACGTTTCCGTGATCAGATGAACCGGTTCAGGATCGACTCGAACAGTTCCTGCTTGCCGCTGATCTGCGCGGGTTCGCCCAGGGCCGCGCCGAGGTCGGCGAGTTGGGGCAGGGACAGGTCGCCCGATTCGAACTTCGCGCCGTCGCCGCTGTCGAAGCTGGCGTAACGCGTTTGGCGGAGCTTCTTGTAGTCCGAGTTTTCGAGGATGGCTTCGGCGGTGATCGCGGCACGGGCGAAGGCGTCCATGCCCGCGACGTGGGCGATGAACAGGTCTTCGAGGTCGGTCGAGTTGCGGCGGGTCTTGGCGTCGAAGTTGATGCCGCCGCCCTGGAGGCCGCCCGCTTCGAGGAAGACGAGCATGCACTCGGTAAGTTCGTAGAGGTCGACGGGGAACTGGTCGGTGTCCCAACCGTTCTGGTAGTCGCCGCGGTTGGCGTCGAGGCTGCCCAGCAGACCGGCACCCGCTGCGACGGCCATCTCGTGTTGCATGGTGTGGCCCGCGAGGGTGGCGTGGTTGAACTCGAGGTTGAGCTTGAAGTCACCCAGGAGATCGTGCTCGCGGAGGAAGCCGATGACGGTCGCCGAGTCGAAGTCGTATTGGTGCTTGCTGGGCTCGCAGGGCTTGGGCTCGATGAAGAACGTGCCGGTGAAGCCCTGGCTGCGGGCGTAGTCCTTGGCCATGTGCAGGAAGCGGGCGAAGTGGTCTTGTTCGCGCTTCATGTCGGTGTTGAGCAGCGACATGTAGCCCTCACGGCCGCCCCAGAAGACGTAGTTCTCGCCGCCGAGCGCGATGGTCGCGTCGAGCGCCCCCTTGAGCTGGGCTCCGGCGTAGGCGACAGTGCCGAAGTCGGGGTTGGTCGAGGCGCCGTTCATGTAGCGCGGGTTGCTGAACAGGTTGGCGGTGCCCCAGAGCAGCTTCACGCCGGACTCGGCCTGCTTGCCCTTGAGGTATTCCACGATCGTCGACAGCCGGTTCTGCGATTCGGCGAGTGTCGGGCCTTCCTGCACGAGGTCGAAGTCGTGGAAGCAGTAGTAGGGCACGCCGAGCTTGGTGATGAACTCAAACGCGGCGTCGGCTTTGGCCTTCGCGGCGGTTTCCCAATCGCCCGAAGCGAGCGCGGCGTCCCAGGAAAAATCTTTCGTGCCCGGCCCAAACGGGTCGGCTCCCGTGCCACAGAAGCTGTGCCAGTACGCCACGGCAAACTTGAAGAGTTCCTTCATTGGCTTCCCGGCGACGACGCGGTTCTCGTCGTACCAGCGGTAGGCCAGCGGGTTGTTCGAGTCGGTGCCTTCGAAGGCGATTTTCTCGATGCCGGGGAAGTAGGTTGTGTCGCCGAGGGTGACGCTCATGGAGGAGTCCTTTGGAGAGTTGAGGTGTGAGGTTTGAGGGGTGAGTCTTGAGAAGAGCGGGCTTGTTAGAGCAGAGCCTGCAAATACTCCGACCAGCGCGTGTACGCGTCGCGGGTCTGTGTTTGTTCGTCTGAGTTTGGATCGGTCCCGCCGACACGTTCGAGGTTGGCGAAGGCGTCTTCGGGGGAGGCGTAGATGCCCGCTCCGATGCCCGCGCCGCGGGCGGCACCGACCGCGCCGTCGGTTTCGTAAAGCTCGATCTGGCAGTCGGCAATGTTGGCCAGCGTTTGGCGGAACAGCGGGCTGAGGAACAGGTTGGCCCGGCCGGCCCGGATGACGCCGAGGTCCACGCCGGTCTCGCGCAGGATGTCCATGCCGTAGGCAAAGGAGAAGGCGATGCCCTCCTGCACCGCGCGGGCGATGTGCTCGCGGCCGTGCCGGTTGAAATCCGCAAAGCCCAGGTGACCGCCGACCTCGGCGTTGCCCAGCATGCGTTCAGCTCCATTGCCAAAGGGCAGCACACTCAAGCCGTCGCTGCCGACCGGGGCTTGCTCGGCCAGGTCGTTGAGTTGCACGTAGTCGAGATCGCCGCCCACCATACGCTTACCCCAGGCGTTGGCGATGCCCGTGCCGTTGATGCAAAGCAAGAGGCCCAGCCGCGGGTCGTCGTCGGCGTGGTTCACGTGGGCGAAGCTGTTGATGCGCGACTGCGGGTCGTACTTCACGGTGTCCGCTACGCCGTAGACCACGCCGGAGGTCCCCGCCGTTGCTGCGATCTCCCCGGCGTTTAGCACATTCAGAGACAGCGCGTTATTCGGCTGATCGCCCGCTCGGTAGGTCACGGGCGTGCCCGCGCTGAGCCCAAACAGCTCGGCGGATTGAGCGGTCAGCTCGCCCTGCAAGCCAAACGTCTGCACTCGATCCGCCAGCATGTTTTCGGGCACGCCGTAGTGATCGAGCAAAACGCTTGCGGGTTGCTTGTCTTGGAAGTCCCACAGCATGCCCTCAGACAAGCCGGACACGGTGGTCACCGTCTGCCCGGTCAGGCGAGATGCGAGGTAGTCGCCCGGCAGGCAGACCTTGTCGATCTGTTCGAAAAGCTCCGGCTGGTTTTGCTGTACCCAGCGCAGCTTCGAGGCTGTGAAGTTGCCCGGCGAGTTGAGCAGCCGCGGCAAACACGTCTCGGAACCCAGCGCTTCAAACGCGTCGTTTCCGATCTCCACCGCTCGGCTGTCGCACCAGATAATGCTGGGCCGAAGCGATTGGCCCGCTTTGTCCAAGCAGACCAGCCCGTGCATCTGGTAGGCGACCCCGACGGCCTTGACGTCACCGGCGGCGATTCCCGCGGTGCTCATTGCGCTGCCCACCGCCCGCCGCGCCGCGTCCCACCACGTCTCGGGGTCCTGCTCGGCCCAGCCGGGCTGAGACGCATCGATCGCCATCTCGGTGGGGGGGTACTGACCGGTCGCGAGGATCTGGCCGGTGTCTGCCTGCACCAGCGCTGCTTTGACGGACGAACTGCCGAGATCGATACCGAGTAGAACCATGGTCGGGGCCGTGAGGGAGATGAAGGAAGCTGATCATGAATAGCGCATCACGCGCTACGGGTTAGAGCCATGGTATTGTGCCACATGGCTTCATGGAAACCTTGACGATCCGGGCAATTGGTAGCACGATAGGCGCATCATGTCGGTGCAAGCCCAAGGCCGCCACTATTTCAACCCCCAAGCCTGCCCCGTCGGCGGGGTGCGCGTCGCTGCGCCCAAAGCCACCGGACGCAAGAAGGCCGCCCACCCACACGACCTCACCGAGGTTGAGCACGACCACGACTTCAACGAGCTGGTCATCGTCACGGCCGGCCGAGCGCTGCATCACCTCAAGGGGTTTACGTACCCCATCGCGATGGGCGACGTGTTCTTGCTTCAGCGCGAAGACCGCCACTACTACAGCGACCGCGACGGGCTGGAGCTGATCAACATCATGTACGACCCGGCCTTGCTGGAGATGCCCACCGATGAGCTCCGGCAGATCCCCGGGTTCAACGCGATGTTCCTCTTCGAGCCGATGTACCGTCGGCAGCACCGCTTCGAAAGCCGCTTGCACCTGGCCCCCGTCGACCTCCAAAGCACGACACGCCTGGCGTCCACCATCCTCGACGAGGTCGAGCAGCAACGCCCCGGCTACGCCATCGCCGCCAAGACCAAGCTCTTCGAACTCATGATTGCGCTGTCCCGTCAGTACGACCGCACCGAGACGACCGAGGGGCAATCGCTGCTCCGGTTGGGCAGCGTGATCGGCGAGTTGGAGAACAGCTACGACCAGCCGTGGACCCTCGAAGACATGGCCGAGGCCGCCCACCTCTCGCCGAGCCAACTCGTGCGTGTCTTCCGCAAAGCCACGGGGCAGACACCGCTGAACTACCTGATCCAACTGCGCATCCGCCAAGCGACCAGGCTGCTCGAAGACAGCGACCTGAACATCACCCAGATCGCGCACCAGGTGGGCTTTACCGACAGCAATTATTTTTCGCGTCAGTTCCGCCGGTGCATGGACGCCACGCCCACGCGGTACCGCCGGGCCCATAACTACCTAGCCCGTTGAGCGATCCAATCACGCACGACTGATTCGGTCTTTTCGGCCAAGAGTATTGAGGCGTGTTGCATGGCGTAGTGGATGGGGTGCCCGGACGAAATGGCGTGACAAGCGTGCAGTTCACGCTCGTGCAGCGGGGCGGTGTCGCCTTCGATGGCCCCCGCCAGCGCGATCGTTGGTACGCCCCGTTGCTTTGCGGTTTGCGCAACGCCCGTGACCGCCTTCCCGGAGAGCGACTGGGCGTCGAGACGTCCCTCGCCGGTCAGGCAGAGGTCACACGATGCGACACGTTGGGCGAATCCGGTTGCGTCTAAAACAAGATCAATGCCCGGCAACAGAGTCGCTCCTGCAAAAGCGATCAATCCCGCGCCGAGCCCGCCCGCGGCGCCAGCGCCGGGGATGTGCTCGACGTCGATGTCCAGTTGTTCGCGGATGAGTCGCGTCAGGTGTTGCAGACCATCGTCGAGGACCATGACCTGATCGGGCGTTGCTCCTTTCTGCGGGCCGTACACCGCCGAGGCACCGCTGGGTCCGGTGAGCGGGTTGGTCACGTCGCAAGCGGCCTGGATGACAACGCCGGACATGTTCGGCATGACATGGTCGATGTCGATGCGTGCGATCTGTGCGAGCAGACCGCCGCACATCGGCCCGGGTATGAGCAGACCGTTACTGTCGTAGAAGCAGACCCCCAAGGCTTGGGCCATCCCCGTACCGCCGTCGTTGCTGGCGCTACCCCCCAGGCCCACCAGGATGCGTTGGCTCCCACGGTCTAGTGCCTCAGCGATCAAGTGGCCCGTGCCTAGCGTGGTGGTCCGCAGTGGGTTGCGTTGAGACTCGGCCAGTCGCTCCAGGCCCGACGCGGCGGCCATCTCGATCAATGCGGTGTGCTCGGATAGCGTCGCCCACCTCGCCTCAACCGCCTGGCCCCGCGGGCCTGCGACTGTCGTTTCGTGTTGGTGGAATTGATCTGCCGACCCGAACGCCGACACGAACCCCTCGCCCCCGTCGGCCACCGGACAGCGGTCGATTTCGATCGTCGGATCGACGCGGGCAATCCCCACGGCCATGGCGTCCGCGGCGGCCCGGGCCGATAACGATTCCTTGAAACTGTCCGGGGCTAGCATGATCCGCATCGCGTGGTATGCTACCTCAAACGAAACCCAAACATTAACCGAGCGAGGTGCACGGATGCTCCGCGAATTGCATATCTCCAACCTGGCGGTGATCGAAGACGCAACGGTCGAGTTCGAGCCCGGGCTCAACGTCTTCACCGGGCAGACCGGGGCGGGGAAATCACTGGTGATCGGGGCGTTTGAAGCCCTGATCGGCCTCCGCAAAGCCACCGACATGATCCGCCCCGGGGCCGACGAGGCCCGGATCTCCGGCGTGTTCGAGGCCGACACCCCGGCCTTGGCCGCGGCCCTCACCGCGGCGCTCGACCAGACCATCGAGCCGGGCGACGAGATGCTCATCACCCGCAAGCTCTTCGCGTCCGGCCGATCGTCGCTCTCCGTCAACGGCCAGCCCGCCACCGCGGCGATGATGCGCCGCGCCGCCGACCTGCTCGTCGACATCCACGGCCAGTACGACCATCAGTTCCTGCTCAAGCCCTCCAACCAACTCACCATCCTTGACGCCTTTGCGGGCTGCGTGGCACAGCGTGAGAAGTTCGCCGTGGCCTTCGCCGAGCGGCGTGAGCTGCGGATGGAAAAAGAAGAACTCGCCGCCTCGGCCACGCTCCGTCGGCAGCAGCTCGAACTGTACGAATTCCAGGCCGAGGAGATCGATACGGCCGAGCTCCAGCTGGGCGAGTTCCCCGAGTTGCAGGCCCGCGAGACGGTGCTCGGCAACGTGCAGAAGATCAAGGGCGAGGCGAGCGCCGCGCACAGTGCGCTCTACGACGCCGAGGGTTCGGTGACCGAGCGGCTGCAGGCGATCACGCACCTCATGATCGATCTGGCCGAGCTCGACCCCGGGCTCGCCGAGGTGACCGATCAGGTCCGCACCTGCACGCTCAGCCTTCAGGAAGCCGCGTTTGAACTGGGACGCTACGTCGATCGACTCGAGCACAACCCCGAGGAAGCCGCGGAGGTGGCCGAGCGGTTGAACACCATCAACCGCCTCGTCCAGAAGTACGGCGACGGCGTGCCCTCGCCCGACCCCGTCGAGTCGGTCCTGAACTTCCGCGACGAACTCGGCGAACAACTCGACCACCTACGCAGCCAGAACCACGACCAGTCCCGCATTGACGAACGCATCGCTCAACTCGACAAGCAACTCGCCCAGCTCGGCGAAAAGCTCACGCTCGCCCGGCGGAAAGCCGCGAAGAAACTCACGCCGCAGATCGAGAAACAGCTCGCCGACTTGGGGATGGCCGAGGCGAAGCTGTCGGTCGCCTTCGACCGTATCGACGATTCGCCGACGGGGTTCGACGCCGTCGAGATCATCGTCCAGACCAACCCCGGCCAGGAGGCCCGCCCGATCCGCAAGATCGCCTCGGGCGGCGAGTTATCCCGCACCATGCTCGCGATCAAGTCCGTCCTCGCCACCACCGGCGACGGCCAACGCATTAGCGTGCTGGTCTTCGACGAGATCGACGCCAACATCGGCGGCCGCCTCGGCAGCGTCATCGGCAGTAAACTCCGTGCCCTTGCTAAGCCGCAAGCGGCGGGCAAGAGCAATCGCCAAATCGCGAAATCACCCAATCACCAAATCCTCTGCATCACCCACCTCCCGCAGATCGCCGCTTTCGCCGACCGCCACTTCCACATCGTCAAGACCGTCGTGGGCAAGGGCAAAGCCAAGCAGACCCACACCACCGTCGGCACCCTCGAGGGCGACGCCCGCGTCAACGAACTCGCCGAGATGATGGCCGGCGAGAAAGTCACCGCGACCAGCAAGAAGCAGGCGAAAGAATTGCTCAATCAGGCGATGTGAGAATCAGTCTGCGCCGCGCAGACGTGGCTGTGATGCGTCGGCGATGGGTTGTTCACTGAAGAAGATCACATAACCGCCGCCGCCCGCGCCGCTGACCTTGTACCCGAGCGCCGAGTCCTCGTGCTCGGCGATGGCCGCATCGATCGCGTCGTTGCGCATCAAGGGGAACATCGCGGTCTGCGCATCGAAGCTCCGGGTCATCGCCTCGCCAACCCCCGAAGCATCTTTGCGATGCAGCGCGGACCAGAGTCCTTCGGATGCCTCGGCCAGCCTCTTCGTATCGGCGGGGTTGGGGTTTCGCTCGTCGAGCACATTGAAACTGCCGGGGCGGGCACCCACATACTTCACGTACAGCCGGTCCTGGAGGAACTGGATCAAATCGTGGTCGACGCAGTTGTCGATCTGCGTCGGCCAGTAGCCGCCGTCGTAGTGCATCCGCGTGATCCCGGGGTAGACGATGCTGATGGCGTCCTGGCTCCCGGTGACGTCGCCGCTACCCGGCGGGTTTTCGAAGGCGAACAAAACCTTCGCAAGATATTCCGGGTCGTCGACCGGCAAGCGGCGTCCCCAGAGTTTCACTGCGGTGGCCCGGGTCGAGCTGGCCATGCCGCTTCGGGTGTCGTAGCGGTCCTGGTGATCGATCGAGCAGCCGATGACCGGGCCGGGGTGAAGCGAGTTGATGAAAGGTTGGTCGAGCCAGCCGCCCGCCAGATCGATGCGGTGCGGGATGAAGTCCTGGTCGCGCAGGCTGGTCGTGCTGCGCTGGGTGAGGCCCGGGTGGGGGCGACGCTCGGAAACCAGGTATTGCACGCCGTGCGCTTCGATAGCGTCTTGCTTCTCTTGGGAGTGGCCGTCGCGGTTGACGAAGAAGATGTCGGGCTGGATGTCTTGGATCTCGGGCAGGAAGTCGAGCAGGCCGTCGCCTCGGGAAACGCGGACTTCGTGGACCCCTTGGATCGCCCGCACCATGTACGCCCGTTCGCGCTCGTCGGTGACGGGGGAACGCCCCTTGAGTTTGAGCACCGTGCTGTCGCTGCCGAGGCAGACGTATAGCTCGCCCAGCTGCGCGGCTTCAAGCAGGAAAGCGACGTGACCCGAGTGCAAGAGATCGAAGCACCCGCTGATCATGACTCGTGTGTTGGGTCGATCCAATCGTTCCTCCGGCTCCGAGTCAAGACGGTCTGTTGGACTGGGAGCACCCCGGATTCAAATTTAGATTCGCGATCGAAGAAACATTGATCGAGAAAGGCGGTTAGCTCTGGCCCACGGTCAACGAGGTCGGCTGGCTACCCACGGTGTGCGTCGGTTCGACGGTGATGTTCAGCGGACGGCGGAGGCCGTCGGGGCCGGTGGGGGGGATGCCGTCGTTGTCGATGATGCGTTGGATGGCCATGATGCCCTCGATCAGCGTCTCGGGACGGGGTGGGCAGCCGGGGACGTAGACGTCGACGGGGATGAACTGGTCGATGCCCTGGACGGTGGCGTAGGTGTCGAAGACGCCGCCGGTGCTTGCACAGGCGCCCATGGACAGGACCCACTTGGGCTCGGTCATCTGCTGGTAGATGCGTTGCAGCACGGGCAGCATTTTTACGCTGACCCGGCCGGCCACGATCATGAGGTCGGCCTGGCGGGGGCTGAACCGCATGACCTCAGCACCAAAACGGGCCAGGTCGTAGCGGGACGACGCGGTGGCCATCAGTTCGATACCGCAGCAGGCGGTGGCGAAGGGCATCGGCCAGACCGAGCTCCGGCGTGACCAGTTGATCACTTTCTGGAGTTGGGTGGTGAGGATGCCTTCGGCGGGGAGTGCGGCTTCGATGCCCATGGGGTGGACCTTGGTACGGGGTGACAGACGTTACAACTCTATTCTAGGGCCGTGGTGCGTCGCGTCCAACGCCGCGGGCCGGTCTTATTCCGATGCGGGCTCAGCGGGAGCGGGCTCACCGTCTACTGCCTCTGCTTCCGTTTCGTCGGTCTCGGGCAGCGGTTCTTCCTCGATCTCGGTCACGATGGGCAGGGTGATACTGAACGTCGCGCCGCGGCCGGGGGCGGATTCGACGTTGAGCGTGCCGCCGAGCATATCGGTGAGTTCCTTGGCGATCGTCAGACCCAGTCCGGTGCCGCCGTGGGACTTGGTCACACTGGGGTCGAGCTGGGTGAACTTGTCGAAGATGCGGTCTTGGTCTTCCTGGTTGATGCCGGGGCCGGTGTCGGCGACGGAGATGCGGACGTACGCCGCGTCGGCCGGATCGATCGACACCGCAGACGCCGAGCGATCCAATTTGCGATTCGGATCGAGCACCTCGGGCGGCGGCGGGGCGCTCTCGGCCCGGAGGGTCACGGTCCCGCCCGCGGGGGTGAACTTCACCGCGTTGGCCAGGAAATTGAACACCACCTGCTGCAGCTTGCCCGGGTCGGTCTCGATCATCGGCAGGCGGGGCGAGACCTCAACGAACAGCCGGACTTTTTTCTTATCGGCTTGCGGCCGGATCAGTGTGACCAGGCCCTCGAGTGTGTCGATGACCGATACCGTGGCGAGACGCAGCTGCATCTTGCCCGCTTCGATCTTGGCGATGTCCAGCAGGTCGTTGATGAGTTCGAGCAAGCGTCGGCTGCTCACGATGATGTTCGAGGCGTAACGCTTACGCTTGTCGTCGATCGGGCCGGTGCGGTCGGCCAGGGTTTCCTGCAACACCTCGGCAAACCCGATGATCGAGTTCAGCGGCGTCCGCAGCTCGTGTGACACGTTGGCGAGGAACTCGCCCTTGACCTTGTTGGCCTCGAACAGGGCGACGTTGGACTCTGCCATGTCCATGAGCTTCATGTCCAGGGTTTTGTTGGCCGACTGGAGCTCGTCCTGATTGGCCTTGATGCTCTCGAGCATGGTGTTGAACATATCCGAGAGCTGCTCGAATTCGTCGCCGGTGTTGATGTCCGAGCGGATGAGGATGTCGCCTTCGGAGACGCGCTCGGCATAACCGCGCAGCACCCGCACCGGCGAGAGGATGATGCGGGTCGTGATGTAGTAGAACACCGCGATCGCCAGCAGCCCCGCGAACAGCCCGGCGGCGACGATGTAGATGCGGTTTAGCGTCTGCTGCATCGCCGCTTCCTGGTCGCGGAGTCGGACGAGCAGCACCTGTTGTAACGGGTCGGCGAGGCCGGCCGCGTCGAGCCCGGCCTCGAACGTGCCCTCCATCCGCGCCACGTCCGACGCCCGCACCGCCCGGGCGTAGCGGAAGGTGAGTTGGCCGTCGTCGTCGCGCGAGGCGTCGAAGAACTCCGAGGCGGCGGGGGTCTGATCGAAACGCTCGATCGCCTGCTCGAGGAAGGGGTCTTCGGCGGAAGTGGATTCGAGTTCGTCTTCTTCGATGAGGGTGAGCAATACGCCGGTGGTGAACACGGGGTTGTCGGTTTCATCCACGCGTTGCACGGGCTCGCCGAAGGTGATCTGCTCGGCCAGCCACATCTCGGCGAGGTCTTTGGCGCGGCGCTGCGGGGCCTGTTCGACCAGCGTCTGCATCCGCCAGCCCACCACCGTGAGCGCGGCGGTCATCACCAACACCACGGCGAGGCCGAAGAGCAACTGACACTTGTTGGCGAGGCTGATGCGGATGCCCTTGAGCATCGGATCAGTTTATCCGGTCGGCGGGACGGTTGCGTGCGGGCCTCACGCCTCGGCGGGCTCGGCCTTGGCCTTACGGTTAAACAGCCAGCCGCCGTACACGAAATACTTGATGACGAAGGTTGTGCCCTGCACCAGGATGATCGCCAGCAGGTAGTACACGCCCAGCTTTTCGTGGAGCAGGCGGAAGACGAACCACTCGCTGACGCGGAAGACGACCGAGGTGCCCGCGAACGTGGCGAGCTGCTTGCCGGGCTGGTCGGTCCGCCCGTCGAAGACGTAGTAACGGAACAGCAGGAAGTTCATCACGAATACCGTGACCAGCGCCACGGCATACGAGGTGGCTTCGCGGACGCCGAAGGCCTCGTGCAGCAGGGCGGTGAGCCCGAGGTTCACCACAAAGCTCAACCCGGTGTTCACGAGGTAGCGGAAGAGCTTGCGGAAGCGGGGCGTCTCGGCCGGGGCTTCGGCGGTCTCTTGCGGGGGCAGGTCGGTGGTGGGGGCGCTTGCGCTCATGGCTGATCCGCCTCGCGTTGGACGGTGGGGTTTTGGTCCAGCCGATAGCTTACGTCGCTCTCGTCGTCGACGATCTCGTCACGCACCACGCGGTAGATGTAGATCGGCTCGACGGGCACGACCGCGGGTTCATGGTGTTCGATGGTGTCGACCAACTCGAAGCCCGCGACCTCGCCGCCGTCACGGAAGGGCTCGGACAAGTGAGCCCGCTGCCAGTGGTAGTAGTGCATGTCGCGGTTGTAGTTCAGCTCCGACTCGTCGGTGGGTTTGCGCAGGGTCTGCGTTTTGATCAGGTAGTCCACGCCCAGGCGATCGAGGTCGGCGAAGAAGGCAGAAGCGTCTTCGGAATTGAATTCGGTGATGTCATACACCGTGGCGGGGTCGAAACGGTCGCGCCAGTAGAGCAGCGAGTGTCCGCGTGGCACGGCGGCGGTTTCGCCGGGGGCGAGGTTGGTTGCGATCCAGTCGACGGCGTATCGGTGGCGGATGTTCGCGTCGTCGTAGTAGCCCTGCTCGCGGGCACGGACATCCGCGGCGAACAGCAGCGGCCCGGTCGCGAAGCCGACGATGCCCAGGGTGATGCCGACGCGGACGATCGCCGAGCCGCGCAGGGCCATCACGCCCGTCACGCCCAGGACGATCATGAGCAGCACCGCGAGCCCAAGGAAGTCTTCCTTGTGTTGCCAGGGCATCACATCGAACCGGCCGAAGTCCATCCAACGGTTGCCCGCCCACGCCAACGCCATCAGCCCGATCACGACGGCCCCTGCGGCGCGTAGTTTCGGCTTGTTCTCGGTGATCGAGCCCATCCAGGCCAGCAGCCACTGCCCACCGGCCGTGGCGAACAACGGTACGACAAAGAGTACGGGGTACGCGTAACGCAACCGGTAGACGCTGAACACGATGTGCACGAGGTTGTAGAACGCGAAAAACCCCAGCAGCATCAGCGCCATCTTGGGCCAGCGTTTCAGTCCGACGACCACGCCGATGGCCGCGAGGAGAAGCAGCGGGCCCTGGAAGATGATGTGGGCATCGGGGAAGGGTTCGAGCATCAGCCAGACCTTGCTCCACTCGATGTGCCAGCCCATGCCCGCCATCTCCTGGACGTAGGCATCGGCTCCGCCGGTGAGTTGCCCGGCCCATCGTTTGAACAGCATCCAGGTCGCCAGCGGCAGGCCCGCGACGAATGCCTTGGCGGTGTGCTTCAGCCAACCCTTGGGCTGGTCCCACAGGTTCACCGCCCAGACCAACGGCACCAGGATCGCGCACTCCTGCCGACACAGCGTCGCCCAAGCCGCCGTCGCATATGCCCACTGCGAGCCTCGGCCCGACAGCCAGAACGTCGCGAGGATCAGCATCCCCATGAACGCCTCGAGCATCGTCTGGGTCGACATCAGCGAGAACAGCGGCGTGCCGAGCAGGGCGATCACCGGGATCAAAGCCGCCCGGCCGACCAGCCGCTTGGAGATCAGGAACATCAGCACCAGGCTTGTGGCGGAGCACGCCAGCCCGAGGATCATCGAGGCGTGGACGAACGGCCGATCGCCGGGGATCAGCATCGCCACCAAGCCCAAGGCGAACGGGTAGCCGGGCATGCGTTTGAGCGTGCCGGGCAGGTGGAGTCCGAAGATGGCCTGGGCCATGTCCACCATCCCGAAGAAGTCGGGGTTGGGCATCTCAAAGCTCATGTAATACCGGGCCCAGCTCAGCAGCCCGCCCAACATGAGGACCGCGAGCAACCCCCACTCCCAACCCGCGACGCGGGGGCGTTCGGATAATTCAGCAGCGGGGTTGTCGTTCACAGGATCATCTCGCGGTTGGGGACGCAGTGTGGGTTTCGGGGGGCGGCGCCACAGGTGGATCAATGGTCACTCTGTGGCGGCGAACTCCTACCTATTTCGGCAGTTTCGGGCTCCGGGTAATGAGAATCCGTGGCGGAACCCACTACGGACTGTATTTCACGGCTCACCGAGAATTTATCAACCCCGCCGGGGGGCTGGCCGATGGGTAGATATCGCCAGTGGGCGTGGAACGAACCGGTCGAGGGCCCGCAAAGCGAGACGCTGGCGATGAAACTGATCATCCAGATTCCGTGTTTAAACGAAGAAGAAACCCTGCCCGAGACGCTGGCGGACCTGCCGCGTGAGGTGGAGGGTTTTGATGAAGTCGAGTGGCTGATCATCAACGACGGCTCGACGGACCGCACCGTGGAGATCGCCAAGCAGCACGGCGTGGATCACGTGGTGTCCCATGTGGTCAACCGTGGCCTCGCCGCCGGGTTCTTATCGGGCCTGGACGCGGCGATCAAGGCCGGGGCGGACGTGATCGTCAACACCGACGCGGACAACCAGTACAACGCCCAGGACATCCCCGCTCTGACCGCGCCGATTCTTGAAGGTTCGGCCGACATGGTCATCGGCGCCCGGCCGATCGCCGAGACCGAGCACTTCTCCCCGATCAAGAAGTTCCTGCAGAAGTTCGGCAGCGGCGTGGTCCGCATCGCCAGCGGGACCGATGTCGCCGACGCCCCCAGCGGGTTCCGCGCGATGAGCCGCGACGCCGCGATGCAGTTCAACGTATTCAACCCGTACACGTACACGCTTGAGACCATCATCCAGGCCGGGCAGAAGCATATCCACGTCGTGAACGTGCCGATCCGCACCAACGGCCCGACCCGCCCGTCGCGTCTGGTGAAGAGCATCCGTGCCTATGTGACCCGCTCGATGGGCACGATCCTGCGGATCTCGATGCTCTACCGGGCCAAGATGTTTTTCACCTGCCTGAGCCTGCTGCCCCTGGGGCTGGGCCTGCTGCTTTATGCTCGATGGGTGCTGCTGTACTTCATCGAGGATGAATACCGCAGCCGCGTGCCGAGCCTGGTGGTCGGCACGGTTTGCCTGCTCATCGGCGTGCAACTGCTCGTGTTCGGCTGGCTCGCCGACTTGCTCGCCGCGAACCGGCGGATCGTCGAGGATTGTCAGCTTCGTCTGCGTCGTCTTGAGGCCGATCACTTCACCGAACAGATCGAGTCGCAAGACAAGCCCACGGCCTGAACCGCGTCGGCTTAGATCCGCACCTTCGCCACGACTTTTAAAACTTCCGAGGACCCACCGCACTCGCAGACGGGCTTGTGTCCGTCTTCGGGGAAGAAGATCGCGAAGTCGCCCGGCTGCAAGTCCAGCCGAGTCTCGTGTGGCCCGGTATAAAACGCGACATCACGCTCGGCGTCGAAAGGCTCGGTCACGTCCAACCGCTCAATCGGTTCAACGTAGATCGACTCACGCCCGGTGAAAATCGCCTGCACATCCAGGTAGGCCCGGTGCGATTCAAACCGTCGATCCTCGGCGGGCTGGGTGGTGTACCGCTCGACGTTGAGAAACAAGTCGTCGCCGCGGATTTCGATCTTCCCGTCGGGGGTGGTGAGGTCAAACGAACGCAACGCAACAAACGCTTCGCCCAGCAGCGGGTGCAGCTCGGCGTAGCGGTCGGCGTGTTCAGCAGGGGTGTAGATCATTGCGTTAACTCATCATGTGGCGTTTTACGTGTCATCGTGTTGCGAGTCTTCGCGGAGATGCCGCCAGTAGCGTTCGGGTTGTTCGAGGATGCCACGGGTGATCTGATAATGAGCAGTATCTTCGAGTGTTGTTTTTTCGAGACGCCCATCATCAAAGCTGTAGATCGTGGCGTTGGGGTATGTCAGGAGTATCGGGGAGTGGGTCGCGATGATGAACTGGCTTAGCCCAGAGCGTGCTCGGTCGTGCATCAGCGCCAAAAGTACGAGTTGGCGCTGCGGCGACAGTGCAGACTCGGGTTCATCCATCAGGATCAGGCCACTGTTGATTTGGGACTGGAGGATTTCAAGAAAAGCTTCGCCGTGTGACCGGGTGTGCAGTGACCGGCCGCCATAACGTTCATAGGCGATTCTTCCGAACTCCGGGTCGGCTGCTCTTTCGTCCAGCAGTGATGCGAAATGGGCTCCGAATTCTGCCCGCAGAAAGAAACCGTCTGTGGGCTTCTGCGTGAATGAAGGCAGCAGGGATGAAGAGAGCATGCTGCGATCTTCGGGCCCGTGATTAGACTGGGCTTCGTTACGACCGCCCCCCGAAACAGGCAGATCACTCAGATCAGCGATCGCTTCAATGAGTGTCGACTTGCCGCTGCCATTTTCGCCAACCAGAAAAGTGACGGGTCCGTCGAAGGCGATTGGTAGCTGGGTAAGCCACGGGAGATTAAACGGGAAGGCGTCGCCTATTTGAAAATCAGGGTCGCGGAGGACGACCTGATGAAGATAAGGCGGTCCATCGGTGATGGCCCGGGGTTGACGCCTCTTAGCCATGCTTTATCCCGGAGGCAGTTCGCTGGCGTCCATGCCGGTGCCGTCGTCGGCGGCCGCGGCGGCTTTGGCCAGGGCGATGCGGCGGAAGGCGCTGGCGTTGCCGCGACGCATGGCGATGACGCCGGTGCGGGCCAGCTCGATGATGCCGTAGGGCTCAAGCAGTTCGAGGAACGCGGCGAGCTTCTCTTCGCTGCCGGCCATCTCGATCATGATCTGATCGCTGGCGACGTCGACGATCTTGGCGCGGAACAGGTTGGCCAGCGTGATGATCTCTTCGCGCTTGTCGGCGTCGCCTTGCTCGGTCTTCGTCGAGACCTGAACGAGCACGAGGTCACGCTCGACATAGGCCACGTCCTGATAGTCCACGACCTTGACCACGGGGACGAGCTTCTGGAGCTGCTTGCGGACCTGTTCGAGGACCGAGGAGTCGCCGTTGACGACGATGGTCATGCGGGAGAGCTCGGGGGTCTCGGTCCGGCCGACGACGAGGGAATCGATGTTGAACCCGCGGGCGGCGAACATGCCGGCCACCTGGGCCAGGACGCCGGGCTCGTTGGTGACCAGGGCGGCGATGACGTGGCGCATCACCAGATCGGTGGAAGAGGAGTCATTCATGGGCGGCATGATACCCGCGTCGTGCATCGGGCGGGCAGGTGGGATCGCGAGGCCGGAAAATGGTCTGGGGATAACCTGTGCAACAAGTGATCTGTGTTCAGAAGTGAGGGGTGAGGGGCTGGGAGTGGGGCGCTAAGATCGTGTTAATCCAGGGAGATTGGCTAATTCAATAGCGCGATAAACCTATATTTATCATTGCGATAGACAACAATTGGCGTCCGTTTCATGGGTGGCGGGTCAGGTGTGGGCCGAGGCATCGGGGGATTCCCTCTGTGAATGATGCCGTGATGTGGAAAACCTGCGGTGGTCTTTCGGTTTTAACCGTTGCCTAACCGATGTTTATGGTACTTCAGCAGAAGTTCAATGCACGAATCGCATATCGCCGAAGTTGGGCAGCAGCTGTTGTCCCCCGGGGCTGACGGCGTAGGGGGCGGGGAAGTAGATGAAAAACGCCCGGCCGACCATCAGGCCGCGCGGAACGACATGGGCGTAGTCGCGGGCAAAGGGGTACCCCGGGACCGGTTCCCAGTCGTCGGCCTCCTCGAACATCCGCTTCTCGATCCAGGGCTGTACATCGCCCCAGAACCGGCCGTCGCTGCTGATCGGTGAGTTGTCACCCAGCACGAAATACCGTCCTGGGCGGATCGGGATCGGCGGGACTTCCCGCAGCGTTCCATTGGCTGCGCGACGCATCGCCCCGAAAGTCGCGACCTGGGCGTTGCTGCTGAGTGAGGGGGTGTAGGCGATATCGCGGTCCAGTTCCACGCCGTGCAGGGTGGCCGAGCCGCCGATCACCCGGATGGTAACCTCGGGGCGGTCCTGCGGCGGGACGCGCAGCTTGAGTGTGTCCATCGGCAGGTCAAACGCTTTGCGAATCACAAGCTCGCCATCGACCCAGACCAGTAGTTCCTGGTCCACGATCCACAGTTCCAACTCGTAGGCTCGGGGCGGATCGGGCCATGCCTTGGACTGACCCAAGGCCAGGGTTGTCCGGCCCGAGTCGTTCTCTCGGAGCAGTTCGACTTTTCCATCGGGATTGAATCGCGCGACGACCGTTTCAACCTCGTGTTCGAGTCGCGTGGTGGCTACGAATTCGATACTGAGGTCTTCGTTTGCGCCGCGTTCGACGGTGGCGGCGAGCCGTATGTCTTCGATGGGTTGCCGCCCGAACACCCCGCGTCCGCCGGTGAGGGTGTTGTAGGGATAAAACGTTCCGCGGCCGTGGTACTCGGCCCAGTTGAATCTCAGCTCACCGAAGGTGGATGATGAAGGGGAGCCGCCCGTTGCATTGGCCGTCGGGTTGAAACTGTACGAGCGTTTCCAGCCTTCCTCGGCATTCCCGAGGTCCCATGCTCCGACCTGTTCACTCGGCGGCACCCAGGGGCAGTCCCAGTCGAAGCGTCGTCCGCGCGTGTAGCGGTTCGGGTTGTCCTCCCCGGGCGAGGGCAAAGCTCGGCCGTGATCGAGCGGGACGTATTGGCTGTGATAGATCGGCTGCCAGACGGCCCGCTGGATCTTCTCCCAGTGGCGGTTTTCCTTCGGGTCGGTCTTGCGGGCGATGCGCCAGGGGGCGCTAGGTTGGTCGAAGGGGCGGACGTAGACGTTGCCGTCGATCAGGTGCAGCGATTCGTTGGGTAGGCCGACCAAGCGTTTAATGTAGTTGGTTTTCGGGCCGGGGGATCCGTTGTCGTTGAGGCGTTGGGGGTTCTTGAAGACCACGACGTCCCAGCGGGTGGGCTCGGCGACGTAGTAGACGTACTTCTGGACCAGCAGGCGGTCGCCGGTCTGGGTCGGGCTGCTCAGGGGGACCGGCTGCGGGTACTTGCACATCGGGCAGGTGGCGGTTTGCAGCTGATTGCGTGTCATTCGGTTGGGCTGGCCGGACTGATCGACGGCGAAGTCGTAGCCGCACTGCTCGCACCGCAGGGCGGCGTGTTCGCCCAGGAGCGTGGGGGCCATGGAACCGGTGGGGATGATGAAGGCTTCGACGACGTAGGCCCGGAAGATGAACGCGAGGATGAACGCGATCACGATCGACTCGAAGGTTTCCTTGATCGTCTCGTCGGTCGATTTCGGATGACGGGCATTGGATTTCGAGTGGGGTTGCGACACGGGCTTCCTTGCGTATAAATCGTCGGCTCAGATTGTACGCGCTAGCGAGATGGGGCTAAACTCAGTGCCGAATGGCCCGCAGCGATGCCGGGTATTCCGATCCGAAATCCGAAATCCGAACTTCGAAATGCTCTCAGCTCAATTCTTCGTCAGCGGTCTGGTCATCGTGGTCCTGCTCCACGCCATGCTGCTGTCCACGGCCTACCTGATCCTGCTCGAACGCAAAACCGCGTCGTGGGTTCAGGACCGCACCGGCCCCAACCGCACGAACTTCTCGTTCGGCCTGGACGACCTCTGGAAGAAGCTGGGCATCAACGGCCTGTTCGAAGGCAAGAAACACCTCGGCCTCGGTCAAGCCTTGGCCGACGGCCTGAAGCTGTTTGTAAAGGAAGACTACACCCCGCCGGGCGTCGACAAGGCGCTGTTCATCGCGGCCCCGGCCCTCGCGGTCATCCCGGCCCTGATCGGCTGGGCGGTCATTCCGTGGGGCGGCCTGTGGGACTTCCCGGGCATCACGATGTTCGGCACCGAGCTGGTCAAGGCGGGCACGGTCAGTGTCGCCGTCGCCCCGGTGCAGATCGGCGTGATCTACATCCTCGCGGTCAGCTCGCTGGCGGTGTACGGCGTGGTCGTCGGGGCGTACGCCTCGAACAACAAGTACTCCTTCCTCGGCGGCCTCCGCGCGACCGCCCAGATGGTCAGCTACGAGATCCCCATGGGCTTGTGCGTGCTGATCATGATCCTGACCTACGCCACGCCCGACACGCAATTGCTCACCAACCTGCAGACCGCGGGCGCCGGGGGCGTCTGGGGCATCGTGACGCACCCGCTCCTGGCGATCATCTTCTTCATCTGCATCCTGGCGGAGTGCAACCGCGCCCCGTTCGACCTCGCGGAGACCGAGCAGGAACTCGTCGGCGGCTTCCACACCGAGTTCTCCTCGATGAAGTGGGCGTTGTTCTTCCTGGGCGAGTACATGCACATGATCGCGGGCAGCGCGTTCTTCTGCGTACTGTTCCTCGGCGGGTGGAGCCTGAACCCGGTGGGCGGCTGGATTCCGCTGGAGCTGCCGGTCAGTGCGGAAGGCTGGCTGGCGGGGATTTTGATTGTGTCGCTGAAGATTGGCGTCTTCGCGGGCAAGGTGTTCCTGCTGCTGTTCCTCATGATGTGGGTGCGCTGGACGCTGCCGCGTCTGCGGTTTGACCAGCTCATGAAGCTGGCCTGGCGCGGCCTGATCCCGCTCATGCTGCTGATGCTGCTGCTGTCGGGGTTCATCATCTTCCTCGACCTCCCGGCCGAGAAGTTCTGGCTGTTTGTGGCCAACATCGTGTTGCTGCTGGTCGGCATGTTCGTGGGCCCGCGGCTACCCCAAGGCCCGCCGGTCAACCGCCGGATCCCGCTGGCGGGTTCGCGTTACAGCCCGCTGGAATCCGAGGCGACGCCCGACCCCGCGTAAATCTCATCAACCGCTTACCGTTTGCTCATCCACAGGCGTCATGGTGTGTCACCTTGAGAAGGTGGCTCATCGCCACGCCGCTTCTTCCGGACTTCCTTTAGTTAAGAGAGATTCACATGTCTGACCCCCACGGCCAAGAGTTCAAGCCCCTCGACCCCAACCAAGCCGGTGCCGACGGCCAGCGTCAGGTCCGCGTTCAATTCAACGAAGCCAACGTCGACACGCTCTACGCCAACGCGTTCCGCACCAACCTCGGCAACCAGGAAGTCTTCCTGGACCTGGGAATCAACCGCTTCCTCGGCCAACAACCCACCGAGGGCGGCGACGGCCAGCCCGTCGGTTCGTTCCGCTTCGACGTTTCACACCGCGTCGCGATGAACCTGACCACGGCCAAGCAACTCGCCCAACACCTCAACCAGGTGATTCAACAAGTCGAGCAAAACGCGGCCGCTCAGAATCAGGCCTGAGCCCAGCCTGCTCATCAGTCAAAGAAACTGCACCGCGGGGTGGGCCAGGCTCACCCCACCTTTTAATGCGCGTGGCCTTCGTGCGATCCGTGGTCGTAGCCTTCGTGGGGATCGGGTTTCGGCGCTTGGGCGGGGGCGTGATCTTCGTGGGTGTGGCCCTCGTGATCGGTATGGCCGTGTCCCGCGTGTTCGCCGTGATCGTGTCCTTCGTGCGGATCGATCTTTAACGCTGGTGGTTCGGCATGGCCGGGGTGGTCGTGTTCATCTTCATGGCCATCGTCCGAGTGCTCGTGTCCGCTGTGGTCGTCGTGATCGAGGTGGCCGCTGTGGTGGTCGTGTCCGCCGTGGCCATGGTCGTGGTCGTGCATGGAGTGTTCGGCCGTGGCCATCGCGTAGGCCAAGACCACGCCCAGGATCAGCGCCGCGGTCAGCTTGCCCCGGTCGTGCGAGTGGAAGTGCAGCTCGGGCAGCAGGTCGCTCAGTGAGATGCAGAGGAACGTGCCCGCCGAGAACGCCAGGGCGTAGGCCACAAACCCGCCGGACTCCGCCAGCTCGGATTGTCGCAGCCCCAGCCCGAACAACACCACACCCACCGGGACCGCCAGGGCGAACAGGCCGTTGATCAGGTGACGGGTCGGTTTGGCGAAACCTGCGGAGGCGGTCAGGGTGATCACGGTCAAGGCGTCGAGCGGCTTGTGCAGCACGATCACCATAAACACCGCCAGCCCCGCGATCGCAGCCGAGGTGTGGCCGCTGTGCCCGCCCGCTTCACTCGCCACCGCCGAGGCCAGAGCGATCCCGGCGATGATGCTGTGCAGGCTCAGGCCGATCGCGGCGCCGGTCCACGAGAGCTTGTTGCCGGGGGTGTGGCCGGCCATGCTGTGGGCGTGCGCGTGGTCGTGGTGGTGAGCGTGTTCCTTGGGGTCGTGCTCGGGCAGGTCTTGGGCTGAGGTCAGCACCTTGCCCTCGTCGTCGAGCTCGGCGACTTCGTGGGTGTGGAAGCTGAAGAACCGCTCGATAAAGAACATGACCAGGAAGCCGACCAAAGCCCAGGTCATGACGCTCATCGGCGCGACGCCGGGGGCTTCCACCGCGTGGGGGATCATGTGCAGGATCGCCACGCCGAGCATGAACCCCGCGGTGAGGCTGATCGCGATTTGCAGTCGGGTGTGCGTCAGGCGGATCAGGATCGGGACGAGGCCGCCGAGGACTGAGGCCGCAATGATGGCCAGGCAGTAGACGATGAGGAGGGCGGTGGTAGACATATTGAGAGTACGTTATCACACCCGTGCGAGTTTGTAGCAGTTCCGACAAGTCCTTAGACGGTTGGGACATTCCGAGTTAAGCGATCCGCGGTGGGTATACTTCCCGCAATGCGAACGGATTACGACATCCTCATCATCGGCGGCGGCCACGCAGGCGCGGAAGCGGCGTGGGCGGCGGCGAACCTGACCGCGCCGACCGGCGGTCGCGTAGCGCTGATCACCATGGACCCGTCCAAGACCGGGGCGATGTCGTGCAACCCCGCGATCGGCGGGCTGGCCAAGGGACAGATGGTCCGCGAGATCGACGCGCTCGGCGGGCTGATGGGCCTCGCCGCCGACGCGACGGGCATCCAGTTCCGCGTGCTCAACATCAGCAAGGGGCCCGCGGTCCAAGGGCCGCGCTGTCAGAACGATAAATACGCCTACGCCGCCGAGGTCCAACGGCTGCTGGGCACCCGCGAAAACCTCGACATCCTGCCCGGGCTGGTCGAAGACTTCGTGGTCGAAGACGGCCGATGCGTCGGCGTCGTCTTCCGCGGCGGGCACGGCCAGGGCCACCCCGAAGAAACCCAGGATTGCTGCGGCGAGTTCTGCGCGATCGACGCGGTCGACAAAACGATCACCCTGCGAGCCGGAGCGGTGGTGCTGACCACGGGAACTTTTATGCGGGCGCTCATGCATGCCGGGGAACAGAAAACCGAAGGCGGCCGGATCGGCGAAGGCTCGGCCGTGGGCATCAGCGGGGCGCTCACCAAACTGGGCCTCGACCTGGGCCGACTCAAGACCGGCACCCCGCCGCGTTTGGCGGCCGAGTCGATCGATTTCTCGGGCTTGGAGGTGCAGCCCGGCGACGAGCACCCCACGCCATTCAGCGAGATGACGTGGAGCGGCGATGGATCGGTTTCCGAAGGAAAGCCCGCCGATGCGAAGCTTCGGCGCGGCTCGGACGCCCCGAACGATACAAGCCTCGCGGCAGTTCCGCAGCCGCGGGCTTTCGAGGGTGCGTATGACAAAGTCGCGAACCGCTTCCCCGTCGCCGAGCAGCGTGTCTGCTGGATCACCCACACCAACGCCGAGTCGCACGACCTGATCCGCAACAACCTCGACCGGGCTCCGATGTACAACGGCCAGATCGAGACCGCCGGGCCGCGCTACTGCCCGTCGATCGAAGACAAAGTCGTGCGTTTTGCCGACCGCACCTCGCACCACGTGTTTCTCGAGCCCGAGTCGCTGTCGACCAACGAGATCTACTGCAACGGCATCAGTACCTCGCTGCCGATCGATGTGCAGAAAAAGATCGTCCATGCGCTGCCGGGCTGTGAGAATGCGGTGATCCTCAAGCCAGGCTACGCCGTGGAATACGACATGGTCTGGCCGCACCAGATCGACGCGACGTGCATGACCAAGCGGGTGCCGGGCCTGTTCCTCGCCGGGCAGATCAACGGCACCTCGGGCTACGAAGAGGCCGCGGGCCAGGGCCTGATCGCCGGGGTCAACGCGGTGCGTTACATGCGTGGGCAAGACCCTTGGCGGCTGCGCCGGGACGAGGCGTACCTCGGCGTGATGATGGACGACCTGGTCACCAAGACACCACGCGAGCCCTACCGCATGTTCACCAGCCGGGCTGAGCACCGGCTGCTGCTGCGGAGTGACAACGCCGACGCCCGGCTCACCCCGGTGGGGCGAGACCTGGGCACCGTCGACGATGCACGCTGGTCGGTCTTCGAAGCCAAGCAGCAGCGGATCGCCGAACTCAACAAGTGGATCGACAGCACCCAAATCGACGGCAAGCCCATGAGCAAGTGGGTCAACAGCGCGGGCGTCGGACTCGAACAGGTGTGGACCGAGCTTCGAAAGCCCGCCGATGCGCAGCTTCGGCGCGGCTCTGACGCCCAAGGCGACGCGAGCTGCGCGGCAGCTCCGCAGCCGCGGGCTTTCGACGACGGTGGGGACTTGGAGGCGTTGCGTGAAGCCCGTGCCCTCCGTGCAGTGCTCGCCAACCGCCAGTACGCGGGCTACATCGACCGTAGCCGCCGCGAGATCGAACGGCTGTCCGAGAGCGAGAGCATCCCCGTGCCCACCGACTTCGACTTCAACGCTGTCCCCGGCCTACGAAATGAAGCCGCCGCCGTCCTCGACAAGTTTCGCCCAACCACACTCGGGCAAGCCGGACGCCTGGCCGGCGTGAACCCCGCGGACGTGATGATCGTCAGCGTCGCGTTGGGACGCTAAACGTCCATTTGCGCGAGATTAATGTCCCGATCCGTTTGCCCCGGCACGCGCTTTCGTGTCTATTGTGATCCCATGCCCCACTCCACCACCCTCCAACGGCCCGACGACTGCCTCATCGTGATCTTCGGCGCGTCCGGCGACCTGACCAAACGCAAGCTCCTCCCCGCCCTCTACTACCTCTGGGACCGCGGGATGACGCCCGAAAACTTCGGCATCCTCGGCGTGGCCCGGTCGAAGTACGACGACGACGCGTTCCGGAAGATGATCTACGAGTTCAACCCCGACGGCTACGACGACGCCAAGTGGGCCGAGTTCTCCAAGCACGTCCACTACGAGGCCAGCGACTCGACCAACGCCGAGGCCTGGCCCGACCTGACCACGCGGATTAAGGGCCTCGCCCAGGAGCACGGCACGGGCACGAACATCATGTTCTACCTGTCCATGGCCCCGCAGTTCTTCGAGCCGATCATCCAGAACGTCGGCGCGAGCGGACTGGTGATCGACGGCAAGCGGATGGTCCCGCTCAACAAAGAAGACCCGACCTGGCAGCGCATCATTATCGAGAAGCCCTTCGGCAAAGACCCCGAGTCGGCGGTCCAGCTCAACAACACGCTCGGCGACGTGTTCTGGGAAAACTCGATCTACCGGATCGACCACTACCTCGGCAAAGAGCTGGTCCAGAACATGCTCGTGCTGCGGTTTGCCAACACGATCTTCGAGCCGTTGTGGAACCGTGAATACATCGACCACGTCCAGATCACCGCCAGCGAGACAGTCGGCGTTGAGGGACGCGGCAGCTACTACGACAGCCCCGGCGGCGGCGCGATGCGGGACATGGTGCAGAGCCACCTGCTGCAGGTGATGTCACTGGTGGCGATGGAGCCCCCGGTGAGCATGCACGCCGAGGACATCCGCACCGAGAAGATCAAGGTGTTCAAGGCCCTGCGTGTGCCCAAGGAAGAAGACATCCCGCAGATCGCGGTGCGTGGCCAGTACGGCCCCGGCGCGGTCAAGGGCGAGGCCGTCATCGGCTACCGCGAAGAAGACGGTGTCGATCCCGAGTCGCAGCGCGACACCTTCACCGCGATGCAGTTCAACGTCGACACCTGGCGGTGGGGCGGCGTGCCGTTCTACCTGCGGTCGGGCAAGGCGATGGCCGCGAAGAAGACCGAGATCGTCATCTACTTCAAGCCCACGCCTCACATCCTCTTCCGCGACCAGGCCCGCAACCAGAAGCCCAACCAGATCGTGATCTCGGTCCAGCCCAACGAAGGCATCCGCATCCGATTCGAAGGCAAGGAGCCAGGTGTGGGCATGAAGATGAACGAGGTCGTGATGGACTTCGACTACATCAAGCAGTGGGAGGTCGATCCGCCGGACGGCTACGCGACGCTGCTGCACGACTGCATGCGGGGCGACCAGACGCTGTTCAAGCACCGCGACGAGATCGAGAGCTCGTGGTACGCCTGTCAGCCCGTGCTGGACTACTGGGAAGAAAACCCCCAGCCCGACCTGCCCAACTACGCGGCCGGCACCTGGGGCCCGCCCGCGTCGGACCTCATGATGCAGCGCGACGGGCGGTATTGGCGAAACGACTGAGTTTTTTGCGACACTTCGGGTAGGATGGCGACCCTCGCGTTTCCTTTCTGTTCCCATCTGTATGGAGTGTCACGATGAATTTCAGTTTTAAGTTCGGCGCGTTGGCTTTTGTTTCGGGTGCGTTTTTCTGTCAGGCGACCGTGTCGGCAGACGAAGTTGAACCCGTGGCGGTGGAGAAGGGCGGCATCGTCGCGGTCGAGGCCGAGGACTTTGTCGAGCAAACCAAGGATGAAATCCGGGCGTGGTACCGCGTGGATGAATCGACGACCCCGGACGTGACGCCCGACGGCGACCCGCCCCACGTAGAAGGCGCCAGCGGCGGCGCGTACATCGAAATCCTGCCCGACACCCGCCGGACCCACGGCGACAAGCTCATCCGTGGCGAGAACTTCAGCCCCGAGCCCGGCCACCTCGCGATCATCCACTACCCCATCGAGTTCGAGACCGCGGGCCGCTACTACGTCTGGGCCCGCATCTACTCGACCGGCTCGGAAGACAACGGCATCCACGTCGGGCTCAACGGCGAATGGCCCGCCGCCGGTCAACGCATGCAGTGGTGCCAGGGCAAGCACGGCTGGCGCTGGGAAAGCCGCCAACGCACCAAAGAGCAGCACTGCGGCGTGAAGCACAAAATCTTCATCGACATCCCCGAGCCGGGCGTGCACACCATCAGCTTCTCCATGCGGGAAGACGGCATCGAGTTCGACAAGTTCATCCTGGTGAACGAACAGCACGAAGCGATGGAGGGCACCTCGCCCGAAGAAAACCTCGCTCAAGAATAGGCTTCAGCTTTTGATCAAATGTTGACGCTATAGCCCTCCGTCACCGGAGGGCTTTTTTCTTGAGGATACGGATAGCGCCCGGATGCAAACCCGCCCTAGGCCCGGTACCCTGCTGCCATGATCAAACTCCCCGGCACCGTTGTTGTGAAACCCGATACCGAAGCCCTGTTCGAAAAGCTCGGCGCTGACCTCTTGCACTCGGCTGAGGTGGCGGTCGAGAAGCGGGGGGTGTTCCATCTTGCCCTGTCCGGCGGCGGCACACCCGAGCCGTTCTACGTCCGGCTCGTGACCGATCCGCTGTTCCGCGGCATCCCCTGGGCCCAGACGCACATCTGGATCGTGGACGAACGCTGTGTCCCCGAGGACCACGAGAAGTCGAACATCAAGATGATCCGCGAAGCCATGACCGACCACGCGGGGATCCCCGCGAGCCAGGTCCACGCAATGCCCGTCCTCGCCGACGACCCCGCGGCCGAGTACGAAGCGACGCTCGCCGAGGCCTTCGGGATCACCGACGCGCCCAGCGACTCGAACCACCCCGTGCTCGATTTCATCCTCCTGGGCATGGGCGGCGACTGCCACACCGCCAGCCTCTTCCCCGAGTCGCCCGCGCTGCACTCGACCCGCTGGATCGACACGAACGACGGCGAGAAGGTCGTCCCGCCCCCGCGTGTCACGATGACCTACCCGCTGATCAACGCCGCCCGCCACGTGGGCGTCCTCGCGGTGGGCGTGGGCAAGACCGCGGCGCTGCAGAGCGTCGCCGACCAGGCCGCGTCGGGATCGCCCGACATCGAGCAGATCCCCATCAGCGGCATCGCGCCCAAGAGCAGCGACCTGATCTGGTACCTCGACCAGGCCGCGGCGGGCTAAGAAGCTCATGCGACAAAATAAAACGGGTCTGCAGCGTAAGGCCGCAGACCCGTTTTTGTTATTTGGATTCGCGGACGTTTACGCTCGGCGTCGGACGGCCAGGCCCAGGCTGGCAAGACCCAGTAGGGCCAGCGAGCTGGGCTCGGGGACCACGACGCTGATCCCCACGGTTTCGAGTGTGGAGCCGTCGAGGAGACTGATGACCTCGATCGAAAAGCTGTATTCGCCGATCGCTTCGGGCGAGAAGGCGTTGACCGAGGTCGGCGGCATCACAATGTTCGGAATCCCTGTTTCCAGAAAGTTAAACAGCAGGTTTTCTGAACCTTCCGCGAGGCTGGTGACGGGGGTATTACCTTGGATGGCCGCAGCGATAGCCCCGTTGGTGATGTTGATTCGGCCCTGTTCGCTGGTTGGTGTATTCACGCCCGGATCAAAGTCGTAAAGCAGATCGATCTGGAAATCCGCCAGTGTGGGGTCCGAGCCATTAATCCCCTCAACGAGGATGTAAAAGTTGAAATTCCAAGTGGCACCCTCCAATGACGAAGAGGATTGGTCCAGAGGATTCAGCGGATTACCGAAGTTGCTGCCGGGCTCTGCGAAGAAAGTTCCGAAGCCATCGTTGGTGACCACGTCGTTGCTGAATCGTTGGGTCGTGTTCATCGCCAGGGTGATCTGGGCGGATTGGCGGCCGGGCTGAGCATCAAAGTCGGCAACGAATTGCGTGGACGCAGCCACGCTGTCGTTGGGGATGCCAACCCCGCCAAAAGTCGCGTTGGGGAAAGGACCAAACTGGTCAAAGGTCGGAACCGCGTGGGATGGGCTGGTCAGCTGGAGCGTAGCGATCGCGCAGCCCAAATAGAGGATCGTTTTTGTCTTCATCTTTTGACCCGGTTTACAAATTTCTCCCGCCTCGGTTGCTACGCACGTAGGCAAATCCCCTAAGGCGTTTCCTCACTCTAGGGCAGGTCTTGGTAAAGGCAAGCGTTTTGCCTTGAATTTCCGAGATTTTCTTGATTCAGTAGCACCGCGCCAGGGCGATTCTCACCACATCTGCCCGCCGGGGTGGGGGTTGTGGTGGTTGAGGTGGTCGATGCCCGCCTGGACCGCGGCTTCGGTCTGCGAGGTGAATGCGCCCACCGCGGCCCGCAGCTTGGGGTGTTCGGTCAGCAGATCGGAGACGTCGATGGGGGCGTTGAAGTGCACATAGGCGTGCCGTCGGCACATGGGTGCGGGCATGCGGGTCAAGAGGTCCTCTTCCAACTTCTCGACGGTCTCGCTCACGCGGTCGAGCGTCGGCTTCTCGGCGGCGTAGCCCATGGGGTAGCTGGCGATCCGGTACGCCAGCATCGCTTCGTCCGCCCAGGTCGCAGCGGCGGCGTGGTCCACCGCACGCTCGGGATCGATACGCACCTCGTGGATCAACCGGCGGGCCGAGCGTACGCGGTCGAGCAGCGAGTCCTTGGGTTTGGGCGTGACTTCGAGCTTGGCTTCGAGGCGTTCGAGGACGTTCGTCGCGGCCTGCTCGACCAGCGAACCCAGGTCCGGGGCGTCGGGCACATCGAGCCCGCGTTGCTTGAGGTTGCGGTGCAGCGCGATCTCGGCCGCCTGATACACGGCCTTGATCGGCTCGGCGTGAAAGTCCGCCTCGACGCCGAGCTGATTACCCAACGGCTCGAATCGCTGGGTGACTTTCATCCGGGCGTTGGTCAGGTGGGTCGCTTTGATCGACACCGGCACCGCGAGGATGCGCCCCGAGGTGTCGTCGGCCTTCTGCAACGCCTGCTGCGCCTTGAGCGCGATAAACGCCGCGCCATCCATGAACGGCGTCACCCGGTCGTTGGTCAGATACACGTTCCCCTCGGGGAAGATCGATAGCGCGTGCTTGCCCGCTTCGAGCGTGGCGAGCGCCTGCTTCATCGGCTTGGGGTCGCTGCCGTCACGATCCACGGCGAACGCGCCCATGCGCTGCATCGTGAAGCGGTGGACCCGGCCGCGGAGGAACACGTCGTAGGCCGCCATCAGCAGGCTGCTGATGCCGAGCTGCCGCAGGGCTTCGAGGAAGATCGCCGCGTCGGCGTGGGTCGAGTGGTTGGGCAGGAACACGAGCCGATCGCCGGGCTTGAGTTGTTCGAGCAGCTCGTCGTGGCCCGAGGGGACGACCTCCATGATCTGCTGCGTCCCGGGCAGGTGGCGGGTGCGGTTGTGGTAGAGCAGCAGGGCCGACCAGAAGCGGGAGTGCTTGGGCGGGAAGTATTGGTAGGGCTGGTCAGAAAAATCGAGCATAGCGCGTTATCTACGCGATCGGTTGTTGGGGCCTGCGGGGTTTAGGCTTTTCGTCGCAGGATGCACTCGATGCGGTGGCCGGTGTGCGTGGCGCGGGCGATGTGCGAGACGATTTTTTCGTAGGAGCGGGCGACGCCGTTGATCTCGTTCTCGTCGCGCTGCGGCCGGGGGCGGAAGCCGCGGGTGGTGCGGAACACGAACTCCAGGCCGCAGTGCTCGAGGTAGTGGTCGAAGCTCAGACGCGTCGGCACGAACTGGTGGCCCAGCGCAAAATAGATCCAACCCGTCGGCTGGGCGTGGAGCGACAGACACTGGGCGTTGAGCGTTTGCAGGTAGATCACGCCGCCGGGGCGGAGCGCTTTTGCTGCGGTGTGCAGCACGTGGCGGGGGCGGGTGAGGTGCTCGAAGAGGTTGTCCATGATGACCAGGTCGTAGGCGCCTTCTTCGAGCTGCATCTCCTCGGCCGGGCCGACCTGCACGGGGATGCCGGTGCGGGCGGTGGTCTGCTCGGCGGCGTAGGGCGAGAACTCGATCCCCTCGGGCTGCCAGCCCATATCGCGGGCGATCTCGACGACGGGGCCCAGGCCGGTCGCAATCTCGAACATCCGGCCGTGGGTGCGGTAGGGCTCGAAACGCTCGAGCAGTTCGCGGGCCGAGCGTTTCTGACGGTCGGTGGGTTCGCCGCGCTCGACCATCTCTTTCCAGTGCCCGTCGTACTCGTGCGGCTGCGGCGGGACCTGGACCGTGTGCTCGAGCTGGCCGGTTTCGGAGCAGACCCAGTAGTCCCCGCCGTCGGTCTTCACGAGGCGGTGCATTGTGGGGTGGTCCAACGCGTCGGAGGTGCGCATCGTTTCCGAAGACGGTTCGGTCAGCGACCACAAGCGGGTCAGCGTGCGGGGGAAAGTCGAGGTGGGGCGTCGGCTCATTCGGCGGGGCGGTTGTCGGCGTACTCGGCGAGCAGGCCGTTGAGGGTTTCAATGGTCTGCGGGTCACGCAGTGTACCCATATGCGTGGCGTAGTTGCTGTGTAGCGAGGTCGTTTGCGCGACGGCCGAGCGTTGCAGCTGGCTGTCGAGCGAGACGGTTTCGTCGTTGAACGCGGATGGGTCTACCTTGGCGAGCTCCGCGTCGAGTGTGTCCTTGGGAACGGGAAGAGAGACCTCTTGCCCTTCGACCACCCCGTAGAACAAGTGATACGGAATCGAAGCGGGAAGCGGTTCTTCGTACACCGTCGCGATGAACTCGCTGCGCGGATCCAGGTCGATCCAGCAGTTCATCACGACCGGCGCGTGGTCCACGCCCGCAGCCGCGCTCGACATCCCGCCGAGCGGCGAATGGATCGTGACGAAGAAATCGATGTACGGCGTGGGGCTCTGCTTGAGGTGCGCCCGAACCCCCGCCCACGACACCAACCCGCCCATGCTATGGCTAACGATCGCGACGTTCTTGTAGCCGTGCTCCGCCCGCATACGGTCGAGGCAGACCTGCAGGTAGTCGCCGAGCTCTTGCAGCCGCATCGCCGAGGGGTAGTAGAAGACCCAAGGCTGAAAACGCTCGCGGTCCATCTGCTCGATGATCGTGGTGAAGTGCCGGGGCGAGCCGCCGATGCCGTGCACGAAGACGACCGGCTTCTTGGCCGGGTCGTATTCCTCGAGGACGTACATGCCCGCGTTGTTGCCGTGGATGAAGTGGGCGGGCTGCCACATCCCGGTGCGGGCGACCTCGCGCTCGAAGCGTGGGTCGTCGAGGGTGATGAGCTTCCCGAAATTCGCCAGCCGCTCCGACACCTCGACCCCGCGCTCCTGCAACGCCTTGGGCGTCCACAGGTCCGGCATCACCGCCACGTCCAGCGACAGCGTCAGGTCTTCGATCACCCGGCCCGCCCAGAGCTCGATCGGCTCGGGTTGGCCGTAGGCCGCGAACGGCTCGGACTCGTCGTACTTCTTGTTCTCGTTGACGTCCTGGAACGCCACCACCAGGTAGTTGCCCTCGGGGGCCCGCAGCTCGATCTGCTGGCTGCCCGGCATGACCCCGTAGGTCTCGACGGTCACGGCCATCATGCTGTCCCCCGGCTCGCGGACCAGCGCCGCGTACACCGGGTGATCGGCAAACCGCTCGCCCTCGACCCGCAGCTTGACCCAGCCCGCCCGGTCGATCTCCTTCTGATCCCGGTTGAGGTCCCGAAAAGCACACCCTTGAACCATCAAAATCAGCCCCATGGCCACGGCCGACCACCCGATTGTTTGTACCACCCGACCCATCTGAACCCTTTCAATTGACCCGCCGACCGTTTGACCGGCCCGTGGCGCACCATTAGATTACTCGGCTCGGCTCACGCCGAACAACCTCAAAACCCTTTTTTCGCCCCCTTTACGCCCCGCGACCGGAGTTCCCGCCCCATGGCCATCGAAACCCTTTACGACAAAGACGGCAGCCTCGCACCCCTCCAAGGCAAGACCATCGCCGTCATCGGCTACGGCTCGCAGGGCCACGCCCACGCCCAGAACCTCCGCGACTCGGGCCTCACCGTCATCGTCGCCAACCGCAAAGAGTCCACCAACGGCAAGCTCGCCATTGAGCACGGCTTCGACCCGCTGCCCGTCGATGAGGCTGTGAAGCAAGCCGACCTGATCGCCATTGCGTTGCCCGACGAAGTGCAGCCCGATGTCTACGAAGCCTCGATCGCCCCGAACCTGACCGCGGGCAAGACCCTGCTGTTCACCCACGGCTTCAACGTCCACTTCGGCACCATCACCCCCCCGGAAGATGTCAATGTGGTGATGGTCGCTCCCAAAGGTCCGGGCCACACCGTGCGTTGGGAGTACGAGCGAGGCGGCGGCGTGCCCACCCTTATGGCCGTCCATCAAGACGCCACCGGTGACGCCAAAGACCAGGCTCTCGCCTACGCCATCGGCAACGGCGGCGGCAAGGGCGGCATCCTCGTCACCAACTTCAAAGACGAGTGCGAGACCGACCTCTTCGGCGAACAGGTCGTCCTCTGTGGCGGCCTCAGCGAATCGATCAAGAAGGGCTTCGAAGTCCTCACCGAAGCCGGCTACCCCCCCGAGCTGGCCTACTTCGAAGTCTGCCACGAGCTCGAGCTGATCATCAACCTGATCAAGCGCGGCGGCCTGGACTACATGCGTTACAGCATCTCCAACACCGCGGAGTTCGGCGACTACTACACCGGCCCTAAGATCTGCGACGACGACACCAAGAAGCGCATGGAAGCCGCCCTCAAGCACATCCAGGACGGCAGCTTCGCCAAGGCCTTCCGCGACGACTACGCCAACGGCTTCAAGTGGTTCAAGCAGCAACGTGCGGAGAATGCGGGTCACGGCGTCGAAAGCGTCGGCAAAGAACTCCGCCGCATGATGCCCTGGCTCAAGCCTGTCGAGCTGAGCGACGGCGGCCCGGTTGAGGTTTAATCCGACAAATACGATCCATAGATTTTTGACATAACATCGTCGAAATCGAAGGTTTCATTGCTGATGGGCTGGAATTCTCCGAATTCCTCCCCATATCTGTATGTTTCGCAGCTGCATTCTGCTTCGCCTTCACCGCAATCAAGGCATATCGGATTACAGTACTCGATCATTTGGTCGATTGGATCTTCCTCCTCGAAAGGTGAATGGTCGGGTGGACCCCAATCCCCAAAGGCGAATTCTCTGACCTGATCTAAATCATAGAATTCAACGTCGATTAGCGATTCCAGAATTGGGCGGATAACGACTCTCGAGTAATCGAAGCGATAATTGGCGAGTTGGCAGAAGATTGTTTTGTTCTGTTCTGAGAGACAACGGAACGTGATTGGGCCATATTTTTGGATCAGTTCTTGGTATCGCTTAGAGTCTAGCTTGATGTGTTTCAACGCATTGTTGGTAGCGTCTATGAGTCGAAATTTTCCATTCAAAAGCTTGGCACCTTCGATATAGAAAACTTCATCGAAACTCTTGACGAATTGTGTCCTTGTTATTGAATCTCCGTGTGCCTGCCGAATTGCAATTAAGTAGTCGATTGCTTGGCCTGTAAATGTGCTGATGCTGAAAGCTTGGTGTAGTTGAGTTGATTCCGACTCCATCGATAGTCGATATGACTCCGCAGCTGGACGCAGGATTGTGTCTAAATAAATTCTGTAATCCATGCAGGCTGCTTGGCACGTTTTATTCATATTGATAGTGACCTATTGTGGCTTGGTGCTGCTGATTCATCCCCAAGGCACGTCCCCACACGCCGGGCGGTTTCGAGCCAGGGGTGGTCGAGGGGGACGAGTTTGCGGTTGCCGGCTACTTCGGTGAGCGGGACCGGGACGGCGTCGTGTCCACGGGCGGCGATCATGACGCCGAACTGTTCTTCGTTTAAACATTCGGCGGCCTTGGTGCCGAGTTGGGTGGCGAGCAGGCGGTCGGCGGCGCTGGGGGTGCCGCCGCGCTGGAGGTGGCCCAGGATCGTGAGCCGTGCTTCCATGCCGACCAGTTCTTCGAGCAGGTGGGTGAGGTGGACGGTGTGATCGCCGCGGGCTCGGTCGAGGCTGGCCAGCTCGGCCTTGATCTTCTGCTTGGTCTCTTTGTCCGGGGCTTCCTGCTTACGTTTCTTGGCCGCGGCGAACTCGGCGTGTTCCTTGGTCGACATCGCGCCCTCGGCGACAGCAACGATCGAGAAACGCTTGCCGGACTTGGTGCGTTTCTTGATCGCCTCTGCGACCCGTTCGAGGTCGTAGGGGATCTCGGGGATCAGCACCACGTCGGCCCCGCCCGCGACGCCCGCGCCCAGGGCGAGCCAACCGGCGCGGTGGCCCATGATCTCGACCACGATGATGCGGTGGTGGCTGGTCGCGGTGGAGTGGAGCTTGTCGATCGCGTCGGTGGCGATCTCGAGCGCGGTGTCGAAGCCGAAGGTGATGTCGGTCAGGCCCACGTCGTTGTCGATGGTCTTGGGCAGGGTGATGACGTTGAGGCCTTTGTCCATGAGGAGCTTGGCGTTTTTCTGTGTGCCGCCGCCGCCGAGGCAGATCAGGGCGTCGAGGTGGTGGCGGTCGTAGGTCTCGACCATGACGTTGGTCATGTCCAGGACCTGGTCGCCGACGGGCATCTTGTTGGGCTTGTCGCGTGAGGTTCCCAGGATCGTGCCGCCTTGGGTGAGGATGCCCGAGAGCAATTCGTCTTCGAGGCGGAGCGTGCGGTCTTGCATGAGCCCACGGAAGCCGTCGCGGAAGCCGATGGCTTGGAAGTCGAAGCGGTTGATGGCGGGCTTGCACACCCCGCGGATGGCGGCGTTGAGCCCGGGGCAGTCGCCCCCGGAAGTGAGGATGCCGAGGTTGCGAGACATAGGGACGGTCCTTTCCCAAGATGTGTGAATCAGTCCTCTGGCCAGTGTGCGCGGGGAGATGCGGTAACGCAACAACTCGATGGCTCTGAAGATCAGTGGCGCGGGGTACACGCTGCGGCTAGCGTGCTGAATGAGTTCCGATTGGAGGTTGGGGGGAGTTAGAGGTTTGCGCAAATTATTGCCTTGTTTGCGCGATTGCGTAAAATGTCTGCATGAAGCCTGCCCAACCCGTTCTGTCGTGCCTGTTTGCTTGCTCGCTTAGTTCGTCTCCTGCGCTCGCGGAGGTGGTGCTGTCGGATGAACGGCCGGTGCTGTTCTTCGATGTCTCGGCACACGTCGGGCTCATCACGCAGCCCAACACGAAGTACGGCGGGCCGTCCATCGCGGACTTTGACAACGACGGGCGGTACGACGTGGCGGTGTTCGACCACAATCAGACGCCGGTGATGTTCTTCCGCGGGCATGAGGACGGGCAGTTCACCCGCGAGAAGGATATGTTCCGGGTCGCCGACATCCACGGCGTGGCGCCGGGTGACTTCGACCGCGACGGCGACCTCGACGCTTTGATCTCGTTGGGCGGGGGCAGCGGTGCTAAACCGCAGCCGCCGCGCATGCTCCGGAACGACGGCGAGGAAGGCTTCACCGACGTCACCGAACTCGCGGGTATCTCAGCGATGGGCGCACGCGGCAGGGCGGTGCGGTGGCTGGACCTCGACCTCGACGGGTATCTCGATTGTGTCACGGTGAACGCGCCGCAGACCATCCGCCCCGATTGGCCGCGCAACATCATGTACCGCAACCTCGGCGACGGTACGTTTGAGTACGTCAAGAACGAGGTCTTTGAGAACATCCATGCAGAGAAGTCTTTGGTGACAGACTTCGACGGCGACCATCGGCCGGACCTGCTGACGTTTGGCCCGCACGCAGGTTTTTCGTTTTACCGTGGCCTGCCGGAGATGGGGCTGGAGGATGTGGGCGAGCAGGTGTTACCCGAGGCGCTGCGTGACATCAGCGGGGTGAACGCGGCGGCGTACGCCGACATCGACGGCGATGGCGACCTGGATTACTACCTCGCCCGGGGCGGGCTGATCCACGACATCGCGATGTGCGAGGACGGCTGCGATCGGCTGGACGTGGCATTCAAGCTGTGGGAGAAACAAACCCAATCGCTGACGTTTGAAGCGGGCAACACGCTGCACCTGACCGACTTCTCGATCGTGGACCGCGGACACAAGATGCCCGACGGGATGCCGATTTTCCTCGGAGCCGAGAAGAAGAAAATGAACCCGCCGGATCGGCTGAAGAAGTGGGTGTGGGGCCACGAATCCCAAGGCTTCCCCGAAGAGATGGACCAGAACGGCTGGTACCTGGGTTACCTGGGCGATCGCCAATGGAAGCTGGCGTACTTCATGGAGAGCACGAACCTGGCGTGGACCATGCAGGGCTCGATCCGCGGCATCGATTCGTTTGAGCCGGGCTGGGAGATGAACGATCCCAACCTGCCGGACGTTCTGCTACGGAACGATGACGGCGTGTTCACCGATATCTCGTCGGTACTCCCGCCCGAGACCGGCGGGATCAGCCGCGGCGTGACCCCGGGCGACTTCAACAACGACGGCCTGGAAGACTTCATGGTGTTTCGCTACGGCGGGCTGAGCACACGCGTACCCGATGTCGTGTTGCTCAACCGCGGCGACGGCAGTTTCGAATCGTTCACCAACCACGGCGGCAACGACCTGGGCGCGATCGCGCACGGCGACATGGGCGTGGCCTTCGACTACGACTTCGACGGCGACATCGATGTGGTCGGCGGCGACGAGGGCGGGTCGTGGCGGCTGTTTGCCAACCGCTTGCGGGACGAAGTGGCCGACCCGGAGAACCACCACTACATCCTGATCCACGTCGGCTACTCGGCCGAGACCGGCATGGACCCCATCGGCGCCAAGCTCTCGCTGACCTCCGCCTCCGGCACGCAGACCCGCGTCGTCGGCTCGGGCGCGACCGCGTTCTCCCAGAGCCTGCTCAACACCGCACACTTCGGCTTGGGCAGCGATTCGCAGGTCGAGAGCGTGAAGATCGTCTGGCGGGACGGCTCGGAGCAAGCCGTCAGCAACCTCCAAGCCAACCAGAAGATCGAGGCCGGTAAGGATCGGCCTTGAGGCAGAGTTGAATGTGGCGGGGGCGTGTCACCCAGCGGCCGGCATGCCGGGCGGGAGGGCGGTCGCTTTTTGATGATCACCCACAGCGCATGGATCGTGCCCGGCAGGAAAAACAGCAGAGCCAGGATCAGGTTGATGACAAACGTCATCCCCAGGCCCTTGTGCAGGAACACCGCGAGCGGGGGGATGAAAATCGCGAGGATGATTTTGAGCAGGTCCATCTTCCGAGTATAGCCCTGGGCAGGGTCGCTCTAAATCATGGCTTCCAGCAGGTTTCATTCGCTTTATCCCTGATGATCGGTGGGGTGAAGTGGCATTTCTGCCCCATAGGTGGGGTGAATTGTTGCCGAAATCCACTGGCCAATTGACGGAAAAAATGTAAAATGTTGACAAATTGCGTCATCATCCGTCACGGAGTCTCATCATGTTCAAATGGGTCACACTGTCCTTGATCGTCTTAACGCTTTGTTTTTCAGGCTTTGCGTCTGCTGAAAAGCCCAATATTGTCCTGATCTTTGCCGACGACATGGGCTACGGCTGTGCCGGGTCCTACGGCGACACGGGGCTGGTGCCCACGCCCAACATCGACCGCCTCGCCGCCGAGGGCGTGCGGTTCACCGACGGCTATGTCACCGGCCCGGCGTGTGCCCCTAGCCGATACGGCCTGCTCATGGGTGCCTACCAGCAACGCATCGGTGTGCAGGGCACCTGGGACGCCTACGTCAATCTTCAGGACGGCAAGCCACGCGATACCCCGGAGAATAACCGCGTGCCCAGCACCCACAAGATGGTGCACCAGACGCTGTCGGGCGCGGGCTACCGCAGCGCGGTGGTCGGCAAGTACAACCTGTCGAGCTACCCCAAGACGACCTTCGACGAGGGCCACTCGGTCATGATGTTTGCCGGGGACTACTTCCCCGATGAGACCGGCTACTACGGCGGGGTGGGTTACATGCTCGCGCCCGGCACCTACAAGCGCATCCTCTGGGGGCCCGAACGCCCCGGCGACGAATACCTCACCGACCGGCTTGGCCGACAGTCCGTGGAGTTCATGGAGCGTGAACACGAGAGGGGACGCCCGTTCTTCCTCTACCTCGCCTTCAACGCGCCGCACAGCCCGATGCAGGCCAAGAAGGAAGACCGCAAAGTCGTGGAACACCTCGAGACCGAGGCGACCAAGATGTACGGCGCGATGCTGCACTCGATGGACGAGAACATCGGAAAGGTGCTCGATGCGCTCGACCGTATGGGGATCGCAGACAACACGATCGTGGCGTTTGCCAGCGACAACGGGCCGTCGTTTGCGTACCGGGTCGATTGGCCCGAAAACTGGCCGCGCGAGCTGCTGGGGAGCGCTGGTCCGCTGCGGGGCCACAAAGGCATGTTCACTGAGGGCGGTATCCGCGTGCCCTACATCATCCGCTGGCCCGACGGCCTCCAGGCCGGTCAGGTCTACGAACGCCCGGTCAGCACCATGGACTTGTATCCCACGTTCTGCGCCGCGGCGGGCATCCCCATCCCCGAGACAACCAAGCTCGACGGCGTGAACCTGCTGCCGTACCTGCGCGGCGAAGTCGAGGGCGACCCGCACGACGTCCTGTACTGGAGCATCCGCAACCGCGGCGCGGTCCGCCAAGGCGACTGGAAGCTCTACGTCGATGGCAAACCCCAGCTGTACAACCTGGCCAACGACATCGGCGAAACCACCGACCTCAGCAAGCAACACCCCGAGATCACCCGGGAACTCAATCAGAAGTTCCAGGCCTTCCTCGAGATGCAGCCGCCCAAGCTCTACAAGGGCAAGACGCCGTTCGATTAAGGCGTTTTGTGTAGGTCAGGCATGCCTGCCTGACAAGTTTTTTCTCGCCAGCGTCAGGCAAGCATGCCTGACCTACGCATCATCCGATTCATTTTGCGGGCCGTTGCAGTTCGCCCCAAACCCGACACCAGTCTCCCCCGAGGACTCTCATGCCGCGCTACATTCTCGCACTCTTCGCTGCCACGCTGATGCTAGCCCCCACGCTCCACGCGGCCGAACCCGGCAGCCAGCGTCCCAACGTCATCTTCATCATCACCGATGACCTCAACGACATGATCGAGGGCTACGACGGCCACCCGCGGGTCATCACGCCCAACCTCGCCAAGCTCGCCGCCACCGGCACGAGCTTCACCCACGCCTACTGCACCACCGCCATCTGCGCCCCCTCGCGGACCAGCATGATGACCGGCATCCACGGCCACAACTCCGGCAGCCTCTGGTTCGACACCTGGTGGAAGAACGAAACGCTGGCCAACTCCCACACCATCGGGTCCTTCTTCCGTGAAAACGGCTACCACACCGCGGGCTCGGGCAAGGTCTCCCACGTCCCGCACCACAAACGCTGGGACGAGTGGCACAAAGACCCCAACTACGGCCCCCACGCCTGGAACGGCAAAGAGCGCGTGGGCAACCCCCACCTCCCCGCGCCCTTCAACACCCTCGGCAAAAACAACGGCGGCTTCGGCCCGACCTCGCTCGTCCCGTGGGACGGCGAAGATGGCAAGGGCTGGGTCGCCTCGCCCGGCAGCACCCCGCCGCTTTGGCGTTACGTCAACGAAGACGACCGCGACCCCACCCCCGACGAGGCCAACGCCCAGTGGGCCGCCGACTTCCTCGACGCGTATCCCTCGCGCGACATCGATAAGCCGTTCTTCCTCGCGGTCGGCCTGATCCGTCCGCACTCGCCGACGCACGCTCCCGACCGCTTCTTCGACATGTACCCGCTCGAAGACGTTGAGCTCTTGCCCAACAAGCCCAACGACATGGACGATACCGGCTACCCCGCGGTCTTCCCCCTCGACAAACGTGGCTACCACATCGCCTACCAACACCTCATCAATTCATACAGCACCGCGGCCGAAGGCCTGCAGCGCTTTGTTCAGTCCTACCTCGCTTGTGTGACCGCGATGGATGAAAACGTCGGCCAGGTCCTCGACGCCCTCGAACGCAGCCCCTACCGCGACAACACCATCGTCATCTTCACCAGCGACCACGGCATGCACCTGGGCGAGAAAGACCACCTCTTCAAGCTCACCTTGTGGGAAGAAAGCGTCCGGATCCCGCTGATCGTCTACGCGCCCGGCCTCACCCCCGCGGGCTCCAAGGCCTCGGCCCCGGTCTCGCTGATCGACCTGTTCCCGACCCTGATCGACCTCTGCGACCTGGAAGGCGATACCCGCATGTCCGACAAGGGCCTGCCGCTCGACGGACACAGCTTCAAGCCGCTGCTCAAAGACCCCGAAAACGGCACGTGGGACGGCCCCGACGCGGCGCTGTCGTTCCTCTACTCCGGAGGCTGGGCTGAGGACAGCCACCACAATTGGTCGCTGCGCACCGAAGACTTCCGCTACATCCGTTACCGCGACGGCGGCGAAGAGCTCTACGACCACCGCGTCGACCCGCAGGAGTGGACCAACCTCGCGTCCGACCCCGAACACGCCGACACGATCGAAGCGTTCCGTGCTCGCCTCGAAGAGCAGGTGCCCGAGGCGTGGGTGCCGATGCTGCCTAAATCGGCGAGAAACTAAACGGCGGATTTACTCCGGCTCAGTGACCGGCGTTTCGTTTTTGCTGGTGATCGAGAAGCCGCTGAAGCCCGCGTAGTCGTCGGGGTTGCCGTAGTTGATGGTCACCTCGTCGACGCCGTCGACCTTCGTGAAGGTGAACGTGGCGAAGGCCTCGGCCTGGGGGACGCCGTGGACGACGGTTTGCTTCGAGGACTCGACGCCGTCGTAGGTGATCGAGAAGATCGTGTCCTGTCCGGGCTTGTCGCCGCCGCCCCAGGCCGCGACGGTGACGGTGGACCCCGCTTCGATTTCTTCGAGGCTGCTCACGGTGACCGACGAGGAAGTCTTTTGGACATAGAGGTAGGAGTTGAGGATCGGCGTCTTGCCGTAGTCTCCGCCGAACGCGCCGTAGCCCACCAGGCGTTTGAACGTGACCTCCGCGACGATGCCCACGCCCTCCAGCTCGGTGTCGTTGTCCTTGGCACGTGCGGGGGCCATGTTAAGGAGCATGTTGTTGACCTGGGCCTGCGGGTCCACCTGCGGGTCGGCGAGGGCGAAGTCGTCCGTCGACGCCTGGGGTTTTTTCTGGTTGCCCGCGTTTTTGTCGCCGGTCTTGAACGGCCCGAAATCCACCAGCAGCGTGACCCCCGCCGACGACGTGCCGCAGATCATGGAAAGACTCAGAATCGCAAAAGCAAAAAGACGCATGGGACGTGACCTCGGGGGTAGAAAGAGCGAAGTGGGGATCGTTGCCTTCGGTTTTATCGACGCTCAGGCGGTATTCGATTAACGACATTGTAGCCCAACGCCCGCCCGGCCCGGGCAACGGGGGCGGGGTGATGAGGAGGCCGCGACACGTTGGTGCGCACAGAACCTCGGCGTCTGATCCGAAAAATCGGAAAAACTTAAAAATGATTTTGCCGGTGAAAACGCGAGGTTTTTCGTGGGTGGGCCACCAACAGCGACGAGCCCGTGCGCACCGCCCAAGCGCCGGGGCCCATGGTGTCGGCCCCCGGTGGTATTCCAGGCGTGAAGGTTGCACAGGCAAGGCGCCAAGCACGCCCATATCCGGGAGCGCCGGGCTGATGGCCCGAGCGGACGTGGCGATGCCATGGGTACCACCTTGCCGGGAACCCCATGGGTCGGAGCCGTGACGGGAAGGCGGTCGAGGGTTTGGATTCGGGAAGGCGGTTTCATCCACCGATTAAGACGATTGAAACCAGATTCCAAGGTAGTAATTCCGTGTTTTTAATCTTGCTCCAATCGTCTTAATCGGTGGATCAAATGTCTTTCACCCGCTGCACCACGCGTGCCACAACGTGCCCCGCCACCGGAGACGGACGGGGATCGAGGTGCGGCGGGGAATCTGAAGCCCGCTCTTTGACAATCGAACCTTGCGCACCAACCGAGGACCAAGGCGAGTCCGCAGATTTGTTAGCAAAGTGCTAGATTTATGGGATTAATGAGGTTCGTAAGCGGGTTGGCTGGGTATCTCAGTTTTGCTACAAGGAGCGTGTCTTGCTGGAAATGGTGTTGATCGGGGTTGTGGTCGGAGCGGCAATCGCACTGGCGTTTGCTAACGGAGCCAACGACAACGCCAAGGGTGTCGCCACGCTCATCGGCAGCGGGCTGGTCAAGATCAAGCCCGCGGTGGTCTACGCCGCGGTGACGACAGCGATGGGGTCGGTCGCGGCGATCTGGATCGGCGCGGAACTGGCCAGCAAATTCAAAGGCAAAGGCATCGTGGCCGACGCGATCTGGCAATCGGGCAGCTTCGCGGCCTGTGTCGGTTTGGCGGCGGGGGGGACGGTCTTGCTCGCCACCCGGCTGGCCCTGCCGATCTCCACCACCCACGCGATGGTTGGCTCGATCATCGGCATCGGCGCCGCGGGCGGCGGGCTCGAATGGGCCGCAGTGTGGAAGAAGTTTTTCTATCCGCTGATGGCTTCGCCGTTCATCGCCCTGGCGTTGGCGGCGCTGCTCTACCTGCTATTCACCGGGATCCGGCGGCTGGCCCGGATCAATCGAGAGACGTGCCTGTGCGTCGGCCAGGAAGTCGTGCCCCTGTCTATTGGCGGGGACGGCACGCTGGCGATGGCCAGCACCGGCGTGACGCTGACCGCCGACCAGGCCGAGCAGTGCGAACAGCGGTACACCGGCCGGTTCCTCGGGATCAGCGCCCAGACGGTGCTGGATCGCTGCCACTTCCTCACGGCCGGGGCGGTGAGCTTCGCCCGCGGCCTCAACGACACGCCCAAGGTCGCGGCGCTCATGATCGGGCTGAGCTTCATGACCGACTGGCAGGCGGTGGTGGTCGTCGGTATCGGCATCGCGGCCGGCGGCTTGCTGGCGGTCCGCCGTGTGGCCCAGACCATGAGCCACCGCATCACGGGGATGAATGACGGCCAGGCGTTCACCGCAAATCTGAACACCGCGTTTCTCGTGATCGTCGCGAGCAAGTGGGGCGTTCCCGTGAGCACGACGCACGTGAGCTGCGGCAGCCTGATCGGCATCGGCGCGGTCAGCGGGCAGGGCCGGTGGAAGATGATCGTTACAATTGTGTTAGCGTGGGTCGCTACCCTGCCCGTGGCGGCGGTTTTGGGTGCACTGTGCTGGACGCTGTTGGGATGATCCGACACAATCCCCCGCGTGAATGATCAGAAACCATACGGGCGGTGGATCGCGGAAGCGGTGGGGACCTTTCTTTTGGTGCTCTTCGGTACGGGCGTGGTGCACGTGGCGGTGTTCAGCGGCGCGTTGCAGGGGCTTGGCCAGGTCGCGGTGGCGTGGGGTATCGGGATCGGCTTGGCGATCTACGCGACGGCTGCCGTGAGCGGGGCGCACCTGAACCCGGCGGTGACTTTGGCGCTGGCGATCTGGCGGGGGTTCTCTTGGAAGCAGGTCGGGCCGTATGTCGCGGCGCAGTTCGTTGGGGCGTTTGCGGCGGCGGCGACGTTGCACGGTTTGTTCCACAACTGGATCGCTCACTTCGAGACGGCCAACAACATCACCCGCGGCGAGCCGGGCAGCCAACGCTCGGCGATGGCCTACGGCGAGTACTTCCCCAACCCCGACTTCGGCACCGACGCCGAGGCGTTCGAGTTAGTCAGCCACGTCCAGGCCTTCGGGGCCGAGGCGTTGGGAACGGGGCTGCTGGTGTTTTTCATCTTTGCGTTGATCGACCCCCGCAACCGTAACGCGCCTTTGGGCAGGGCGGTCGCGTTCCCGATCGGGCTGGTGGTCACGGTGCTGATCTGCCTGCTGGCGGTGCTGACCCAGGGTGGCTTCAACCCGGCCCGGGACTTCGGGCCGCGGGTATTCGCGTTCCTGGCCGGCTGGGGCGAGATCGCCATCCCCGGGCCACGCGGCGGTTTTTTCACGGTGTACATCCTCGCCCCGCTGGTGGGGGCGGTGATCGGTGGAGCGGCGTTCGATTTCCTGATCCGCCCGCACCTGCCCAAGGCTGAGCAAGACTAGTGGGAATAGAATTGGTGAGCGTACGGTTAATCCCGTACGCTGATTTATGCCTGTAACCCTCTGTCTTGGAATCAACCTGTGAATAAACCCGCTGCCGACGCTCCCGCCCGCCCGACCTCTTCGACCGGCGAGACGCCCCGTTCATCCGATTCGGCATCCGGCGATCAGCCGTACAACGTCGAGCAGGAAGTGGTGACCCGCTACGCCGCCGGGGCCGAGGCGGTGGAGGCCGCGTTGTGCTGCCCGACGAGCTACGACCCTAAGTACCTCAAGATCCTGCCCCAGGAAATTATCGAGAAGGACTACGGCTGCGGCGACCCGTCGGAATACGTCGGTGAAGGCGAGGTCGCACTGGACCTGGGCAGCGGCGGCGGCAAGATCTGCTACATCCTCTCGCAGAAGGTCGGGGCCGAGGGCAAGGTCATCGGCGTCGACATGAACGACACGATGCTGGCCCTCGCGGAGAAGTACAAAGACGAGATGGCTGAGAAGATCGGCCACGCCAACGTCGAGTTCCGCAAGGGCCGTATCCAGGACCTCGGGCTGTCGTGGAACAAGGCCCAGGCGTACATCGACGCCCACCCGATCACCGACATGGCGGGCGTGGCGAGCTACGAGGCCGAGTGCGACCGGCTCCGCAAGGAAGAGCCACTGGTCGAGTCGGACAGCGTCGATGTGATCGTCAGCAACTGCGTGCTCAACCTCGTGGCCACCGAGCAGAAGAAGCAGCTGTTCAACGAGATGTACCGCGTGCTCCGCAACGGCGGCCGCTGCGTGATCAGCGATATCGTCTGCGACGAAGACCCCACCCAGAAGATCCTCGACGACGGCGACCTCTGGTCGGGCTGCATCAGCGGCGCGTTTCGCGAGGACCTGTTCGTCAAGATGTTTGCCGACGCGGGCTTCCACGGCATCGAGATTCTCAAGCGCGAAGAAGAGCCTTGGCAAACGATCGACGGCGTCGAGTTCCGCTCGATGACCATCCGGGCGTACAAGGGCAAGCAGGGCCCGTGCTTCGAGCGCATCCAGGCCGTGGTGTACAAGGGCCCGTGGAGCCAGGTGCGCGACGATGACGGTCACGTCTTCAACCGTGGCGAGCGCATCGCGGTGTGTGACAAGACCTTCAAGCTGCTGACACGGGGCGAGAGTCCTTACGCAGGGCACCTGATCCCGATCGAGCCGTTGGAAAGTATCCCGCTCGAGGGCGCCGAGCCGTTCAACTGCAGCCGTACAGTCAAGCGCCACCCGCGCGAAACCAAGGGCCAGGACTACGACGCGACGACCGAAGCCAGCGACTGCTGCGGCACCGATGGCTGCTGCTGATCGCTTGGCATCGGACTTTCAATCAGAAGTAATTACGAACGCCTAAGTATCGGCGGAGTTTTCGCGCACGCCGTTGCGTAGCAACGCGATCGCCATGTCGCGGATCATGGTTTGGAACTCGATGCCCATGTGGGCGAGTCGCGGGTCTTTCAAAGCTTCCGCGACGGGGTGGCTGGGGTGGCCGTGCGGCCAGGCGCCCGCGACGGCGATGCCCCATTGCCAATAGATCGCCATCGCGGCTTCGGTCGGAATACCGAGTTTGTCCGCCATCGCTTGGAGCAGCGGGGCGGTCGCTTCGTGGATGGTCAGCTTGAACGTGATGATGGTCTCGGTCGAGACGTTGCGTTCGAGCACGGACGCCAGGCTGTGTAGCAGCTGAGCGAGGCGGGGCTGGGCGGTCAGTGTGGCCGCGAGACGGTCCGCGATCTCCAGGCAAGCGGCGTCCGCGTCGGACGGCGACAGGGCCCCTATCTCTTTGGCGGTGGGCTCAACCCATCGGTCGTAGTCACGCAGCACGAGCTCTAGCAGCACGGCCTCCCGGCTCTCGAAATACAGGTACAGCGTCGGCTTGGACAGCCCGGCCTGACGCGCGATCGCGTTGAGGCCGGCGTTCTCAACACCGCCTTCATCAAGGAGTTGCGCCGCAGCGTCGAGGATCGCTTCGCGTCGCTGGGCCCGCTGTTCGTCGCTGCGGGCTCGCTGCCAGGTGGGGTCGGATTCGGTCATTTCTCAGAAAATCATACCTTGTGGGTTGACATGTTACCAGTGGAATATTATTATCCTACCAGTGGTAAATAATCGGTCGGCTAAGCCCGTCAATTCACCCCAACCCGAAAGCGAGAACCCCATGAACACGATCATGATCACCGGCTCCTCCAGCGGCATCGGCAAAGCCACCGCGATCTACTTCCAGCAGCAAGGGTGGAACGTCATCGCCACGATGCGTAAACCCGAGAACGAAACCGAGCTCACCGAACTCGACAACGTGTTGGTGACCCGGCTGGACGTGTTGGATCAAGCCTCGATCGACGCCGCCGTGGCCGCGGGCATTGAAAAGTTTGGCCGGATCGATGCGCTACTCAACAACGCGGGCTACGGCGCGTACGGCCCGCTGGAAACCTTCCCCATGGAAAACATCCGACGCCAGTGGGACACCAACGTCCTCGGGCTCATCGCGGTGACCCAAGCGGTGCTCCCGCGCATGCGGGCGAACAAGTCGGGCGTCATCGCCAACGTCTCGTCGGTCGGCGGCCAGGTCACCTTCCCCCTCGGCGCGTTGTACCACGGCACAAAGTTCGCGGTGGAGGGCTTGTCCGAATCCTTGCACTACGAACTCGAACCGCTGGGCATCAAGGTCAAGATCATCGAGCCGGGCGCCATCGCGACGGACTTCATCGATCGTTCGTTCGATTTTTATCACGACGAATCGATCGAAGAGTACCAGCCGATCGTGCAGAAGATGCTCTCGAATTTCGAGCCGATCATGGACACCGCTTCGCCGTCGTCGGACTGCGCGGAGGTGATTTACAACGCCATCACCGACGGCACGCCGCGGATGCGTTATCTCGCCGCCGGGGGTGCTGAGGAATTTATGGCTCTGCGTGAGGGCGTTGACGACGCGGCGTTTTTCGCGCGGATCAAGGAAATGATGGGCTTGCCTGCCTAAACCGTGATCGAAATAACCCTGCCGATGGTGGGACCACTCAGGAGATGAATCATGTTGCAATACCCCGAAAACAAAACGGCTCTGGTCACCGGCGCGACCGGCTACGTCGCGGGCTGGGTGGTGAAACGCCTGCTCGAAGAAGGCTTCACGGTCCACGCCGCGGTGCGTGACCCGCAGAAGATCGACAAGCTCCGCTACCTCGATGCGCTGGCGGAAGAATTGCCCGGCAGCATCAAGTACTTCCGCGGCGAACTCACCACCCCGGGCTCCTACGCCGAGGCGATGGATGGCTGCTCGGTGGTATTCCACACCGCCTCGCCGTTCGCGATCAGCGTGGATGACCCGCAGAAAGACCTGGTCGATCCCGCGCTCCTTGGTACTCGCAACGTGCTGGAGCAGGCGAACCAAACGCCCAGCGTGAAACGCGTCGTGGTGACCAGCAGCGTCGCCGCGATTATGGGCGACAACATCGACGTGAAGAAAACACCCGACGGCAAATTCACCGAAGAGCAGTGGAACACGACGTCGTCGCTGGACTACAACCCCTACCTGTATTCCAAAACGGTCGCGGAAAAGGAAGCCTGGAAGATCGCCGAGGCCCAGTCGCAGTGGACGCTCGGTACGGTGAACCCGTCCTTCGTGCACGGGCCGGCAATCAACCCGCACGCCGGTGGCGAGTCGATGGAGTTCATCCGGCAGAACGGCGACGGCACCATGAAGAGCGGCACGCTCCGCCTCGGGATGGGCGTGGTCGATGTCCGCGACGTCGCGGAGATGCACATGCGGGTGGCGTTCCACCCCGGGGCCAACGGGCGGTACATCGCCTTGGGCCACAACACCGATTTCTTCGAGATCGCACAGGTCCTCCGCAAGGCGTTCGGCGAGGGGTATCCGTTCCCGAAACGCGCGGTGCCGAAGTGGCTGGCGTGGCTTGTCGTGCCGTTCGTCGACAAACGTATGACCCGGACCATGATCAGCCGCAACGTCGACGTAAAGTGGATCGGCGACAACAGCAAGAGCCAACGCGATCTGGGTATGACGTATCGCGACCTCGAAGACACCTTGCGTGATGCCTTTCAGCAGCAGGTGGATGCTGGCGAATTGAAGCCCGCAGCATGAGTTGAGTCGCGGAAACCAGCAGGTCGATGAGATCAGCTGCGATCGCCGCAAGACGCCAGCATCTGCTCGGCGGTGTCATCGCCGTAGCGTTGGGCAAAGTGCGAGAGGTGTTTTCGGTGTTCAGCGAGAACGCCACCGTAATCACCATCTTCGGCCAGGTTTTGCATCTCGCCGGGGTCTTGCTCGAGGTCGAACAAGGATTCATACCGCGGCCCGACGCTGTAGAGGCAGTATTTGTACCTCGCGGTACGGACCATGCGTCCGTCCGGTGCGAAGGGCTGGTCGAAGATGTCTGCGCCTTGGACCGCCTTGTTCTCGCAAACCAAGTACTCCGCCGTTTCGGTGGCAGTCCCGTGTGCGGCGTTTACGAGGCTCATGCCAGGTAGGCCTTGAGGCAGCTCAACCCCGGTGAGTTCACCCAAAGTGGGCAACGTATCCACGCCGAAGTTGACCAGGGCGTTGGATCGACCCGGCGACAATCCGGGGGCGTTGAGGATATAGGGCACGCGGGTGGATTCTTCGTAAAACACGGTTTTCTGGTTCCACCCGTGGGCGCCTCGGCATTCGCCGTGATCGCTGAGGAGCAAGATGATGGTGTTGTCGTATTCACCGGAGTCGTGTAGCGCGGTGAGGACTTCGCCGATGCGTTGATCGACGAGTTCGATCATGCGGTAGTAGGCCCAGACGAGTTCTCGCCATTGGGCTTCGCCATAATCACCGACCGGAAACATGGGGTTGGCTTGATAGGCTTGCTTGGCGAGGCTGACGGCAGTGGCTTCGCTTTGCGTCTCGGCGAGATTGGAGCGCAGGGGAGGGCACTGGTGTAACGGAGGCGGCGTGCCGACATCACCGTCGGGCAGTTCGCGGTCGCCTCGCGCCCACTCACAGATGTTGTGGGGGTTGTTGAACGAAGCGACCAGGAAGAAAGGGGTTTCGCGTTTGGCACGGATGAAAGACGCGGCGAGTTGTGGCGTGATCAGGTCGATGCCGTTGGCGGGCAACGTGTCGGAGACAGCTTGAAATCCGTGCAAGGAAGTGTCGGCATAGGGGAATTGAAGGTGCCACTTGCCGAAATACGCGGTGTCGAAACCCGCGTCGCGGAAGTAGGTGCCGAGGCAACGGAAGCGATTGGGTTCTTGGGGGACCGAGTTGGTCTGCAGCCCGATCTCGTGCGGGTAGCGCCCCGTGAAGAGCGAGGCACGTGCGGGAGCGCACAGGGGGTTGGGCGTGTAGGCCCGGTCAAACACCACCCCGCTTGCGGCCAGCGCGTCCATATTTGGAGTGTGCAGATGCTCACGGCCGAGCACGAAGCTCATGGCCTCGGCGGACTGTTGATCGGTCATCAGGATTAAGACGTTGGGGGTGGCCATCACGCTATCTTCACCGAAAAGTTCGTCGCCCATGGCTTTCGACTATTGCTCAGTCGATCAACACCAGCGTGTTGGGGTGTTCGTTGGTGTCGTCTTCGTCTCGGGGCAGTGCCTCGAGGTGCTGCCCCGCGCGGCGGATGGTTTGGCACAGGGCTTCGGCGGCGTCGGTCTCGGCGAGCAGTTTGGTGAGGTCGCGGCAGAGGGTGTCGAGGGTGGTTTGCGATAGCGCTTCGAGCACGGCTTCGTCGGCGAGGATGACCGCACGGCGTTCGTCCATCGAGAGGTAGATCAGCAGCCCCGTGCCTGCGCGGGTGTGGTGTAGGGATTGATCGAAGAACGCGGCGCTGGCGGCGTGGCTGACGTTCTCACGCTGCTCGGACTTGGGGACGAACGGGCGACGCAGGGGCCAGGCGTGCGAGGCCCACACGGTGCCGAGGACGAAACCGCCGAGCACGGCGAGTGCCATGAAGGCGATCTTGGTCGTGGGGGTGTAGCCCGCCCAGGTGTCGCCGCCGGGGACCGCGTCGGGCAGGAAAATCCAGACAAGCCCCGCGGCGATCATGCCCAGGAGCAGGCCGAAGATGTCCTCGGCCCGGTCGTATCGGCCCGAGGATGCGGCCGCGACACACACGATCTCGGCCGAGGTGATTTCCTCGACCTCGCCGATCGCGGTGTTGACGCGTTGGACGTCCTGTTCGTCGAAATGGCGTTGCATCCGTGACATGACTTACCAGCTCCCGCTCGCGCCGCCCCCGCCACCGAAAGATCCGCCGCCTCCGCCGAACGAACCCCCGCCGCCACTGCTCCACCCACCTCGGTCGGAGGAAGACCAACCCGACGCAGTCCAACGGCCGTCCGGCCTCTGGCGTAATCGAAATAGCACGAAGCCGATGAACACCAGCACCGTGCCCCAGAACAGCCAGGCCCAGCCGGAGCTGCCTCGCCTGAACAATGACACCACCGTAAAGATCGCCAGCCCCGCAAACCCCGCCCACCAGATGTACGTGCTGCGTGACACCGGCCGGGCGGGCACCGCTTCGCCCCGGGCCATCTTGTCTAACGCGTTGACCCCGGCCACAATCCCCGCCGCGTAGTCCCCGGCCCGGAACGCGGGCAAGAGGTGCTGGTCCATGATCCGACGCGACGCGGTGTCCTTGCTGCCGGCCCAGGTGCGTCCGAGCTCGATCCGGGCGGCGCGGTCGTCCAGAGCTATCACGAGGAGGATGCCGTTGCGCCAGTCGTGGTCCTGGTTGAGCGGGTGGGCGTCGCCGATCTCTTCGAAGAGGGTGCGGGCGAAGGTTTCGATGGTCATGCCCTTGCCGCCGTGATTGCTCATGGCGTCGATCGTGAGCACGAACATCGGGACGCTGGTGTCGTTGAGCAGGGTTTCGCAGCGCTGGTGGAGCTGGCGGACTTCGCCCGGCGAGAGGACGCCGACGGTGTCGCGGACGAACTCGCGGTCGTCGGGTCGGGCGATCGTGAGCGGCGAGGCGGTGGCTCCCACGGCGAACAGGAGCAGCAAGATGGAGACGAGTCGCTGCATCGAGAGCTTTATCGGCAGTGGGGCGGTGAAGACTCCGCTTTAGGTTGGCTGCAGCGAACAGGGTTTAGGCCGGCTCGGCCTGGCTCTGCACGATCGCGTAGGCGACGTGGGTCACGCAGCTGTTGATTCGACGCAGGTGCGTGAGGATGTCGAGGTGGACGGAGCTCGACTCGTGAGACTGGGTCTGGCCCTGACGCAGCCGGGTGAAGTGGCTGTCGCGGAGCTGTCGCTCTTCTTCGCCCAGCGCCTGCTTGTGACGCAGGAGGCGTTGGGCAAGGATCTGATCGCGGGTGGCGAAGGCGGTTTCGGCGATGAGCAGGTTCTCCGCGACCTTCTTGTAAAAACTGTCCAGCTCGGCCCAGCCGTCGTCGGAGAACCAGATGTCTGTCTCCGCGCGCTTCACGACCAGCTCGGCGAGGTTGCGGTCGATGATGTCGCCGATGGTTTCCAATTCGTTGGTGTAGCGCAGCTGGGCCATGACCTCGGCGGACGTATCGGCGTCGGCGTCTTCCCCGGCGATGCGAGCGAGGTAACGCTTGATCTCGCGGTCCAGCAGATCGACCTGGTCGTCGCGTTCTTGAACCGACTGAGCGAGTTCGGGGTCGCGCTTCTGCAGGGCCTGCCACAGGTCGTCGAGCATCCCGCGGACCATGGCCGAGACACGCATGATCTCTTGGCGGGACTGGCCGGTGGCGATCGCCAATCCGTCGATGTGTCGGTTGTTCAGGAACCGTGGGCCGAACTCCCGTTGCTGGGCTTCGGGGGGATCGGGGGCGATTCGATTCACCAGGTAGTACACCGGGTTGACCAGCGGCAGGAAGCAGGCGGCCATGACGAGGTTGAACCCGCTATGCGACACCGCGATCTTGCGGTCCAGGTTCAACGGCAGCCCATCCACGAAACGGATCACCCAGGCCGACAACGCCAGGAGCATCACCGCGGTTGTGAGTTTGCAGATCAGGTTGCCCAACGCCAGCCGACGCGCCGCGGGTTGCGAGCCCGCGATGATGAGCAGGGTGACGCCAACCCCGACGTTGGCCCCGATGACCACGGGCACGGCAAACGACATCGGGTTGAGCTCGCCCAGGTCCGCCGCCGCCAAGCCCATCGCCAGGCCGATCGATGCGGTTGAGGATTGCAACGCGATCGCCAGGACCGCCGCGATCGCGGCGAGCAGGAAGGGGTAACGCGCGGCGAGCGTCAGCAATTCGAGCAGGTCCCCGTCGGGCTGGACCGAGGACGCGGCCGAGGAGATGGTCATGATGCCCAGGAAGATAAAACCAAGGCTGAGGACGACCTGCCCGATGCCCCGGCTCCGGCTCGACCGAGTGAACTGAAACAACGCAACGCCGATGGCCACGAATCCCGCGGCGTATTGATCCAAGCGCAACGCGATGAGCAGGACCATCATCGTGAGTCCGATGTCGGCCCCCAGGATCACGGCCAAAACTCTGCGCGGGGGCAGGTGCCCGTCGCGCACCGTCTGAACCGCGAGGACGGACATGGTGGTCGAAGACGGGGCGATCACCGCCACGCCGATGCCTGCGAGAAACGCCTTGATGCGAGACCTCGCGAACCGTTGCATCACCGGGCCCAGCCGATCGCCGAGCAGGCGGTCAAGCCCCTTCCGCAGGAACCGGACACCGAACAGAATCAGCGCCACACCCCCCGCGATATTCAGCAGTAAAACCATATCTCGACTCTCTGGCGCCCTCATCCATGTATGAGCGCAAGAGGCCATCCTAACAAAAGATTAGGGAATTGTAAGTTTTATGAGAGTATTTGAGCGTTCATCGGCTCTGCGTCCCACGCCATTGCATTGAAAAAGCGCCACGGTCGGGTGGCGTTATTCGGGACAGATATTTTGGGTTTTTTGCGGCCGCGATGCCTCAGAGGGGCACCGACGTCACGCCGATCGGATCACTTGAACCGGGTGGTGAGCCAAGTGGAGATCGCGGTGTCGTATTCCGCGGTGCGGGTGAAGGCGGCGGCGGCGAGGTGTTGACGCAGGGCCAGGGTGGTCGCGCCGTCGTTGGCCTTCAGGGCATTGGTGACGGTGTCGTACTGCTTGGGGTCGGTGACGATGGTCACGTAGCGGTGGTTCTTCGCGGCCGAGCGCACCATGGACGGGCCGCCGATGTCGATCTGCTCAATCGCTTCGGGCGTGCTGACCTCGGGGTCGGCGACGGTACGCTCGAAAGGGTAGAGGTTCACCACGACCAGGTCGATCGGGGTGATGTCGTGTTCTTCGAGCGAGGCGGCGTGGTCGGGCTTGTCGCGGAGGGCCAGGAGGCCGCCGTGGACCTTGGGGTGCAGGGTCTTGACGCGGCCGTCCATCATCTCGGGGAAGCCGGTGACTTCTTCGATGCCGGTGACGGGCAGGTCGGCCTCGGCCAGGGCTTTCTTGGTGCCGCCGGTGGAGATCAGCTTCACGCCCAGCTCGTTGAGTCGGCGGGCGAAGGGGATGAGGTCGGTCTTATCGGAGACCGAGAGCAGGGCGGTCTTGATGGGGATCGCTTGGTCCATGGGTATAAATGGTTGTTGCTCGGCTCAACCTGCCGAGAGGGTGGAGACTTAAGACTCAGGGCCGGGGGTCGATCCGCATGATCTCGCCGCTGGGGGTGACCATGAGCAGGCTTTGTCCGGGGCCGGGCTCGAAGATTTCGATCTCGCGGGTGGGCACGGTCTGGATGACGTCACCGGTTTCCGGGTTGATCTTGCTGAGGGTTTGGTCGGCGTAAGCGACGACCTTGCCACCCACTTCGGCGATGGGCTGCATCGACGCTTCCGACTTCCACAGCGGCTTGCCGGTCCGGGCGTTGATCGCGGTCAGCCCGATGCCCGGCTCAACCACGTAGATCACATCGCCGAACGCGGCGGGTGTCTGGCTTAGGGGGACTTCGGAGCGGTAGACGGGCCAACGGTATTCGCCGGTGTTGGCGCGGAGGCTATAGAGGGATTGGTCGTCGCTGGCGATGACCACGTCCAACGCGTGACGGATGGGTTCTGAAGACAGCTGGCCGTAGGTGGCGCCGCGCCAACGCAGGTCACCGGTCTTGGCGACGAGCATGGCGTAAGAGCCATTGGAGTCGGACACGAAGACCGATTCGCCATCACTCAACGGCGTGGACATGATGCGGCCATCAAGGCCGTACATCCACTTGCGGTAGCTGTCGACGACGTCGTAGCCGTAGACGTTACCGTTGATCGAGCCGAAGACCGCGATGTCATCCACGAGCAGCGGGGACATCGTGACCGGCAGGGGCAGGTCGTAAACCTGCGCGATCTGGCCGTTGCTGCGGAAGAGCTTGAACAGGCGGCGGCTGGAGTTGACGAAGATATAGTCGTCGTTGCCAAACGCGGCGTAGAACGTTTCCAGGGGTTCGCCGATCACCGCTTTCCAAGCGAGCGAGCCGTCGTCCGCATTGAGGGCGGTGATGAAGCTGCTGGGGCGTTCGACGGTGACAATCAGGTCGCCGATCGTCCGGACCGCGTAGATGGATTGCTTCTTGGACAACTCCAGCGAGCGTGCCCAGCGGTGGGAATAGCCGAACTGGTGGGCGTAGCCGGGTTCAAAGGGCAGCCCGGTACGGAACTCGGCCCCGGGTGGTACCAAGCCGCTGGTTTCGGATTTCTTCGCGGTGGAACAACCCACCATCACGAGGGCGGCCAACAAAACTAAACACCGGCTAACGTTCATTCGCAGTCACTCCGAGAGGGGGCGGGGAGAGCAAGTATCAAGCAGCGCCGGGGCTGGGTCAAGCGTTGTGTCGCATCGGGGGGGATTCCCCGGGAGCCGGATGACCCCGAGGCGAGAAAAAAGGCCACGCCTGGTGGCAGGCGTGGCCCATGGGGTATCGACAGAGTTTGGCCGAGGACGCTCAGGCGCCGGCCAGCGCGCTGCGCTTGTCGGCGATGGTTTGGATGAGCGCCTTGTGGGGGTCGGCGAATTTCGCGGTGCCCTCAGCCATCAGCTGGTCTTCCATCTTCTGGATGTCAATCGTGGCGAACTCGTCGAGGATCGCTTGGTCGGGCAGGGTGCGAGAGGTGGGTTCGTAAACCCGGCCGATCTCGTCGAGCGCGGCGTTGGTGGCGGGGGGGTTGGTCTGGATGTCCGAGCCGGCCAGTGCGTCGACGTAGAAGTCCTTGGGCAGCTCGGGCTTCTTGGTGCCGGTGGAGGCGAAGATCATCTCCTGATCGAGCTTGAGACCCTTGTCGGCCCAGAACTCGTGGTTCTTGAGCCCGATGAGCTTGGCGTTGAGGATGCCGACTTGGCCCTGCAGGTCCGCGCTGAGTCCGGGGAGTTCTTTCTCGGTGTAGACATCGACGCGGGAGACGAAGATGGAGTACACGCTCTTAAACTCGTCGAGCTTGCCGTAGCGCTGCCGGCCCTTCCACACCGCATCACGGGCGGCGAGGTACTGGCGTTCGCTGAAGATCAGGGTGACGTTGAGCGTGATGCCGGCGGCGGCGAGCTCTTCGAGTGCACCGAGGCCCGCTTCGGTCGCGGGGACCTTGATCATGCGGTTCTGGTGGCCTTCGTTCCACTTCTTGCCGAGCTCGACGTATTTGGCCGAGCGTTCTTCGACCGACAGCGGGTTGGCGGTGTCTTCGAGCAGAGGGTCGAGCTCGAAGCTGATCCAGCCGTCGTTGCCCTGGGTGTCCGCCCACACGCCGGTGTACTCCTTCTGGGCTTCGACGACGAGATGGTCGGTCATGGCCCAGGTGAGGGCTTCGTCGTCCAGGCCCTGCTCGATGAACTCGTTGATCTTGTCGTCGAATCGTCCCGACTGCACGAGGTCCGCGATGATGCTGGGGTTCGAGGTGCAACCCGTGACGCCGGCGGTCTTGTTTTTGATGACTTCTTCGGGGTCGACGGAGTCGAGCCAAACGCGGGTGCCGGAGTCGATGAGCGAACGGAGGCCGGTGGGCATGGGGGTGATCCTTGAGCGGGGGGATAATCGAAAAAGCTGGCCGAGTCGTCAGTTTATCGATTCCATGTGAGAAATGGGTAATCCCCCTGAGGTGTCATCGGCCGGCTGTGCGCCGGATTCGATCTGCTCCCACTGATCCCAGCCCCGGTCGAGCCATTCAAGGAAATCCTGGGCATCGACATCCCGGTCGAGCCGGGCGAGTTCTTGGCCGTTTGCGTCGGTGATCAAGAGTGTCGGCAGGTAGGCGATCCGGTAACGGTCGGCGATCACGTTTTCATCGACGCCGGGGGAGGTGAGGTCCACGCTGTAGGCGTCAAAGCGGTCGTGGATGGCGTCCGCGACGTCGTCCTTGGAGAACACCCGCTTACTCATCGAATTGCAGGGCGGGCACCAGTCGGCGGTGAAGCGGATGAGCCGAGGCCGGTTGTCCGGGAATTCCCGCGCGGCGGAAGCGTAGGCCGACGACACCGGGTCGATGTGGCGGGAGGGCGTCTCGGCAGGGGTGAGCGTGGCCCACTGGACCTTCTCGGAAATCAGCGCCTGCCGACCCAGATCGATGATCAACGCCGAGCCCAACCCGATCAGCACCACCAGGGCCCACCGGGACGCAACCCGGGCCGGCGATCGGCGGTTCGAGGGCGGGTTTGTTTCAGACGTTGCCTGCATGGATCAACAACGTCCGGCGCAGGCAGAATGTTCCCGAAAAAGACGGGATTCGCCGGAAGCCAAGCAGAAAAACCGCGATTAGAGCATGGCGTTGGCCAGGAGCAACGCGATAAACATCATGACCGCTACAACCCAACCCGAGAGGGCCAGCCAGAACTCAGGCAGGGCGGTTAGGGGGTCTTCCTCAGGGATGGCGTTGACCTGCTCTTCTTCGGTGGAAGCGAGGGTCGCCAACGCTCCGACATCGAAGACCTTGCGGGCCTGCATGGGGGCTTCGCCCCGCTGGATGGATTGCAGGTCTTCGAGCATGTCCGCGGCCGAGGCGTAACGCTTGCTCCGGTCCTTGGCCATGCAGACTTCGATGACTTCGGAGATGCCGCTGGACAGCGACTTGTTGAGGTGATCCGGGGGCACCAGCGCGTTCTTGAGGTGCTTGTGCATGACCGTCGAGGGGTTGGCCCCGTCGAAGGGCACCTGGCCGGTGACCATGTGGTACATCGTGGCGCCCAGCGAGTAGATGTCGGCGCGGGCGTCGACGTCAACCTCGCCGCGGATCTGCTCGGGGCTGATGTAGTACGGCGTGCCGTAGGCTTTGCCGGCCTCGGCCTCGGCGGCCTCGACATCCGACACCGCACGGGCCAGGCCCATGTCGGCCAGCTTCGAGCCGTTGTCGGCGTTGGCCATCATGATGTTCTTGGGCTTCACGTCCCGGTGGATGAAGCCCTGCTTGTGGGCGTGGTCCAGCGCCTTGGCACACTCGATGCCGATGCGGACCGCGTCTTCTTCGGAGTAGACACCCTGTTCGGTGATGTCGTCGTAGACGGTGCGGCCGTCCACGAATTCCATCACGAAGTAGTGGTAATCGCCGCTCTTGCCGACGTCGAACGCCTGGACGATGTTGGGGTGGTTCAGCTTGGCCGCGGCTTTGCCTTCGGCGTAGAACCGGGCGACGAAGTCGGGGTTGTTGGTGAATTTCTGGGGCAGCACCTTGATCGCGACCATGCGGTCCAGCGAGATCTGCTTGGCCAGGAACACCCGGGCCATCGCCCCGGCCCCGAGCTGACGGATGATCTGATACCCCGGGATCTGGGCCCCGGCCCGCCGCTCCTCGAGCTCGGGCTTGAGACGATCCAGTTGCTTCTGCGTGACCAGCCCCTCGGCGATGAGCATGCTCGCCAGGCTGCCTTGTTTCGAATCGCCCGATGCCCCGCCGATCGACGACCCTTGCTTCACCCGCTCGAGCAGGCGGTTGACGTCCTGCTGGGCCGCCAAGCCTTTTTCGACGACCAGGCGGCCGACGGTCGAGTCCAGGTTGCTTTGGGTCTGTTCCACGGTGGAAGAAATCCGAGGGCGAGTGAGAAAACGAACAGGTCAGACGCAGCGCGGAAGTTGCGCCTCCACGCGAAGTGTAACCGCATTATGTCGTCTCGGCACCTAAAAACACCGCCGAGACGCGCGGACCCGTTGCTTCGCGGCGACGCAACGCCGAGAACCTTCCGATAACCGATCGCCTCGGTCCGGTCCGATCACTCTGTTTCTATCGAGCGTTGTCCGAGGCGACTTGACTCGGGGTTATGCCCATTGGTGTCACAAAGCCGAGGAAACGCCTAAGCTACAGAGACATGCTTTTACTGTCCCCCAACGACGGCGAGATCCACGCCACCCTGACGCAGCGACTGGCCCAGGTCGAATCCCGGTTCCGGGCCGAGCTGCTCAGCGACTTGCCGAACGTGAACACGCTCGCCGAACATGTCGAGCGCTACCGCGGCAAGATGCTCCGGCCGACGCTGGTTCTGGTCTCGGCCATGGCCGCCTACCCCGAGCGGGACGAGGACGAGCAGTTTCAGGACTGGGTGACCACCGTCGCCACCGTCGCCGAGATGGTCCACATGGCCACGCTGGTGCACGACGACATCCTCGACGAGGCCGAGATGCGTCGCCGCGGGGCGACGATCAACCACCTGCGCGGCAACGAGGCCGCGGTGATGCTCGGCGACTACCTCATCAGCCACGCCTATCACCTGTGCAGCGCGATCCCGCTTCCCGCCGCCTCGCGGGCCATCGCCGCGGCGACCAACACCGTGTGCGAGGGCGAGCTGCTGCAGCTGCACCACCGCGAGGACTGGGAGCTCGGCGAGCGCACCTATTTCGAGATCATCCGCCGCAAGACCGCGAGTTTGTGTGGGGTGTGCTGCCAGATGCCCGTCGTGCTGGAGACCGGCCAGGTCGACAGCGGCGCCGCGGTGGGGCAGACCCTCTTCGAATTCGGGCAGAAGCTCGGCGTGGCGTTCCAGATCATCGACGATGTGCTGGACCTCACCGGCAACCCCGAGGAAGTCGGCAAGACCCTCGGGCGGGACCTGGCCAAGGGCAAACTGACTCTGCCGTTGATCCACCACCTCGCTTCGGTGGGGGCTTCGGAGCGGGAAGCACTCGTGGCTGACCTGAAGCGGGGTGTGGACGACGATGCGGTGGCCCGTCTGCGTGAAGCAATCCGCGAAGGCGAAGGGCTGGATTACGCCAGGCAGTGGGCCGAGCGTTTGGTCGGCGATGCGAAGAGTTCGATCGAGATGCAGCTGCCGCCTTCAGACGCGAGGCAGCTGTTGGTAGGGATGGCCGACGCGGTGATTTCGCGGCGTTTCTAGGGTTTTTTGGAACAGAATCTGGAACACTGGGGTATTCGCCGTATATCGTTTGAGCCGATAAAAATTTGGCAACTGTTTCATTTTTTGTAATACGAAACCTCCTATCATATTCTCCATAGGTGCTCGGCTTCGGTCGATACCTGTAGTACCGCCGCGACGTGCGGCAAATATGGCTGAATTACCCTGAATCGAGGCCGGGGGTGGATCTCGAGCCATGAGCGATTCCAGAAAACGAGTCCTGATCTTCGGTAGCGACGTCTCGGCTAACGTGCCGGTGACGCAGATGCTGTCCGAGCACTTCGATGTCACCGCGACCGAGTCGATCGATGAGGCACTCGCGGCGCTTCGAGCCGACGAGTACCACGCGGTGTTTGCCGAGGCGGGGGACTTCCTGCCGCTCGAGCGCGGTCTGGTCGGCGACAAGTCCAGCGTGATCCTGAACACCATCGGCGAGGGCGTGTGCATCGTCGACGCCGACGGCCGGATGAGCTGGTCTAACAAGACCATGCGGGGCTTCACCCCCGAGACCACCGAACACACCAAGCGCATCTGCCGGCAAGCCCTGCAGATCTTTAAGTCCCAGGTGAGCGCGGCCGGCGAAACCTCGCAGCGCCGCTCCAAGAAGTTCACCTTCCAGGACAAAGAGAACTACTACGAGATGATCTGCTCGCCGGTCATCAACGACCGTGGCGAGGTCGAGCAGGTGGTCGCGGTCGTGTGGGACGCCAGCAGCGGCAAGCGTCTGCAGAGCAAGATCGACGCGATCGATGCCTCGGGCCGGGAACTCGCCCGCATCCAAGGCGAAGCCGTCGCCAGCAAGACGCCCGCCGAACGGCTGAAACTGCTGCAAGAAAAGATCATCAAGTACTCCAAGGACCTGATGCACTTCGACCACTTCGCGATCCGCCTGCTCGACAAGCGGACCAACAAGCTCGAAGTCGTCATCGCTGAAGGGCTGCCGCCCGAAGCGCTCGAAATCGACCTCTACGCCCAGCCCGAAGGCAACGGCATCTCCGGCTACGTCGGCGCGACCGGCCGGTCGTACATCTGCCACGACGTCGAGAAAGACCCGCGTTACGTCCTGGGCCTGCAGCACTCCAAGAGCTCGCTGACCGTGCCGCTCATGCTCTTCGACGAAGTCATCGGCGTGTACAACGTCGAGTCCGAAGAGATCGGCACCTTCAACGAAGACGACCGCCAGTTCGTCGAGATCTTCGGCCGATACGTCGCGATGGCGCTGAACATCCTCGACCTGTTGGTCGTCGAACGCTTCACCACCAGCAACACCATCACCGACAGCGTCATCCACGAGATCGAGGGCCCGCTCGATCAGATCGTGACCGAGTCGCAGAACCTGATGGAAGAGTACATCGGCGACGACGCCATGCGTGCCCGCCTCAACAAGGTGCTCTCCGGCGTCGAATCGATCCGCGACTCGATCAAGAACGTCAAGGCCGGCCCCGCCGCGGTCATCGGCTGCGACAAGGTCGAAGAAACCCAGACCGATCCGCTGCTCCACGGCAAGCGCATCCTCATCGCCGACGACGAGCCCAACATCCGCAAGACCGTCAAGGAAGTTCTCTCCAAGTTCGGCTGCGTCTGCACCACCGCGAAAGACGGCTACGAGGCGTGCAGCCTGCTTGACCAGGACCCGTTCGACCTGGTGATCTCCGACATCAAGATGCCGTACCGCAACGGCTACGAGATCTACGCCTCGGCCCAACGCGCCCGCGAAGGCATGCCCGTCGTCCTCATGACCGGCTTCGGCTACGACCCGCACCACTCGATCGTGCGTGCGTCGCAGGAAGGGCTTTCGACCGTGCTCTTTAAGCCGTTCAAGGTCGACCAGTTCCTCGAAGAGGTGCGCAAAGCACTCGACCCGGCGACGCAAGACGCCGCAACGGTGGAATGATTCAACTGAGCAAACGGACCGAATAGCCGGGACCTAACAGGTCCCGGTGCCGCGGCTACGGTCTACACCTAAGCGCGAGTTTGAGCTGCGGCCCCGGGGGCTGTTAGCCCCCGGCTGTTTTGTTGTGCGTATTGATTTCAGTATTCGCAACGCTCTGACGCTATCGTGTGCCCATGTCTCGTACCGCACGTTCTGCCGCCATCCAAGCTTTGATCCCCGCGGTTGAGCGGTTTCCCGATCTGCCGCTCGTTGAGCCGGACCTCGAAGGGCTGTCGCCTGCGGATGCGCGGTTGGCCACGGCGATCCACCGCACGACGATCCAGCGTTGGCTCACGCTCGAACATCTGCTCAAACGCCACCTCAAGCAGCCCATGCGGAAGATGCCCGCGGAGACCGTGGCGATCCTGCTGGGCGGGGCGGCGCAGCTCGTGTTGATGGATCGCCTGCCGGCGTATGCCGTGATCGACGAGAGCGTGCGGCTGACGCATGTGTTCGAGGTCAAGCGGACGTCGGGTGTGGTCAACGCGGTGCTGCGCAAGATCAGCGATTCGGTGGTGGGGCCGAGCGACGAGCCGTGGGCCGCGGCGCCCGATGGCTTGCCCGCGGCGGACGGCACCACGATCAAGCTCAAGGGGAAACTGCTGCCCAAAGCGGACAACTTGCTCGCGCACCTCGTCGTGGCGACAAGCCATCCGATGCCGTTGCTCCAACGCTGGTTCAAGCAGCACGGCCGCGAGCGTGCGACGGCCATCGCCCTGAATAGCCTGCAGAACCCGCCGACGTTTGTCGTTGAGAACGAGGCGTCGCAGCGGTGGGGCGGTTCGCACGCCGAGTTGGTCGACTGGCTGGCGGAAGATTCGAGCCGTCGCGTGCAGGACCCCGCGTCGCTGGCGTCGGTCGCGGCGTTGAATGGGCTTGATTTCCAGCCGCGCACGATCTTGGACCTGTGTGCAGGCCGGGGGACCAAGACGCGTCAGCTTCAGCAGGTTTATCCCGAGGCGGCGATCACCGCACACGACCCGGACGACGATCGCCGGGCGGACTTGGAGCAAGTCGAGGGCGTCTCGGTGGCCGAGCCCAAGCCCGGGCATCTGTTCGATTTGATCGTGCTGGACGTGCCGTGCTCGAACACGGGGGTGCTGGCCCGCCGCCCCGGGGCCCGCTACCGGGCGACCGAGGCGAATCTGAAATCGCTGGTGCAGTTGCAGCGAGAGATCGTCACCCGGGCCCTGGGCCACCTCGCCCCCGGCGGACGGCTGCTGTATTGCACCTGCTCGATCGAAGCGGAAGAAAACGACCAGCAGGCCCGCTGGATCGTCGACCAGGCCCCGGGGCTTTCGCTGGATAAGGAATCCACGATTTTGCCAGAATCCAGCATCCAGGGGGGGTCGGATGGCCATGACGGCAGCTATCATGCGGTGGTCGGCCACACACCGTCCTGAGTCTAATCAGGCCTCTTCGCCCGTGTGCTGTGCTTTTCGGCCGAGATTCAAAGGGACGTTCGATGCAGATTCAGATGGAACTCGCCCGCATCCTGATCAGCGAGACCGAGGACACCCACTACCTCGAGCTCCGCGAAGTCGAGCCCGCCTCCGGCGAGCCGCGCAAGTTCCCCATACTCATCGGTTTCAACGAGGCGGCGGCCATCGAACGCCGTCTGATGGGCCAAGTCCCGCCCCGGCCGCAGACCCACGAGCTGCTCGCCAGTGTGGTGGAAGAACTGGGTTACGAGCTGGAGCGGGTGGAGATCAGCGATCTCTCGGATCACACGTTCTTTGCCAAGCTGCACTTGCGTTCGATTTCCGATGAAAACGACGTGCGGGAGGTCGATTCTCGGCCGTCGGACGCGATTGCACTGGGCGTGGCCAATTCCGTGCCGATTTACGTCGCCGAGGCGGTTCTGGACGAGGTTTGCCGGACGCCGTAACCGGATGCGGCGGGGCGGTTTGGGGCCGCGGTCGGGGGAGGGTTGGAGTTTTCCCCAAAACGGGCTCGGGGGATGAATTTTTTGTTCACGTCCGGTTTGACAGAGGGCTGAGGGTCTGTACACTGTGCGGCTCGCCTCAATCGGCTCGTGCCGACCAGAGGTATCCGTACCGCTACTTGCTCAGGGCAAACGACAAGCATGGCTGCAGGACAGATCCGAATCCGAATGGAAGCTTACGACCACCAGGCGCTCGACGCCTCCGCCAAGGAGATCGTCGATCACGCCAAGCGTACCAACGCCAAGGTCGCGGGCCCCGTGCCGCTGCCCACCCGCATCGAGCGCTACACCGTGCTCCGCTCGCCGCACATCGACAAGAAGTCGCGTGAGCAGTTCGAGATCCGCACGCACAAGCGGATCATCGACATCAAAGAGCCCAACGCCCGTACGGTCGAAGCTCTGAACCGCTTGGTGGTCCCCGCCGGTGTGTTCGTCAAGATCAAGGCGTAGTTGAAGTAACGAATCGTTTTAGAACTCAATTTGCTCAAACAGGGACTCGGTCCTCTGCCCCAAAGCAAGACCGGCTGAAAAGCCCTCCCCGGAGATCAGAACCATGCCGAAAGCAATCCTCGGCCGCAAAATCGGAATGACCCGCCTCTACGACGGCGAAGGCGCCAACGTGCCCGTCACCGTCATCGAAGCGGGCCCGTGTTTCGTCAGCCAAGTCAAGACGCAAGAGACCGACGGCTACGACGCCATTCAAATGGCGTTCGAAGACGTCAAGGCTCGTAACTCGACCTTCCAGGTCATCGGTCACGACGCCAAGGCCGGTCTGGCTCCCAAGCGTTTCCACAAGGAAGTCCGCCTGGACGAGTCGGAAGTCGCTGAATACGAAGCCGGTCAGGAAATCAACGTGGAGTCGTTTGAGTCGACCGTGTTTGTCGACGTCACCGGCACCAGCAAGGGCAAGGGTTTTCAGGGCGGCATGAAGCGTCACGGCTTCGCCGGTCAGGAAGCCAGCCACGGCGTTGAGCGTAAGCACCGCTCGCCCGGTTCGATCGGCGGCCGTTCGTCGAACCTCGGTACCGGTAAGCCCAAGAAGGGCATCCGCATGGCGGGCCACATGGGTGCCGAGCAAGTTACCGTCCGCTCGTTGAAAGTGGTCGGCGTTGATAAAGAAAAGAATCTCCTGCTGGTGAAGGGCCCGGTCCCGGGTCCGAAGCAGGGTTTGATCTTCATTCGGGAGGCCAAGCGGCTTTACAAAGGTAAAGCCAAGCTCGCTGCTGCGGCAGGATAAGTCGGGTGAGGTGTGAGGCATAAGGGCCGAGGTTTGAGTTTGTTGCTCAACCCTCACTGCTCAAGCCTCAGTCCTCCGAATCGAAACTGTCTTGCCAAGACAACTGGGCCTCACCGAGTTCTCCAGGAGCTCAAACCGACCACGGCGGATGCCGCGGCGGGGCGGCTTCTTCACCGAGGGCGAAAAGCACGCAGTTGCAACACCGCAACCCGTAGGTAACGAAAATGATCGAAATCCCCATCTACAACACGTCGGGCGACCAAACCGGCACGTACACCATCGATCCGAGCTTGCTCGGAGGCGAGGTGCGTCCTGCGTTGCTCAAGCAGGCCTTTGTCCGCTTCCACGCCAACCGCCGCTCGGTCAACGCGACCACCAAGTCGCGCAGCATGGTCAACGGCTCGGGCAAGAAGCTCTACAAGCAAAAAGGCACCGGCAACGCTCGTCGTGGCGACAAGAAGGCCAACATCCTCCGCGGCGGTGGTAACGCCCACGCCAAGGTCGGCCACTCGTGGCGTCAAGGCATGCCGACCAAGATGCGTCGCCTGGCCAACCGCAACGCTCTCTTGGCCAAGGCCGTCGACGGCGAAATCAAGCTGATCGACGACGCGGGCAAGTTTGAAAAGCCCAGCACCAAGCAATTCGCCTCGCTCCTCTCCGCCCTCAAAATCGACCGCACCTGCCTGGTCGCCCTCGCCGATGTGACTTCCGCCGAAGCCAAGTCCGCGAAGAACCTCGACAACATCGACACCACTCAGATCGACCGCCTCAACGCGTTCGACCTGCTCAACCACCGCTACCTTGTCGCCCACAAGGACGCTTTCGAAGCGTACGTCACCAAGGTGACCCAGGGTGTCAAGGCTCACACCGTGGAGGCTGCGTAATCCCATGGCATACATTGAAGCCACCGACATCGTGAAGAAGCCGCTCATCACCGAGAAGACCACCTGGGAATCCGGCGACCGCAACCGCTACTCGTTTGAAGTGGCGATGAAGGCCCGCAAGCCCCAGATCAAAGCGGCCATCGAGAAGCTCTACGGCGTCCGCGTCGAGCGCGTCTCGACCCAGATCCGCAAGGGCAAGTACTTCCGCACCCGCTTCGGCCCGGCCAAGAGCTCGGACTGGAAGAAGGCCACCGTGCAGCTGCACGAAGAAGACCGCATCGAACTGTTCTAATTAATCCGTTAGCCCTGGGCTCTGCCCAGGGACGTCCCCGGGCAAAGCCCAGGGCTAAAGGGCACTTACCATGGCCATTCGCAACTACAAACCGACTACGCCCAGCCGGCGCGACGCTTCGGTCAACCTCTACTCCGAGGTGACCAAGACCAAGCCCGAGAAGACGCTCCTCTCCAAGAAGCGTAAGTTCGGCGGTCGCAACAACCAGGGCAAGATCACCGTCCAATCGCGCGGCGGTGGCAACAAGCAGCGTTACCGTCGGATCGACTTCGCTCGCAAGAAGGACGACATACAGGCGACCGTGGTCGGCATCGAATACGACCCCAACCGCTCGTCCAACATCGCTCTGCTCGAGTACGCCGACGGTGAAAAGCGTTATATCATCGCTCCCATCGGCCTGACCGACGGCATGACCGTCGTCTCCTCGGCCGAGAAGGCTGAGCCGGTCGTGGGCAACAGCATGCCGCTGGGCAAGATCCCCACCGGTCTGAACGTGCACTGCATCGAGCTGGTCCCCGGCAAGGGCGCTCAGCTCTGCCGCTCGGCGGGCACCTACGCTCGCCTGACCAACCGCGAAGGCCAATGGGCCACCCTCGTCTTCCCCTCGGGCGAAGTTCGTCAGGTGTCGGTCGAATGCCGGGCCACCCTCGGCCAGGTTGGCAACACCGACCACAACAAGACCAGCCTGGGTAAGGCCGGTAAGTCCCGCCACCTCGGCAAGCGTCCCCACACCCGTGGTATGGCCAAGAACCACCACGAACACCCCATGGGCGGTGGTGACAATAAATCGTCGGGTAACCGTCCCCCCGCTCAGCGGTCCGGCACCCTCGCGAAGGGCGGCCGCACCCGCAAGAACGGCAAGGCCTCGAACAAGCGGATCATCCGCCGCCGTGTCTCGAAGCGTTACGGTCAACTGAAACTCAAGTAATCGGAAGCAAACCCGGTGTTTGGACGTTGAGCCAAACGCCTTCTACGGAACACCACCATGCCACGCAGCCTCAAAAAAGGTCCCTACGTCGACTTCAAGCTCTACCGCAAGGTCGAGAAGCTGAACCAGATGGACCGCAAAGAGCCCATCAAGACCTGGGCCCGCAACTGCACCATCGTGCCCGAGTTCGTTGGCCACACCTTCCTGGTCCACAACGGCAAGGCTCACCTGAACGTGTTCGTCACCGAAGACATGGTCGGCCACAAGCTCGGCGAGTTCAGCCTGACCCGTATGTTCCGTTCGCACACCACCGGCACCAAGGCCCAACGGGCCGCCATGGGTCGTTAATCACACTGGAAACCACTTGCCGCTTGCGGCTTAGCCACGAGAACAAGCAATGCCTTACACCAACGTCCACCGCATGGCCCGCATCAGCCCGCAGAAAGTTCGACTTGTCGTCGATCAGATCCGCGGCAAGAGCTACGCCGACGCCCTGACCACCCTCGAGCTCTCCAAGCTCCGTGCCGCCGTCCTGGTCAAGAACGCTCTGGTCGCCGCGTACAACAACGCCGACCAGGCCGAGGCCAACACCCGCAGCCTCAAGGTCAGCGAAGCCCGCGTCGATGCCGGCCCGACCATCAAGCGGTTCCAACCCAAAGACCGTGGCCGCGCTCACCCCATCCTGAAGCGCACCAGCCACATCACCGTGAGCGTCGACGAAGCGTAAACCGACCCGGACGTAAAAGAACCTGATCCCGTTTAGCCGTCGATCGCAGATCGACGCTCCCGAAACGAAAGAGACCCACCATGGGACAAAAAGTACACCCCTTCGGCTTCCGCGTCGGCATCACCGAAGCTCACCGCAGCCGCTGGTACGCACCGACCAAGGCCTTCTACGGCGAACTGCTCATCGAGGACCAGCGCATCCGCAACTACCTCGACAAGCAACTCAACCGTAAGCCCCCGTTCGCGGCCGTGTCCGACATCCACATCGAGCGCACCCGCGAAGAGCTGAAGATCATCATCAAGACCGCTCGCCCCGGCTTGGTCATCGGCCCCAAGGGCGCCGAGATCGACCGCCTCACCGGCGACCTGCAGCACCTGACCGGCCGTAACGTGTCGATCAACTGCATCGAAGTCAGCAACCCCGACGCCGACTCGAAGCTCGTCGCCGAGTCGATCGCCGAGCAGCTCGCCAAGCGGGCCAGCTTCCGCCGCGTCATGAAGATGAAGGCCGAAGCCGCGATGACCGCCGGTGCCAAGGGTGTGAAGATCATGCTCTCGGGCCGCCTGGGTGGCCACGAAATGAGCCGCAGCGAAGACATCCGCATGGGTGCGATTCCGCTGCAGACCCTTCAGGCTGAGATCGACTACGGCTTCGCCGAGTCGAACACCACCTACGGCATCATCGGTGTCAAGGTGTGGATCTACAAGGGCATGTACCACGAAGTCGCCGAAGGCGAAATCGAATCCAAAGCCGCCGGTGCCCGTCCCCGTGCCCGTGGCCGCCGTTAATCGAAACTGAAACGAACCGAATTGTTTAGTCGTCGATCATTGATCGACGCTCCCAACGGAGCAACCCGATGCCTCTTCTTCCCAAACGCGTCAAATTCCGCAAGCAGCAACGCGGCACCCTCAAGGGCAACGCCCAGCGTGGCAACAAGGTCTCGTTCGGCGACTACGCCCTGCAAGTCACCGAAGGTGGCTGGCTGACCGCCCGTCAGATCGAGGCCGGCCGTATCGCCGCTCGTCAGTACGTCGCCCGTGAAGGCAAGCTGTTTGTCCGCGTCTTCCCCGACAAGCCGATCTCCAAGAAGCCTCTGGAGCAACGGATGGGTAAGGGTAAGGCCGAGCCCGAGTACTGGGTGGCCCGCGTGAAGCCCGGCACCGTGGTGTACGAGCTGGCCGGCGTCCCCCGCGACATCGCCAAGAAGGCGTTCGTCCGCGTGGCTCACAAGCTGCCGTTCAAGTGCCGCTTCGTGGAGCGTCGTAACCACCTTTGATCCCTGCATAAAGCCGCGGATGCCATCCGCGATCTTGGAACCGAACCATGAAAGCCAACGAAGTCCACAAAATGAGCGACGCCGAGCTGGTCGAAACCGTCGGCCAACTGCGCAGCCGCCTCTTCGAGCTCCGCACCCAGTCGGTGACCGAGAAGCTCGAGAACCCCAAGGAGCTGGGCAACATCCGTCGTGACATCGCCCGTGTGCTCACCGAAAAACGTACCCGCGAAATCGCATCGACCCAGGAGTCGAACTAAGCCATGACCACCGAAACCCCCACCAACGATCGTCCGCTGCTCGGTACCAAGGTCGGCGTCGTCACCAGTGATAAGCGTGACAAGACCCGCACCGTGGCCGTGGCCTACAAGGTTCAGCACCCCAAGTACGGCAAGTTCATCAAGAAGACCCAGAAGTTCCAGGTCCACGATGAGCAGAACGACTGTAAAGAAGGCGACCGCGTCCGCATCGCCCGCTGCCGTCCGCTGAGCAAGACCAAGAGCTGGCGTCTGGTGGAAGTCGTTGAGTCGGCCCTCCCCCCGGTCACCAACGTGCCCGCCCCCGAAATCGAAGAACTCGCCCCCGCCGCCGAAGAGTCGGCTGAGTAAGCAACCCTTAACGTTTAGCCGTCGATCGACGATCGACGCTCTCCCCGGCAAGACCGGCAGGAAGTAAGTCATGATCCAAGTTGAATCCAGAGTCGATGTGGCCGACAACTCCGGCGCCAAGATCGCTTACGTGATCCGCGTCCTGGGGACCTCGACCGCCCGTGGCAAGACCACCCGGCCGACCGCGACCGTGGGCGACAAAGTCGTCTGCTCGGTGAAGAAGTCCCTGCCCGGCAGCGACATGAAGACCGGCACGATCGTCAAGGGTGTCGTCGTCCGCACGAACTACCCCGTGCGTCGTAAGGACGGCAGCTACGTCCGCTTCGACAAGAACGCGATCGTCCTCATCGACGACGAAGGCAACCCCCGCGGTACCCGCATCTTCGGTGCGGTCGCCCGTGAGCTGCGTGAACAGAACTACATGAAGATCGTTTCCCTCGCGACGGAGGTCGTGTAAGCCCTTAGCGGTTTTACGAAAGAACAGCCATGCCAAGACACATCCGCAAAGGCGACAACGTGATCGTTCGCACCGGCAAGGACAAGGGCCGTACCGGCGAAGTCCTCCGCGTCCTGACTGACAAGCAAGACCCCGGCGCCGAGCGCGTCGTGGTCAAGGGCGTCAACGTCCGTGTGAAGCACATCAAGCCCAGCCAAGCCAACCCGCAGGGCGGCACCGTCAGCCTGGAGATGCCCATCCACATCTCCAACGTCAGCCCCGTCGACAACGCCGGCAAAGCCACCCGCGTCCGCTACGAAACCAAGGACGACGGCAGCAAGATCCGCGTCGCCGCGACCACCGGCGAGCAGATCGGCCCCGAACTGAAGAAGGCTAAATAACCAGACACCCGTTTAGCCGTCGATCGTTGATCGACGCTCTCAAGAAAGAGAACACACCATGCCTCCTCGCATGCAAGAAAAATTCAACGGCCCCGTGACCGAGAAGATCAAGGCCGAGTCCGGCATCACCAACCCCATGGCGATGCCCAAGCTCGACAAGATCGTCGTCAGCGTGGGTATGGGTAAGCTCATCGAGGGCACCAAGCTCAACGCCCGTGCCAAGGAACAGGTCGTCAAGGACCTGGCCCTGATCACCGGCCAGAAGCCCATCATGACCGTCGCCAAGAAATCCGTGGCGAACTTCAAGGTCCGTGCGGGCTACGAGAACGGTGCGATGGTCACCCTCCGCGGCCCCCGCATGTGGGAATTCTTTGATCGCCTGGTCAGCCTGGCCATGCCCCGCATCAAGGACTTCCGCGGCTTCAAGGACAAGTCGTTCGACGGCCGTGGCAGCTACTCGTTCGGTCTAACCGAGCAGGGCATCTTCCCCGAAGTCGACATGGCCAACGCCCAGCACACCTTCGGCATGCACATGACCCTGGTGTTCAAGAACTCCACCGATGAGATCAGCCGCGTGGCTCTGGCCGAGCTCGGCTTCCCCTTCGTCAAGCCCGAAAAGAAGAACGGCTGAACCGAACCTGATTTTTAACCGCCGTGACGCACGGCCGAATGAGACAAGACTATGTCCTCAAAATCCACCATCGTCCGCAACGAACGGATCGCCAAGACCGTCGCCAAGTACGCCGAGAAGCGTAAGCAGCTCAAGAAGGAAGGCAACTACGCCGCCCTCGCGCAGCTGCCCCGCGACGCGAGCCCGACCCGGCTCCGCAACCTGTGTGCCCTGACCGGCCGCAGCCGCAGCGTCTACCGCAAGTTCAAGCTTTCCCGCATCAAGCTGCGTGAACTCGCCCTCGAAGGCAAGGTTCCCGGCATGCGTAAATCGTCCTGGTAAGTCCGCAAGGAAACTCCCAGGTTCACCCGCCGATCAATGTGAATCGGCGACCCAACGTTTAGCCGTCGGCCAATGACCGACGCATCCCTCAGAACGAGAAGAACAAGTATGGCTCTCAGCGACCCTATCGCCGACATGCTCAACCGCCTCCGCAACGCCTCGCGCAACGGCTTCGCCACCGTCGACTGCCGCAACTCGAAGGTCTGTGCGGGCATCGCCGCCGCTCTGCAGCACGAAGGCTACGTCAACGGCCACACCGTCATCGACGACGGCCGCCAAGGCATCCTCCGTGTCGAACTCCGCTACGGCCCCAACGGCGAGAAGCTGTTCCACACCATGAAGCGCGAGTCGAAGCCCGGCTGCCGCGTCTACACCAAGGTCGCCGACCTGCCCCGTCCCCTAGCCGGCCTGGGCGTCTGCATCCTCACCACCCCCAAGGGTGTGCTGTCCGACCGTCAGTGCCGCGAACAAAACGTCGGCGGCGAGATGATCTGCACCGTCGAGTAATCCAAATTATTCAACCCACGTTTTGCATTAAGGCGAAACATACAGACGCCTGAAAGAAACGAGAGAACACTATGTCACGTATCGGTAAAAAACCTGTCGACCTCGCCGGCGCCACCGTCAAAGTCAACGGCCGTGAAATCTCGGTCAACGGCAAGGGTGGCACCCTGACCATGGAACACCGCCCCGAGGTGTCGGTCCGCGTCGATGAAGAAGCCAAGCAAGTCGTCGTCGAGCGTGACGGCGACTCTCGCACCGCCAAGGCGATGCACGGCCTGACCCGCTCGCTGATCGCCAACATGATCGAAGGCGTCACCAAGGGCTACGAAGTCAACATGGAAGTCCACGGCGTGGGCTACGGCGCCACCGTCCAGGGCAACAAGGTCAACCTGAAGCTCGGCTTCGCCGACACCCGTGTCGTGCCGATTCCCGCAGGTGTCACCGTTGAAGCCAAGAGCAGCTCGAACCTCACCGAGGTCAGCGTCAAGGGCATCGACAAGCAGCTCGTCGGCCAAACCGCCGCAGCGATGCGTCAACACCGCAAACCCGAGCCCTACAACGGCAAGGGCGTCCACTACAAGGGCGAGCAGATCATCCGCAAGCAAGGCAAGGCCTTCGGCAGCTAATCAAAACGATATTTTTCTCCTCCAAGCCGTGGGCTGCGGAGCAACCCGACAACGCCCCGGATCGGATATCAATCATGGAAAAGAACAAACTCAAAACCCTCCGCCGCACCCGCCGCAAGACCGGCATCCGCAAGCGCATCTTCGGCAGCCCCGAGCAGCCGCGCCTGTCGATCTTCCGCAGCAGCAAGCACGTCTACGCCCAGGTCATCGACGATTTCGCCGGCAAGACCCTGGCCGAGGCCAGCACCGTGTCGGCCAAGCTCGAGAAGGGCTGCACCACCGAAGCCGCCGCTGAAGTGGGCAAAGCCATCGCCGAGAAGGCCAAGGCCGCCGGCATCGAAACCGTCGCGTTCGACCGCAACGGCTTCCGCTACCACGGCCGCGTGAAGGCCCTGGCCGACGCCGCCCGTGAGGGTGGCCTGAAGTTCTGATTTTTCCGGACGCCAACGCGTCTAAACATTCACAGAAAGCCCTGCGTCAGAGACCAGGCAAGTCCGTCCCGGCGAATGCTGGGGAAACCAAGAAAGAAACCCAATGGCTGAATTCCTCGAAGATTCCAACGCACTCGAATCGACCACCGTCGCGATTAACCGGACCGCCACCACGGTCAAGGGCGGCCGCCGCATGAGCTTCTCGGCCCTCGTGGTCGTGGGCGACCGCAACGGCAACGTCGGCGTCGGCTACGGCAAGGGCCGTGGCGTTCCCGCCGCGATCGAAAAATCGCAGAAGGACGCGAAGAAGAACCTCTTCGCCGTCAAGCTCCGTGCCGGCACCCTGCCCCACGAAGTGAAGGGACGTTCGTGTGCGTCGTCCGTCAAGCTGATCCCCGCCGCGCCCGGTACCGGTGTTATCGCCGGTGGTACCGTCCGTGCGGTGCTCGAGATGGCTGGCGTGAAGGACTGCCTGACCAAGGCCTACGGCTCGACCAACAAGATCAACCTCTGCCGTGCGGTGATCGATGCCCTGAAGCACCTGCGGACCCGTGAAGAGATCGCGGCCCTGCGTGGTGTGGACATCGAGTCCAGCACCGTCGACGAAATGCTCTCCGCTGCGAAGCGTTTCATGACCGAGGCCGAAACCACGACCTCGAAGACCAAGGCCGTCGCCCCGACCAACACCGTGGGCAAGGGCAAGGGCAAGGGCGGTCGTCGCGACCGCAACGACCGCGGCGGCAAGAAGCCCGAAGCTGCACCGGCCCCCGCCGAAGCTGAAGGCGGCGTCGCCGTCGCCGAGGCTCCCGCCCCGGAAGCCGCTCCCGAAGCCCCGGCCGCCGAGGCTCCCGCACCCGAAGAAAAGTCTGAGTAAGTTCTCGTAATTGCAACCCGCCGTTGGGCTAAGCTCAACGCCACCCCGGCACGACGCCGGCCCCCGGAGTAATCCGCCATGATGATCCACGAAATCACCGAAAAAGTTGGCCGCCACAAGCAGCGTAAGCGCATCGGGCGCGGCGTCGGCTCGGGCTACGGCAAGACCGCTGGTCGCGGCCACAAGGGCTACGGCGCCCGTGCGGGTAACAGCAACCCCCACGAGGGCGGCGCGATCCCCATGTGGAAGCGTTTCCCCAAGCGTGGCTTCTCCAACGCCGAATTCATGACGCACTACGCCGTGGTGAACATCAAGGCGATCGAAGCTCGCTTCCAGGACGGCGAAGAAGTCAACGCCGAATCGCTGGCCAAGCTCGGCCTGATCCGCGACACCAAGCTCCCGGTCAAGGTCCTGGGCGAAGGCGAACTGACCAAGAAGGTCACCGTCACCGCGGACAAGTTCAGCAAGTCCGCTTCTGAAAAGATCACCGCTGCGGGCGGCTCCGTGACGGTCATCGAACCCGTCGGCCGTCGCCCCAAGGGTGTGAAGAAGGCCGACGCGAAAGCGGAGTGATCCGTCACCGGCAGGACGCCTGATCGCGATCAACCCCAACCCCGGTTCAGCTCACCATGCTCCAAGCTTTTTTCAACATCTGGCGGATCAAAGAGCTGCGTAACAAGCTGCTCTTCACCATGTCCATGCTGGTGATCTACCGCATCGGCTTCTTTATTCCGCTGCCCGGGGTCGACCAGTCGGCGCTCAACGAGTGGGCCGAGTCTGCCGCGAGCGGGGCGGTGGGCAACCTGATCAGCTACGTCGGCATCTTCACCGGCGGCTCACTATCGCAATCCACCATCTTCGGTCTGGGCATCATGCCCTACATTTCCGCGGCGATTATCTTCCAGCTGCTCGCCTCGGTATCCGAGCGTCTCAAGGCCATCCAAAAAGAAGGCCCCGCCGGTCGGCAGAAGATCCAGGAATATACCCGTTACGCCACGCTGGGCCTCTGTTTGGTGCAGTCGGCGTTCTGGCTGAGCTTCCTGCAGCAGGGCGGCGAGGGCGGTTTGGTTTACGCGAACTACCGTGGCACGGCCGTGTTCTGGGCGTGTGGCGTGCTGGGTCTGACCGCGGGCACCATCTTCCTGATGTGGCTCGGTGAGCAGATCGACAAGTACGGCATCGGCAACGGTATCTCCCTCATCATTACCGCGGGCATCATCGCCTCGATGCCCGGCGCGATTACCCAGATCGTTACCGGTTTCTCGGTCAGCGGTGGCGACGCCGCGAAGCCCTACGGCATCGACACGGTGATCTTCCTGGTCGTGGCGTTCATCGTCGTGGTCGCGGGCTCGATCGTGATCACCCAGGGCCAACGCCGTATCCCGATCCAACAAGCCAAGCACACCCGTGGCCGTCGCGTCTACGGTGGTCAGAAGAGCTACCTGCCGCTGCGTGTGAACCACGGCGGCGTGATGCCGATCATCTTCGCGTCGTCGCTGATGATCTTCCCGTCGATGCTGTTCAACTGGACCGGCGCGGCGATGCCTCCTAAGGAAGACGCGGGAGCGGTTTACGGCTTCTTCGCGGGTTTCCTGACGCTGCTCCAGAGCGAGTTCGCGAACATGAACGGCTACCTCTACGCCCTGATCTACATCGGGCTGATCTACTTCTTCGCCTACTTCTGGACGACCGTCCAGTTCCAGCCGAAGGAGATGGCCACACAGCTACGTGACAACGGCAGCTTCATCCCCGGCCTGCGGCCCGGCCCGCGGACGGCGGACTACCTCGAAATCGTGATGGAACGCATCACCTACGTCGGGGCGGGCTTCCTGGCGGTGATCGCGGTCATCCCGACCATCGTGTCGGGCCTCTTTGGCATCCCGTTCACGGTGACCCAGTTCCTCGGCGGCACCGGCCTGCTCATCGTGGTCAGCGTCATGCTCGACTTCGTCCAGCGGATTGAAGCCAACCTGATGATGCGAAACTACTCGGGCTTCCTCGGCGGCGGCGGCCCCGGCGGCGGCGGCCCCAAGATCCGGGGGGCTCGTGGCGGGGCGTGATCGGGCTGCCCGACGCCTTTCGCGAGTTTGTCAAGATGGCGGAACAAGCGTATAATCATCGATTCACCGAGATCGGCTCGGTTGGCGGATTCTCTAAGTCTTTGTGCCGGGAGATGTTCCGGTGAAAAAGGCAAGTATCCGTCTGAAATCCAAAGAAGAGATCGAGAAGATGCGCGTCGCGGGTCGCATCGTTCGGCAGGTTCACGACATGTGTCGTGAGATGTGCAAGCCGGGCGTGACGACCCAGGAAATCGACGACGCGGCCGACGCACTGATTCGTGAAAAGGGCGGCATCGGGTTGTTCAAGAACTACCCGACCTATCGCCCCGGCGAAGGTTTCCCCGCCACCTTGTGCATCAGCGTCAACGACGTGGTCGTGCACGGCATCGCGGATGATCGGCCGATCGAAGACGGCGACGTGGTCGGGATCGACTGCGGCGTCAAGTACGACGGCTGGTGCGGGGACGCGGCGAACACCATCTTGGTGGGCAACGTCGACGAAGAAACCCGGAAGATGTGCGAAGCGACGCAGCACTGTTTGCAGATCGCCATCGACCAGATCAAGCCGGGCAAGCGTTGGAGTCAGATCGCCCGCCTGATGCAGAAATACGCCGAGGACCGCGGGTACGGCGTGGTGAAAGATTTTGTCGGGCACGGCATCGGCTCGAACATGCACGAAGAACCCAAGGTCCCCAACTTTGTCAGCCGGGACCTGATCAAAAACGACATCCTGCTGAGAGAAGGCATCGTCCTTGCCATCGAACCGATGCTCAACCTCGGCACCCAGGAAGTCAAAACGCTGAAAGACGGCTGGACCGTCGTGACCATGGACGGGAAACCGTCGGCCCATTACGAACACACCGTCGCCGTGACCGCCGACGGAGCCGACGTCCTGACCGACGGCCGGTAGACCAAACGACCCGAACGTAACCCCACAGAGATCCACGTGCCTAAAGAAGACATGCTCCAGTTTGACGGCGAAGTGCTCGAATCATTGCCCAACGCAATGTTCCGGGTCAAGCTGGAAAACGACCACGAGATCATCGCCCACATCTCCGGCAAGATGCGCAAGTTCTACATCCGCATCCTCCCCGGCGACCGCGTGACCGTGGACATCAGCCCCTACGATCTGACCAAAGGCCGCATCACCTACCGCCACTGATCCATTGAGAACCGAACAACAATCACGCCGACGCTGAGCGAGGTCTTCCCAGCGAGGCGTCAGGTACGAAAGGTAACCCCATGAAAGTCCGCTCCTCCGTTAAACGCATCTGCGAAAACTGCAAGATCATCCGCCGCAAGGGCGTCGTCCGCGTCGTCTGCACCAACCCCAAGCACAAGCAACGCCAGGGTTGATCCGCTAACGATTTTGCACTGAACCGTACCACACCGCGATCGTCCTTCGCGGTCTACAAAGAACCACCCCCGAAGCCAGGTTCCCGCCACGCTGTGTGGAAAGTGGAACCGCCTCAACTTCAAGGAAACGATTATGCCCCGTATCGCCGGTACCGAAATCCCCGACAACAAGCCCAACCGCATCGCGCTGACCTACATCTACGGGATCGGCCCGAAGTTCTCGATGGACATCTGCAACGAGCTCGGCCTCGACCCGCAGCAACGCGCTAAAGAGCTGAACGAAGACCAACTCGCTGCGATCGCCAACCTGCTCGAAGCCAAGTACGTCATCGAAGGTGCCCTGCGTCGTCAGGTCCAGCAAGACATCGCCCGTCTGCGTGACATCCGCAGCTACCGCGGCGACCGTCACCGCCGCGGCCTGCCCGTGCGTGGTCAACGCACCCAGACCAACGCCCGCACCCGTAAGGGCCGTAAGAAGACCGTGGCCGGCAAGAAGTCGGTCAAGGGCATGAAGTAACACAACGTGTTACTCGACGCGCACGCGTCGGGTTGCAACGCAACCCGTTAACCGTCGATCTTGAATCAACGCTCTTCACACTAGTACCAACTCCCGCACGACCCACCTCGTGCCACCCGAAGCCAGATTCCCGCCGCACCGTGCGGAGAGCGGAATCGCCACCAACTTCAAGGAACCCGTCCGATGGCCAAGAAATCCAAGAAAGTCCGCAAGAACGTGACCCGCGGCATCGCCTACATCAAGGCGACCTTCAACAACACCCTCGTCACCATCACCGACGTCAACGGCGAAACCCTCTGCTGGGGCTCGGCCGGCACCGTCGGCTTCAAGGGCTCGCGGAAGTCCACCCCCTTCGCCGCCACCCGCGCCGCTGAAGAGGCAGCCGGCCAGGCCAAGAAGTACGGCATGGTCGAGCTCGAAGTCCGCGTCCGCGGCGCCGGCCCCGGCCGTGAGTCGGCCGTCACCGGTCTGGCCCACTCGGGCATCAAGATCACCGCGGTCGAAGACCACACCCCCATCCCGCACAACGGCTGCCGCCCCAAGAAGAAGCGTCGCGTGTAAGTCGATTTCGGATTGGGGAATTCGGATTTCGGAATCCCCAGCCGTATCGCTTTGAATACTCGGACGATTGTTCCGAAATCCGCAATCCTAAATCCGAAATTCCCCCCGGTTCAGAAGCCACGCGGGCTATGCAGCAAACCCGTTACGAGCGTGAAGCCGAGGACAGTTTCCCCCAACCGCTGCACTTTTGGAGATAGCTATGCGTATTCGCTGGCGTGGCCTCGAACTTCCCCACCGCGTGACCCTGGACCAGGAAACCGCGTCGGACACCTACGGCAAATTCACTGTCGAGCCCTTTGAACGCGGCTTCGGTACCACGGTGGGCAACTCGCTCCGCCGTATCCTCCTCTCGTCGCTCGAAGGCGCCGCCATCACCGGCGTGAAGATCAAGGGCGCTCCCCACGAGTTCACCAGCCTCGAAGGCGTTCAGGAAGACGTCACCGACATCATCCTCAGCGTCAAGAACATGGTCGTGTCCTCCGAAGCCGACGGCGAAAAGACCATGCGTCTGCAAGCCGAGGGCCCCGGTGAAGTGACCTGCGACCTGATCGAAGCCGACACCTCGATCACCATCCACAACAAAGACATGATCCTGGCGACGTTGACCAAACAGGTCGACTTCGACATGGAGTTCATCGTTGAGAAGGGCCGTGGCTACGTCCCCGCTTCCGAGCAGTACGACGCCAACGAAGACCAGGAAGTCGGTCTGATCCCCGTCGACGCGACCTTCTCCCCGGTCACCCGCGTCCGCTACAAGGTCGAAGACACCCGCGTCGGCCAGAAGACCAACTACGACAAGCTGACCCTCGAGGTCTGGACCAACGGCACCGTGACGCCCGAGATGGCCGTCGTCGAAGCCGCCAAGATCCTGCGTAAGCACCTTAACCCGTTCGTGCAGTACTTCGAGCTGGGCACCGAAGTCGCCAGCGAGTCGGCCGCCGCCGCCGCCCGCGTCGACGAAGAGTTGATCCGCAAGCTGCAGATGTCGCTCAACGAACTCGACCTGTCGGTCCGTGCGAACAACTGCCTCGAGTCGGCCAAGGTCACCAGCGTCGCCGACCTGGTCAGCCGTCAGGAAGCCGACCTGCTGAAGGTCCGCAGCTTCGGCAAGACCAGCCTCCGCGAAGTGAAGCGTAAGCTCGCCGACCTGGGCCTGGAGCTGGGCATGGAACTGCCCACCGAAGTCGAAATCTAAGTCGAATCCAAACGCCGAGCGGTGAAAGCCGCCCGGCGTCTTTTGCGGCCCCCGATAGCCGCGGTCCGGCGTACGGACCTACATTTGCCACCCGAGTTCGCCGCTTGCGGCTTAGCAACGGGTGAGTGGCAAGACCCACCGGCCGTTTCACCGAGCGGGTCACGTCAAGAAAAGGAGACTCAACATGAAACACGGCGTCTACGGTCGCAAACTCGGCCGCAAAACCAACCACCGCATCGCCATGTGGCGTAACATGGCCACCGCGCTGTTCACCCACAACCAGATCACCACGACCATCCCCAAGGCCAAGTCCTTGCAGCCGTTCGTGGAGAAGCTCATCACCGCCGCGAAGAAGGGCGACCTCGCCTCGCGTCGTCGCGTCATCGCCAAGCTCGGCGGCGACACGATCATGATCCGTGACGAGGACGACGAAAACGTCGAACGCAACAAGTACGGCGAAGTCACCGGCGGCACCAAGATCGTCAAGCACCTGTTCGACGAGATTGCCCCGCGCTACGCCGACCGCAACGGCGGCTACACCCGCATCATCAAGCTGGGCATCTCCCGTATCGGCGACGGCTCGGACCTCTGCGTGATCCAGCTCGTCGGCACCGAAGAGGCCGGCCCGCAGGTCTCCGGCAGCAACTCGCGTCGCCGTGACAAGGCCAACAAGCGGATGGAATTCGCCGCGAAGCTCCGCAAGGGCGACGCCGAAGAGGCCGCTGAAGAAGAAGCTCCCGCTGAAGAAGCCACCGCCACTGCGGTCGCCGAAGCCCCGGAAGCGGAAGCCCCCGAAACCGAAGCCCCTGCTGAAGAAGCGGCGGCCGAGGAAACCGAAGAGAAGAAGGGCGAGTAAGCCCGGACGCTTCGATCCAAAATTGAATCTAAAAGCCGGCCTGGAAACAGGCCGGCTTTTTTACGCGCGCCTTGCTCTGAGGTCCCGGTGAGTTCACCCGGAGAACATCCAATCAATCAACATGAAAAATGGATAAATTAGTCTATAATTACCCCATGATCGAGCTCACCGTATTGGGACAAGGCGAAAACCAGGAAAAACATGGCCCGGCGATCTGGGACGCGGGGTTCCGCCCGTTCTTCTTCGGCGCGGCGGCCACGGGCGTGGTGAGCATCTTGCTATGGGCGTGGGTCTACGCGGCGGGGGGGCGTGTGCCGCTGCAGGGGATGACCAGCTTCGACTGGCACGGCCACGAGATGGTGTACGGCTACACGCTGGCGGTCATCGCCGGGTTCCTGCTGACGGCGGTGGAGAAGTGGACGGGCGTGCCGCTGGCAGTGTTGGCGGGGCTGTGGCTCGGCGGTCGGCTCTGCATGTTGCCCGGCACAGCGCTGATCGCGTTTGCCGTGTTCTTCGACATGCTGTTCGTGTTCGGGCTGTTTGGGATGATCCTCTGGCCTATCGTGCAAGCGCAGGCCTGGGCCAAGTGCGACATCCTTGGCAAGCTGGCCGTGTCTGTGGTCGGGCAGTGCGTCTTTTCCTTCGGGGTCTTGCTGGACCGGCCCGACTGGGTTCGCTTCGGGTTGTGGGCGGGGCTGCTGATGTCGGTGGGGCTGACGATCGCGGTAGCGCGGAAGATCGTGCCGATCTTCATCAAGTACGGGCTGGAGAACGCCAAGCCGGTGCGCAACATCCGGGCCTTGGACTGGTCGTCGTTGTTGTTGTTCACGGTGTACTTTGTCGCGGATTTAACGCGGGCGAGCGGAGCCTGGATCGCCTGGCCTTGTCTGGCATTGTTCGTCGTGCTGACAGCGCGACTGCTGCTGTGGCACCAGTTCGGCATCTGGCGCAAGCCGCTGCTCTGGGGCATCTGGCTGGGGCTGCTTTGGATCAACGTCGGCTTCCTGCTGCGGGCGCTCGGAGCCTGGGGCATGGTCATCCCGGCGCTGGCGATCCACGCCTGGGCGTACGGCGGGATGGGCCTGACCATCCTGGCGATGATGGGGCGGGTCAGCCTGGGACACACGAACCGCAGTGTCCACCGCCACCCGGTACTCACCGGCTGGATGATCGCCGCGCTAACCCTGGGCAGCGTCGTACGAGTCGTGTTCCCGATGGTGTGGATCGAGCACTACCTGACCTGGGTCGTCGTGGCGCAGGTGTTGTGGGTGGTCAGCCTCGTGTTCTTCCTGATCGCCTACGGCCCGATGCTGTGGCGGCCCGATGCCGAGAGCGACGCCCACATCCCGAAACGCTCTTGCGGGGCCAAGCCGGTGGGCAGGTTCGGCGTGGCGACGTAAGCGGACGCGCGGGATGTTCTTGCGGTGACGAGTGATCTTGGTGAAAGGTCACCGGTCACGGTTGCGCCGCCGCGGCTGATCCGCAGTGTCGGGATCGTAGTCTGGGTTGGCGGCGGGTACGTCGGCGTCGGTGGCCTTGAGCCATTTCTCGAGCTCACGCTCCAGTGAACGAACCGTCGTGGTTTTCGACTTGGCAAGGTCTTTGGACTCACCCAGGTCGTCAGCAATGTTGTAGAGCTCGGATTCCTTGCTCTCGAAATCGTAGAGCAGCTTCCAATCGCCTTTGCGGACAACGGCACGCGGGCCGTGCGAGATCGAGCCGCGGGGCGTGGTGCTGTAGGTGGGGATGTACCAGACCAGGGGCCGGTTCTCGTTGAGTGATGATTGGCCTTCGAGTATGGGACGCCAGCTTTCGCCGTCCACCGCTTGCTGCCGCGGTGCTTTGGCCCCGGAGAGATCGAGGAACGTGGGGTACAGGTCGAAGAGCAGCACGGGCTCGTCGGTCTTGCGTCCCGCCTCCACGACGCCGGGGTAGTGCACGACGCAGGGGATGCGCACGCCGCCTTCGTACAGCGATCCCTTGCCGCTGCGGAGCGGGGCATTGTTGGTGGTGCGATCGCTGCCGCCGTTGTCCGAAACGAAAACCACGACGGTGTTGTCCGCTAGGCCTTGGGCATCAAGCGACTCCATGATCCGCCCGACGCTGTTGTCCAGCGAGACCAGCATCGCGGCGTACTCGGCGTTGTCGTGTTGCTCATCCGTGGGCCAGCGGTTCACGTCTCTGAGCACGGCCGGATCGGGTTCGATGGGGTTGTGCACCGCGTAGTGCGCGAGCCAGAGGAAGAACGGCCCGCCTTTGTTTTCTTCGATAAAGCCAACCGCTTCGTCGGTGAGCCGGTCGGTGATGTACTCGCCGTCCTTGGCGGTCTCGTCGAGGTCGGCGATGCCGTAAGGGGCATAGTAGGTCCGCGTGCCGCCGCCGCGGGAGGCGCCGACGCTGGTGTCGAAACCATGCGACGTCGGCCCAGTGCGTCCCGAGGTACGGCCCAGGTGCCACTTGCCGACGTGGCCGGTGGTGTAGCCCGCTTGCTGCAGCGCCTCGGGCAGCGTGGTGATGTCCGAGTCCAATGACGATTGATTGCGTGGCGTGGTCAGCGCGAGTTTGCTGAGGTCAGGCCCGTCGGATTGCCCGCGTCCGCCGCCACCGCCAACGGTGTACACCCCGGTGCGTGGGCTGTACATCCCCGAGAGGATCGCGGCACGGGTGGGGGCGCACATCGGCGCATTGGCGTAGGCCTGGGTGAACACCAGCCCTCCGGACGCGAGACGATCGAGGTGGGGCGTGCGGTGGTAGTCGCTGCCCATGAACCCCAGGTCCCGCCAGCCGAGGTCGTCGGCGACGATCACAATGAAATTAGGCTGATCCTTCGCGGCGGCGTTTGAGATCGGCAATGCGGCGAACAGAACAGCTAAAGCTAAAAGGCATGCCCAGGGGCAGCGGGAGTCGTATTTCATGGATGCACAACGTCTGGGATGTGAGGCTATTGCAGCACGACCCTTCGACTTCGCGGAAGTCGTGGAAACGCTGTGCCGGATATTGGGCTTGTGGATTAAGCCGTCACCGCTTGTCCTGCATCTTCCGCGACCTTCCACATCGCCCCGTCCCGTTCAACGTGGCGGTACAGCGTGTCGCGTTCGACGGGGGTGTAGCCCGCTTCGTGGATCGCGCGTTTGAGGTCGGACACGGTGACTTCCTGGTGGGTGTCGGTGCCTTCGACTTTGGTGATGTCGTACCAGACGACGGTGCCGTCGATGTCGTCGGCGCCGTGGTCGAGCATGACCTGGGCCATGGGCAGCGTTTGCATGATCCAGAAGGCTTTTACGTGGGGGAAGTTGTCGAGCATGAGTCGGGCGACGGCGATCATGCGGAGGTTGTCGACGCCGGACGGGCCGGGCAGGTGCTGGAGTTCGCTGCCGTCCGGGAAGAACGGAAGGGGGATGATCGTTTGGAATCGGCCCTTGAAATTGTTCTCGATCGCGTGGTCTTGTTCCTCGCGGAGCATGCACAGGTGGTGGATGCGGTCTTCGAGCGACTCGACGTGGCCGTAGAGCATGGTGGCGTTGGTGAACAGGCCGAGCTCGTGGGCGGTGCGGTGGACGGTGAGCCATTCGTCGCTGCGGATCTTGCCGCGGAAGGCCTCGTCGTGCACGCGGTCGTCGAAGACTTCTGCACCGCCCCCGGGCATCGAGCCGAGGCCCGCTTCGATCAGGTCTTCAAACACCGCACGCACCGCCCCGGCAAAATCCTTACGGACCGCGCGTTTGCTGATGCGCGCGAGGTGCACGATCTCCACGGCGGTGAACGCCTTGATGTGGACCTGCGGCGCGGTCTCGCGGATCGCGCTGAGCATGTCGGTGTAGTAGGAGAAGGGCAGCTTGGGGTGGAGCCCGCCGACGATGTGCATCTCGGTGGCCCCGGAGTCGACGGCGGTTTGGGCCTGCTTGCGGATATCGTCGAGGGAGTACTCGTAGGCCCCGTCCTGGCCGGGCTTGCGGTGGAACTCGCAGAACTTGCACGAGAGGATGCAGAGGTTCGAGTAGTTCATGTGGCGGTTGACGTTGTAGTAGGCCGTGTCGCCGTGGAGGGAACGGCGGACGAAGTTGGCCAACTCGCCGAGCGTGTGCAGGTCGCGGGTCTGCAGGAGCACCATCCCGTCCTCGGCGCTGAGGCGGGTTCCGGCGTAGACCTTTTCGGCGATGGGGGCGAGGGCGGGGTCTTGCATAGCCATATGTTAGGGCTTCTGCGTGGGCTTTTCGGCCTGACGGCGTAGGGAATACTTGAAGAAATCCCACAGCCCTGCGAAGCGGTAGTCCGGATCGACGTAGTGCTCGATCACGTAAAACGCGAAGTAGTAGAACCGAGCGAAGCACCAGACGGCCAGGCCCAGCAGCAACGCGGTTTTCCAGTGGAAATGTTCAATGAGCAGAGCGGCCGAGGCGAGGAGGCCGCCAAGAAGAAAAAGCCAACCCTTGAGCAGGATCAGAATCTTGCTTTGGAGGTCGGGTCCCATGATTGGATTTTAACTTGAGCCGACCGCAGCTCCGCCAAGAATCAGAAGACGAAAACGAGCAGTGGGAGCAGCGAGACAAGCAGCTGGATCGCCACGATGATCACGACCAGGCGGATCGCCATTTTGCTTCTTCGTTGGCGTTCAGCGGTGCTCAGGGGCGAGGCATCGAAGGCGGTGCCGCACTCGGGACACGTGTCTCGGTCGAGGCCCTTTTTGGGGTAGTGGCAAGCGGCGCAGTGAGTCGGATCGACGCTTGCCTCGAGGACAGCGTCGGCCGGGGGGTGGCCGCGTTGGGGGATTGGGCGAATTGAAACAGGTGGCGACTTCACTTCGCTAAACTCTAGGCATGCGAATCATCGGCCACGGCGTGGACATTGTCGAGAAGTCTCGGATCGAGCACATGATCGAAGATCATGGCGAGCGGTTCCTTAATCGCTGTTTCACCGAGGCGGAACGGGCGTACTCGGATGGCAACACCAAGCGGCGGATGGAGCACCTGGCGGGGCGGTTCGCGGCCAAGGAGGCGATCCTCAAGGTGCTGGGCACCGGCTGGAGCGGCGGGATCGCGTGGACCGACGCGGAGGTGGTCCGCGAGCCATCGGGCCGGCCGACGGTGGCGCTGCACGGCAAGTGTGCCGAGGTGGCGGCAGAGCTGGGCATCACCGAGTGGTGGCTGAGCATCTCCCACATCGAGACCCATGCGGTGGCCAGCGCGATCGGTGTCGCGACGGGCGAGTCGTGAGCTCGGCGGGGCAAAAACCGCAATCTGAGAGAAAAACGCCGGCCCCGCCTTGACGCGGCCCGGTTCATCGGGCATTTTTGCAAACTATTCGTTCCAGGATCCGGGTAAGCCCGATAAAGTAGAAGCTATGGGTCGCAGACAAGGACGGACGCCGCCTTACGAAATCATGCAGAACGTGGGAAGCGGTACGCCGTTGCCCCGTTCGGGCGTGAGACGTGTGCGTGGCGGGAGCGTCGGCTTGCTGGGATTAACCTGGGGAGGGATCAAGTCCATCGGCGGGTGGTTTGCGGGATTGGGCGGTTTTATCGCCGATTTCCGAGGTTTTTCGTCCATTTCTGAGCGATTTGGAGGGGGACGGGGCACAAATACGGTTGAAGTCCGCCTCCCGTGGCCGGTGCTGGTGCTGCTGGGTGTGGTGGGGCTGGCGGCGATGGGCTTGATGTTCCAGATCGGGCACCACGTGGCGGGGCGGTCGGCGGTGCCGGCCGAACAGCAACAGGCTTCGGCGCAAGACGAGCAACAGCAGGCACTTGCTGTGGAATCAACGATCGAGGGTGGCATGAACCAGGCCGAATCCCTCGGGCCGGTGGTCGAGATGGGCTCGGCCCCCGTTGAGCCGGTTCAGCCGCTGGGTGGGGCCAAGGCCCAGGACCCGCGTCTGAAGGGCTTGAACTACTTCGTCCTGGCGACGGTGCGTCCCAGCGAGGTCACCAGTGAGGTCAACGGGATCTGGGCGCTCCAGGAGTTTCTCGCGGAGCACGGGGTTGCAACTTTTCTCGATAGTACTAATAATGATGCGTTCCGCGTGCTGGTGGATGTCTCACGCGGATACACCGCCGAAGAAGTGCGGAACGTGGCCTACGCCGAGCACGAACACTACCTCCGGTCCTTGGGCCGTGAGTGGAAGAAACTGCAAGGCGGCATCGGCACCGATCTGAGTGACATCTACCGGGACCGCTACGAAGGCGGCCCTTCGACCCCAACCGACCCCCAATAAACCCTCTTCACTGAGAAACCATCATGAGCCTCGATGCATCCCTGAAATCCGGCGGCGGCCTCTCGCGTCACCGCAACGTCCTGACCCGTGCCGAGCGTATCGCCAAGCTGGCCGAGAACGGCGAGTTCGATACCGAGCAAGACAACCCGCTGGGTATCCGCAAGGTCGGCAACCGCAAGCTGGTCACCGGCAAGAGCTCGAAGAAGAAGAAAGAAGCGGAGTAATTCCGCTCGGCTGGTCTGCCATACGGTTCGGCTAGCGCTCTTTCTCAATGCTCGACGAAAACGAATTGGCCCACCCGGTGTTTACGGGTGGGTTATTCTTTGGTTGATTTGTAACGCGGCGATTCAAGATCGCCGGCTAACGGGTAAATCGTGACACCGGTTTTACCTATCTGTTTGAATTGGATCACACGATGCTTAACCCTGATCGCTTCATCACCGACCGACTCCGCGCTATCGACGCCTCGGGCATCCGACGCGTCTTCGACTTGGCCGCACAGCTCGAGGACCCGATCAATCTGTCGATCGGTCAGCCCGATTTCGACGTGCCCGAGCCGATCAAGAAGGCGGCGGCGGACGCGATCGATCAGGGGTTCAACCGCTACACGCAGACCCAGGGCATCGCCGACCTGCGGGCCAAGCTCACCGCGGACCTCTCTGCCGAGTTCCCCGAGACTCTGGGCCAGGCGCTCACCTCCGGCGACGCGTCGCTGCTGATCACCTCCGGCGTGTCCGGCGGGTTGATGCTGGCGATGATGACCTGCGTCGGCCCGGGCGACGAGGTACTGATCCCCGACCCGTACTTCGTGATGTACAAGCACCTGGTCACGCTGGCGGGCGCGACGCCGGTGTTTGTCGATACCTACCCCGATTTCCAGGTGACGCCCGAGCGGCTGGCCGAGAAGGTGACCGAGCGGACGAAGCTGGTGCTGTTCAACACGCCGAGCAACCCGACGGGCGTGATGGCAACGGCGGAGATCTGCGAGGCGGTGACGCAGTTCTGCGCCGAGCGTGAGCTGCTGCTGCTCAGCGACGAGATCTACGACGTGTTCCAGTACACCAGCGACGCGACCATGCCTTCGCCGGTGCGTTCCTCGGCGGATGCGCTGCTGATGCGTGGCTTCTCGAAGACCTACGGCATGACCGGTTGGCGGTTGGGATATGTCGCGGGGCCGACGCCGATCGTGGAGCAGATGACCAAGCTGCAGCAGTACAGCTTCGTGTGTGCGCCGTCGATGACGCAGCTCGCGGGGACCCTGGCGCTGGATGTGGACATGAGCGAGCACGTCGCGGCGTATGCCCGCAAGCGTGACCGTGTGGTTGAGGTGCTCAGCCCGCACTTCGAGCTCGCCGTCCCCGGCGGGGCGTTCTACGCCTTCCCCAAGGTGCCCGAGCACCTGGGCTTGACCGGCACGCAGTTCGTCGAAGCCGCGGTCGCCCGGAACCTGCTCATCATCCCCGGCAACGTGTTTTCGCAACACGACACCCACTTCCGTTTGAGTTACGCCTGCGACGACGCGACCCTGGAACGGGGGTTGGAGATCCTGGTGGAGTTGGCGAAGACTTAAGGCAGCTGCGGGGCGTTTTCGAGCGTGCCGCCGTCTTGTGCGTGGTCGAACCGGATGAGGATGTTGTCGGTGCGGGTCAACATTCCTTGGAGTGTTGGGTAATCGGACTTCCGGAAAAGGACGTGCTCTTCCTCGTAAGGAATAGACTCGGCGTGACCGTCGATGTAGAGCGAGTTTGTCACGGTGCCTCTGTGATTGAGATTGAACTGCTCGGGTATGCCGAAGACGTTCGTGGCGGGAACATCCATCGCGACATCCCACATCAACATTGATGCCCGTCCGCCCAATTGATTGGTCCCAAGATCTTCAATCTTGTCGTTGGTTGTTTCGTCAAGGTTGCGGAAGGTATAGGCGACCGCGACGACGGCCCCGGGAGTACCGATGTCTTCAAGTGTGCCGGGGGTCATTTTGGGCTCGGGCCCATCGGGGCAATCAAGGACTTCCGGGCTGGAGACATAGTCATTGGTAATGAGCACCCCATGTGATGCATAGGTACTGATAAACCAGAGGTAATTGTTGGCGGTATTTTCAAGTGTAACGCCCGGGGCCCCCAAGTTGACCGCACTGCTGCCCCTTGGAATAGCACCGTCGTGGTCTGCGGCGTAGGCGAAAAGACCGATGCCGACCTGCCTTTGGTTGGACAAGCATTTAGTCGCGAGTGCGGAAGTTCGAGCTTTGGCCAACGCGGGCAGCAGGATGCCGATGAGCAGCGCAATAATGCTGATCACGACCAGCAGCTCGATCAGGGTGAAGCCCGGAAAAAGCGTTGGCTTGCCAGAATTTCTCATAGGAATAACCGGATTCCCCTCGGCGATGACATCATATCGACCGAGGGGTTCAATGTCTGCTAGTTTTATGCTTTCAACGCGGCGAAACGTTCATCGGTACCGTGAGCGGGCGATGGTTAGTTTCAATTAGGGGTTTTGGCCCGGATAGGCAATACGATGGCGGACTCACCACATCACGCGGAGTTGATCAACGAGGACGGCTCGTGGAAGTACACCAACGCGCTGGCCATGGAAACCAGCCCGTACCTTCGGCAGCACGCCCACAACCCCGTGGATTGGGTGCCGTGGGGCGAGGCGGCGTTTGCGGAGGCGGCCCAGCGCGACGTGCCGATCTTCCTGTCGATCGGGTACTCGACCTGCTACTGGTGCCACGTCATGGAGCGGCAGGTCTTCGAGAACCCCGCGATTGCGAAACAGATGAACGAGCAGTTTGTCTGTGTGAAGGTCGATCGCGAGGAACGGCCGGACGTGGACGACATCTACATGACCGCGACGCAGCTGCTCACGGGAAGCGGCGGCTGGCCGATGTCGGTGTTCCTCACTCCCGCAAGTCCAGAAAGCGAGGCAGGCGGCCTGCTCCCGTTCTGGGCCGGGACGTACATCCCGCCGACGCCCGCCTACGGCCGACCGAGCTTCCCGCAGGTGATGGACGCGATGAGCGGGGCGTGGCGCGACGAGCGTGACCACGTCATCGAGCAGTCTCAGCGTGTGGCCGATGCGGTCCGGCAGCAGGTGGCTCAGGGCGGAGCGAGCAGCAGCGGCGGGGCGGTGAGCTTGGAGATGGTCGAACGCACGGCCGGGCAGCTCCGCCAGCGCTACGACCCGACCCACGGCGGCTTCTCCGGCAACGACGGCCCCAAGTTTCCCACCCCCAGTACCGTCGCCGTCCTGCTCGATGTCTATCAGCAGGAGCCCGACGAAGAGCTGGCGGAGCAGATCCGGCACACGCTCGACCGGATGGCCCTGGGCGGGATGTACGACCAAGTCGGCGGCGGGTTCCACCGCTACAGCGTCGACGAGAAGTGGCTGGTCCCGCACTTCGAAAAGATGCTCTACGACAACGGCCAGATGCTTGAGCTATACGCCCAGGCCTACGAAGAATGGCAAGGCGAACGCGCGGCGGCGCTGTACGCCCGGGTGATGCATGAGACGGCGGACTACCTGCTGCGGGAGATGCTCGATGCGACCGGCGCGTTTTGGTCGGCCCAGGACGCCGAGGTGAACACCAAAGAGGGCGAGAACTACGTCTGGAAACCCGAGCAGGTCGGCGAGGCGTTGGCGGACGAAGACGACGCTGAGCCGCTGACCGCGTTGGCCATGGCGATGTATGGGCTTGACCTGGGCACCAACTTCCAGGACCCCCATCACGCGGATGCCGAGGCGGTAAACGTGTTGTTCATGCCACGCACGATGTCCGAGCTCGTGGGGTTTGCCGACGGGGATATGGGCGGGGTGATGCGGATGCGCGAGCGGATCAACGCGGCGCTGCTGAAGGTGCGCGACACCCGGGACCAGCCGGGCACGGACGACAAGGTGCTCACCTCCTGGAACGGTCTCGCCATCGCGGGGCTGGTCGAAGCGGGACGGCTGTTGGAAGAGCCCCGCTTCATCGACGCGGCGCGGAACGCCGCGGACGCCGTGCTTCAGCACATGAGCGAATCGGGCGGCGGGTTGCTGCGGTCCATGCGCGGCGACGAGGCCAAGATCCCCGCCTTCCTCGAAGACTACGCGTTCTTCATCCACGGGCTGCTCAAGCTGCACCAAACCCAGGAAGATTCCCATGGTGACCGCTACCTGGCCGAGGCGGCGCGTCTGAACGAAGTCGTGCAGGACCGTTTCGCGGCTGCCAATGGCGGGTATTTCGACACGCTTGAGGACCAGGCCGACTTGTTCGTGCGGACCCGCTCGACGTACGACGGGGCGATTCCGTCGGGCAACAGCCAGATGATCCACAACCTGCTGGCGCTGCACCAACTCACGGACGACGAGGCCCACGCCCGGCGGGCGGTATTGGACCTGCGTAGCTTCGCGTCCCCTTTGGCTGAGAGCGGCTTGGGGATGACGCATATGCAGCGGGCGGCGCTTCGGGCGCTCAGCGACCTGCCCGCGGAATGGGCGTCGGCCCTCGAAGAGGACGGCCCGGCCGAGGCGAGCGGCGGCCGGCCGGTCGTGGTGCAGGTCCGGCCCATCGAGGGCGAGGCGAATGCCTACCGCGTGGTGCTGTCGATCGTTGAGGGGTATCACATCAATGCCAACCCCGCGTCGATGGAGGGGCTCGTGTCCACCGCGGTTTCCGCCGAGGGCGTGGAGTTGGAGGTCACCTACCCGTCGCCGATGACCGAGACGTATCTGTTCACGGACGAGCCCTTGTCGGTTTACGAGGGCAGGGTGGAGATTATCGTGCGGGCGGATCAGCCGATCGAAGCGTTGACGCTGCAATACCAGGCCTGCACCGACTCGGCTTGCCTCGAGCCGGTGACGCGGTCGATCAAACTGCGGTAAAGTCCCGGCTCGGCTCCGCTCCTAACGCGTTCACCCGATCATGATCGACACCCACTGCCACCTGACCTACGACGGCCTGCACGAGCGCGTTGATTCCGTCATCGAAGCGGCTCAACGCAACGGCGTCGATCGCATGATCACCGTCGGCACCACCCCGAACGACGCCGCCAAGGCGGCGGCGCTGGCCGAACGCTTCGACAACGTGTTCTTCACCGCGGGGCTCCACCCCGGCTACAGCGGCAATGTGACGGACCACGCTGCGTTGAAAGACGGCCTGCGGCAGCTGCTGGCCCACCCACGCGTCGTCGCCGTCGGCGAGATGGGGCTGGACCAGCACTACCCCGACCCGCCGATGAGCAGCCAACGGCCCGCGTTCGCGGCGCAGCTCGAGCTCATGAACGAGCATGCCGAGCAAGGCAATCCGTTCCCCGGCGTCATCCACAACCGCAAGGCGACGGACGAAACCCTGGCGATGATCCACGACCACGGGGTGCCCGGAGAGCGTTTGGTGTTCCACTGCTTCACCGGCTCGGTCGAGGAAGTCGAACAGATCCTGGCGATCGGGGCGATGGTAAGCTTCACCGGGATCACGACGTTCAAGGGCGCCGCAAGCGTGGCCGAGGCGTCGGACCGCGTGCCCCTGGATCGGCTGATGATCGAGACCGACAGCCCGTACCTGACGCCGGCGCCGTACCGCAAGGTGAAGACCAACGAGCCGAAGTTCGTACGCCACGTCGCGGAGTTTTTGGCCGAGCGGCGTGGGCTGTCGCTGCGTGAATTCGTCGCGGCGGTGGATGCCAATGCCGAGCGTTTCTTCCGCCTGCCTGAAGTCACTGCATAAAAACGCCCGGCATGCACTTGCACGCCGGGCGTTTGGTAAGGAGTAATATTGGGGTGTCGCTTTACGCGGCGATCTTGAGGCCGTGGTTGCCGAGGTAGCCGAGGAGGCGGTCCTGATCGACTTCGCTGTGGAACTGCTCGAAGACCATGCCCATACGGGTGGGGCCGAGTTCGGGTTCTTCGTCGTGGAAGCGGACGATCTTGCCGGTGGCCTGGAAGGTGACGTGTTCCTGCCCGGGGAGGATGCCGCGGACTTCGATGTCGGTGCCGGGCTCAAGGGGCTGGTCGAGTTCGAAACGCATGCCGCTGAGGCTGACGTCGTAGATGTGGCCGGTCCAGCAGTAGCGGTCGGCCCCGGCGGGGCGGACGCGGACGAGGCTGTACATCGCGGGGATCTTCAATCGGGGCTGCCGCCGCGCTTCGGTCTTACGGTCCGTGGAAGGGGTGGTGTCAGACGCAGGCAGGCGGAAGTCGGTCATGAGTCATCTCCGAGGGGCGATATGGTTTGAGCTACATCAACGACATCGACCCCCCGCATGACGGACTTAACCGTTGCAGACGGAAAAACTCGCCCACCCCAGTTTGGAGGCGCAGTCCGCCTAATGCCGATAACCCCAACATGGACCATACCGGCCGTTCCAACCCGCGAAGCCCGCTTTTTGCTGCGAAAAACAGCTCCATCAGCGCTCGAACGCCCCGTGAACGGCGCACCGGCCCGGGCACACTGCTCGTCGGGACGGCGCTCTGCGTCCGACAACTCCTGCCCAGCCTCCTCACCCTCGATCCGGCCCCGTCGTTATTGGGCTGTCTCCTGCCCAAGCCCGCGATCTTGCCGCTGCCGGTCCTGGGCGGATTCGACCAGCTTGAAGCCATGGCCCAGCGCCCCGAGGTGCAGCAGGTCCTCGTCAGCCTGCCCGCGGTGATGGACGATCAATTGCGGACCATCGCGGCCACGCTCGATCGCCTCGGCGTGACCTGGCGATACCTCCCGCCCCTGGCCGACCAACTCGCCGGGCACTCCACCCCCCGCAACCCCAAGCGTCGGACCGGCGGCGTCGATCCGACCCAGCTCATTGACCGTCAACCCCGGCCGCTCGACGAGCCCGCCATCCGGGCCGGCGTCACCGGCAAGACCGTGCTCATCACCGGAGCGGGGGGGTCCATCGGCTCGGAGTTGGCCCACGTGGTCGCCCGCTTCAACCCGTCGCGGCTGGTGCTGGTCGAACGCTCCGAAAACTCGCTCTTCGAGATCGACCGCCAGATCGCTCGCCGATACCCCGGCCTCGTCCGCGAGACGGTGCTGCACGACGTGACCCAGGCCGAGCGCACGCTGGACCTGGTCGAACGCATCGCCCCGGCGGTGATCTTCCACGCCGCGGCGCACAAGCACGTGCCCATGATGGAGAACCACCCGGCGGAGGCGGTGGAGAACAACTTCTACGGCACGCGCAGCATCGCCGACGCCGCCAACCAGGCGGGCTGCGAGCGGTTCGTGATGATCTCGACCGACAAGGCGGTCAACCCTTCGTCGGTCATGGGCGCCAGCAAACGCCTCGCCGAGCTGTACATCCGCCACCTCGACCAGGGCAGCGACACGACGTTCTGCATGGTGCGGTTCGGCAACGTGCTCGGCTCGGCCTGCTCGCTCATCCCGATCTGGACCGATCAACTCGGCCGCGGCGGCCCGATCACGGTGACCCACCGTGAGATGACCCGCTACTTCATGACCATCCCCGAAGCGGCGGGGCTGGTGCTCCAGGCCGGGGCGTACGCCGAGGGCGGCGAAGTCTTCCTGCTCGATATGGGCAAACCGATCCGCATCCTCGACATGGCCGACCGGTTCCTGCGGCTGCAGGGCTTTGCGCCTGATGTGGATGTGAAGATTGAGATCACCGGCCCGCGTCCCGGGGAAAAACTCTTCGAAGAACTCGCCTACACCGGCGAAGACATGCTGCCCACGCCGCACGAGTCGATCCGCATCTGGCGTGCCGCTCAGCCCGAGCCGGCGCAGATCCAGCAGATCATCTCGACCTTCGATCGCTTGCGTGACAAGTCCAGCGACGGGTCACGCCGGTGGCGCGACACCAACTCCGAGGCCATCGTCACGGCGCTGCGGTCGCTGCTTCCGGAGATGGTGAAAGCGGCGTCGGCGGCGGGTTGATCTCGCGGTCCGCGGTCGCCGTATCCTCAACCCCGGTTTCCGGATTCTCTTCGATCAACGGGTAGTACCGCTCGGCGATCTGTCGGACCGCCTCGCCGTAGCCCTTGGGGAAGCCCCAGACGTTGGTCTCGGGGGTGATCGCCAGCCCGCGTTCGGAGGGCGTGAGGTCGTGGGCGAGCAGGAGGAACAGGTCCGACGCCACGCCCGGGTTTTCGGTGTGGTGCGAGTGTCCGAGGCCGTAGGTTTTTTGGCCGGTGATATCGATGATCGAGACGTGGGGGTGGGACTTGAGCCACAGCCGCTGGGTTTCGTCGAGGTAGTCGCCGGTGATGCTGCCCGCCCGGATGATGCCGAAGAGCAGTCGCGTCGCCCAGGCCAGGGCTTTGTCGTCCGGCGAGGTGTAGATGGTCATCTGCCGGGGGATGTCGTGGAACCCCTCGCGGAAGAACCGTTTCTGCAGCACGTCCACGTCGATGTCGGGCGCGACCAGCACGACGTTGTCGATGCGGAAGCGTTGGTGGAGTTGCTCGGGCGACTTGTCGTAGCCGATAAGACGCATCTCCCGCAGCGTGTTCGAGGTGAGGAACGTGCCCATGGAGTGCGCGACGATGTTGATGCGCTCGGCGTCGGTGTGGTCGGCCAGGAAGACCAGCAGCTGGCGCAGGTCGCTCACGGCATACGTCGCCGACTCGCGGTCTTCCAGGTAGTCCAGCAGGTGTTTCTGCGAGGGCCAGGCGAAGGTGATGACCGCGCCGCGTCGGCCGTTGTAGTGGTGCAGGCTCGCGGCGGACTCGATGGCGTCGATAAACGAGTTGCGGTAGCCGTGGATGTAGACGTAGACCTCTTTGTGATTGGTGGCCTGCATCTCGGCGTTGAGGGCTTCGGCGAAGCGGAACGCGCCCCGGCCGGGGTCTTTGCGGTTGAGGAACCGGACTTCGATCTCGTCGCGATCGTCGCCGGTCGCATCCTTCACGACCCGGGGCGGGGCGGTGGTGAGCAGCGAGCCGTACTCTTCTGGGGGATCGACGGTGAGCGCCGGGCGTTTGCCGCCGAGCGGGCCGATGGTTTTCTCCATGAGCTCGTCCCAGGACAGGTCTTTGCCGAACTCGACGTTGAGCTGGCCGAGGATGAGCGAACTGGCGCGGGACCGGCCGTAGGGCCCCTCGGAGCTGCCGGGCGAGGCTTTGCGGTTGGTGGCGTAGAAGATCGTCGCGTTGCCGTGACGCTGGCTCTCGGGCAGGTTGCTGAACGGGTCGGCCCGCGACTGATCGAACATGACCGGGGCCCGCATGAGCGAGCGTTGGCATCCGGTCAGGACGAGTGGCAACACGACAAGGCCGAGCAGGAGTAACCGTTTGCCCCAAAAAATCGTGAAAGCGTGCGTCATGAACCGGCTCCGGCACCGTCTAGTAGAAGAAGATGGATTCTACCAATCAATCACGTGGGTTTGCGTTGGTCGGCGATGCCGGTTACCAATCCGGCATGAACCAACGCCCCGCCAACGAACTGCGTCCCACCACCATCGAACCCTTCCCCGCCGGTGCCCCCGGCAGCGTGGTCATCACCGCGGGGAAGACCAAGGTGCTATGCACCGCCAGCGTGCAGGCGGATGTCCCCCGGTGGATCAAGAAAGACCCCGAGACCGGCCTGCCGACCCACGGCTGGGTGACGGCCGAGTACTCGATGCTCCCGGGCTCCACACCCGACCGCAAGCGTCGCGGCACCGACGGCCGGAGCACCGAGATCCAGCGCCTCATCGGCCGGGCGCTGCGGGCCGCGGTCGACCTAGACAAGATGCCGGGCCTGGCGATCACCTGCGACTGTGACGTGTTGGTCGCCGACGGAGGCACGCGGACCGCGGCCATCACCGGGGCCTACGTCGCCCTCGGTCAGGCGCTCAACTGGGCCCGGGAGCAGGGCCGACTCGAGGGCGACCCCGTGGTCAGCCCGATCGCGGCGATCAGCGTGGGCATCATCGACGGCGTCCCGACGCTCGACCTGGATTACCCGCTGGACGTCCGGGCCGAGGTGGACATGAACGTGGCGATGAACGGCGAGGGCCAGTTCATCGAAGTCCAGGGCACCGGCGAGCAGGGCACCTTCGACCGGGTTCAACTCGACGCCCTGCTTGATCTGGCTCAGGACGGAATCAAAAGTCTCATGGCGATACAACAACAGGCTCTTTCATGAATCACATCTCCAACTGGGTCGCGGTCGGTGTCGGATTGTGGGCACTGACCGTGGGCGGGACGGCTCGGGCCGACGACGACGGCGTCGACGGCCAGGCGTTGATCCAGCAGGCCATTGAGCTTGGTGGACGAGAGCTCCCCGCCGACGCGGTCGAGGTGGAGATCTGGATGAAAGAGCCCATCGCTGCGCAGCGCGTGATCCAGCTGGGCAGCCAGTATTTCGTGTTGGAGGAAAGCACGGGCAAGGTCCGCCCGGGCTGGTCGGAGTCGCCGGGGAAGATCGAGGTGAGCAGCTGGTCGTCCGCGGAGAATCTGCTGGCGCAGCTGGCGCTCCCGCCGATGCCCGAGGCGCCGGAGGGGGTGGAGGTCCGCTCGATCTTCGTGCCGCAGGACCAGGGCATCCGCGTGACCGGCGACCCGACGGGGCGGTGGCTGTATGTGCTGGGTTTGAAAGGTGCCGTCGAGCGGTACGACACGGATACCGATCGGGTTGAGCTATTTGCCGACCCGAAGGTCTACCTGGCCGATCTCGATGAAGAGGTCAGTGTGATGGGCCTGTGCTTCGACGAGCAGCAGCGGATGTACCTTGTGGTGAACACCCGCGACGAGGATGTCGACCCGATCATGCACCACGTGGCGATCTACCGCAGCGCCCCGATCGAGCACGGCGGCGTACTCGGTCCCGAGCTCACGCCCTGGGTTGAGGTGTCCTACCCTTGGGGCGGCCACCAGTTCAACCACGGCGTCGCCCACATCCGGCAGGGGCCCGACGGGATGATCTACGTCGGCAGCGGTTCTCGCACGGATGCGGATGAAGATTTCGACGAGCCGAACATCGCCGACGGCGGCGAGGTCGAACTCACGTCCTGCATCTGGCGGATCGATCCGGCTAGCGACGAACCCCAAGTCGAGGTCCACGCGCAGGGCCTCCGCAACGCGTTCGGGTTTGATTGGGACGCCCAAGGCACCCTGTGGGCCAGCGAGAACGGGCCCAACAAGAACCCGCCCGGCGAATTGAACGTGATCGAAGCAGGCAAGCACTACGGCTTCCCGTACCGCTATTCGGATTGGGAAGAGAACCCGTATGAGCACGTCGCGGAGCCCCCGGCGGGCCTGAGTTTCGAGCCCCCGGTGATCAACCGTGGGCCAGCGGGGATGGGCGAGGGCTCGGAGTCACTCGCGACGTTTGATGCCCACTCGTCTCCAGCGGGTGTCGCATATCTGGGAGAGGCGTTCGGCGAGAAGTGGCGGGGCGCCTTGGCGGTGGCACGGTTCGGCAATATGATCCCCGGCGAGACCGTGGGCTACGACCTGCTGCTGGTCCGTCCGCTTCCTGCAGAACAGGCGGGAGGGCCGCGTGAGGTGCAGACCACGGTCTTGCTGGAAGGATTGGCCCGGCCGCTGGGCGTTTACGCGGCACCGACGGGGCGGTTGTATGTCCTGGAACACTCCCGCCAGGCGCCGGGGCGTCAGAGCTGGGCCGCAGCGGGCGCGGCGGGGCGGTTGTTGGAACTCCGGTTGCTGGACTGACGCACCCCGGCCAACCCCGCATAACGCCGGTCTGCGGTAAACTGTGGCGTACGGATGCCCTGGACGCTTTACAAATACATCTTGCGTGAATTGATCAAGCTGCTGGCATTGACCACGGTGGTGTTGGTCATCGTCATGAGTTTTGCGGCGGCGGTGCAGCCGATGAGCGACGGCAAGCTCTCGGCCAGCCTGCTGGTGAAGTTTGTGATGTTCATCGCCCCGACGGTGCTGGGCTTTGCTCTGCCGTTTGCCGGGGCGTTTGCCACCACACTGGTCTTCATCCGTATGGCCAGTGACAACGAGATCCTGGCGTGCTCGGCTTCAGGGATCAGCTACATGCGGGTCCTCGCTCCGGTGGTCGCGCTCGGCTTGGTACTCACCGGCGGCATGATGTATCTGTCGAACTACGTGGTGCCCAGCTTCCACCGCATGGCCGAGCGGACGCTGCAGAGCAACGTGATCAGCGCACTAGTGACCCAACTCAATCAGCAGCAGGCCTTCCAGTTCCCCGGGGAAGACATCGTCGTGTATGCCGACTCGGCGGTCGAGTTCGCCCCTTTGCCCACGCCCGACTCGGTCCTGCCCATGACCCAGCTCGTCCAGCTCAAGGGCATCGTGGTCGGAGAGACCGACGGAGACGGCCGCATCCTGCAGGACACCACCGCAAGCAACGCCGTGCTGCATATCTACGGCAGCAGCGAGACTGAGGATTCCTGGGGGGTGTTCGAACTCGAGGACGCCGTGCGCAACTCTCCGGCGACCGGCGTGATGATGTCGTCGGGCTTCTTCAAGATCGGGCCGGTGAAACTTGAGAGCCCGTTTGGCGACGACCCCGCCTTTCTCTCGGCCAAGGACCTGCGCAAGTACGAACGCGAGCCCGAACGTTCCAGCCAAATTCGGACGCGGATCCAGGGGCTGGCCTCGGCGATGGCGACCGAAAGCCTCCGCAAGGCGTTTGTCGTGGTCAAAGACCGCGCGGTGCTGCACGGCGCCCTCGACGGCGACCGTTACGTGCTCTCGGTCCCGAGCGTGGAAGAAGACGGCGAGATGCTTCGGCTCTCGTCGCAGATCGACCGACCGATCCGGGTGGAGTACTTCTCCAATGGCCTGATCGAGGGCACGCCTTCTCGAAGCTACGAGGCCGACTCGGCGTTGGTCCGCGTGAGGACCAACGCTTTGACGCTGGAGCCGTCGATCGACATCGTGCTCAACGATGTTCAGGTCAGTGCGGTCGGCGGCGGGCCGGCGATCGGCAACCCGACGGTGCGGTTCCGTCAGCTCACCTGGCCGGAGTTCCTGCCGGCCGACTTGAAAGAACGGCGGGCGGCGGAGCTGTTGGCCGAAGCGGGTGGTGAAGAATACGGCGCATCCAAATCGGTGGGCTACGCGGTGAACCTCTTGGAGAAGTCGCTCATCATCCTCCGCCGAAACATCGTGGGCCAGCGGCACGAACGAGCGGCCTCGGCGGTGTCGTGCTCGCTGCTCTTGCTGCTTGGCTCGGTCTTGAGTATCCGCCTCAACGGGCAGTCCCCGCTGGTGGTCTACTTCTGGAGCTTCCTGCTGGCGATCGTCACGCTGATCATCATCAACAGCGGGTTGAATCTTGCCGCAGGCAGCAAGGGGTCGCTGGTTGTGGGGATGTCAGTGGTGTGGTCGGGCAACGCGTTGCTGCTGGTGGTGTTGGTTTTGTCGTACCTGAAAATGTCCCGCAACTGATGAGCGATTGGATCATTCGGCGATCCGCCGAAGCATTGAAGATGTCATGAAAACCCTGGACCTCTACATCATCCGCCAGTTTTTAACGAACTTCATCATGTTGTTCGTGGTGGTGATGTTGTTATTCGTCGTCGTCGATTTCATTGTCGATGTGGACGAGTTCGTCAAAGCGGGTCAGGTCCACAAAGACTCGTGGTACGGCATCCCCGCGCTGGCGACGGTCGGGACCATCGTGGATTACTACGTCCCCGTGGTCTTGCTGGTCTACGTGTTCTTCAACGGCCTGATCGTGGTTGGCGCAATGGGGTTCACGATCGTCGGGCTTCAGCGTAAGCGCGAACTCACCGCCGTGATCGCCAGCGGGGTGAGCCTGTACCGCGTGGCGGCCCCCGTGCTGATCGCGGGGATGGTGCTCAGCGCGGTCACGCTCCCCGTGCAGGAATTTATTCTGCCGCCTTTGGCGCCGAAGTTGGTTCGGCCTAAATCGGCACTCAGTCAACCCAAGAAGGGGCTGGAGAGCAAAGAGGTGTTTTTCGCGCAGGCGGGCGGGGGTGACCTGCTCAGCGCGTCTCGTTTCGATGCCAATCGTGGTGAGCTTTCGGGGCTGCACATCATCATGCGGGACGAGACCGGCACGAAACACACGGAGATTAAAGCCGAGTCGGCGCTGTGGGACGACGCCCAGGCGGCTTGGGTATTCAATGAGGGGTTTGCCGAGAAGCCGCTGTCTCAGGCCGACGCGGAGCGAGCCACCACTCGGACGAAGTACCCCGTGGAGTCTTACGCCACGGACCTCTCCCCGACGGTGATGCTCGCGCGTCGGAACGCGTTGTTCGCCAGCCTGCTGTCGATCCGGACCCTCGAGGGGTTGGCCGACAACCAGGCGGTCAGCCCGGCCCAACGGGACAAAATCTCGCAGATCATTTCCAGCCGATTCAGCCTGATGGTGTTGAACGTCTTGTTGCTGGTCATGGCCCTGCCGTTCTTCCTGAAACGGCTGCCGGGAGACACGCTGAGTTCGTCGCTGAAGGCCGCGGGGCTGTGCATCGGTGCGTGGGGGGGCGGCCTGATGATGTTGCAGCTCTCGCCCGGCTCACTGCCGGTGGGTGGGGCGGCGTTGGTGGCGTGGTTGCCGGTGGCGATGTATCTGCCGGTGGCGGCGTGGCTGCTGCAGTCGGTGAAAACGTAGCGAGGGATCGGCTCAAATCCTGAGAACTCGGTTGGCTGAATCGCCTCGCCATCCAAAGCGGGGCGAGCCGTGTTATCGGTCGGTGAGGGCGCCCGTTTCGATTGCGGGGGGATAGCGGGGGGCTTAAGCTATGGGGCTCATGCAAGCGAACCGGATCGACACCATTTTCACTGATTTACGGGCTTCGGGCGGGAAAGCGCTGATGCCGTTTTTGACCGCGGGCGACCCCGACCTCGCGACGACCATCCGTATGCTCGAAGCGGCACAGGAAGCCGGGGCGTCGATCTGCGAGATTGGCATCCCCTTCAGCGACCCCATCGCCGATGGACCGGTGATCCAGGCCTCCATGTCCCGTGCGCTGGATCAGGGATTGAAGGTTGAAGAGGTTTTCGCCGCCGTGGCCGAGGCCCGTCCGCGTCTGTCGATCGGGCTGGTGGCGATGGTGAGCTACTCGATCGTCCACCGCATGGGTTTGAAGCAATTCATCGGGCGCGCTAAGGAGGCAGGCTTCGACGGGTTCATCTTCCCCGACCTGCCGCTGGCCGAGTCGGGTCCCGCCCGCGCCGCCGCCGCCGAGGCGGGGCTGATCCTGAGCATGCTGATCGCCCCGACCACGCCGATCGAGCGGGCCGAGCAGATCGCCGCCGCGAGCACCGGGTTTGTGTACGTCGTCTCGCGCCCGGGCATCACCGGCGCCCGGGCATCGCTTCCCCCCGAACTCCCGGCCCGCCTGGAACGGCTGCGGGGGGTGACCGACCTGCCCATGGCGGTGGGCTTCGGGATCAGCAGTGCCGAGCAGGTCCGCGAGGTGGTCAGCGTGGCGGACGCCGCGATCGTGGGCTCGGCCCTGGTCGCCCAGATCCACGAATACGCCCAGGAATCAGCCGACGCCGCGGTCACCGGTGCCGGATCGACCATCGCCCAACTCACACAGGGACTCACCTCCAACGCCCCATAAAAAACCGGCAGCGGACTTAACCGGCCAAGCGGTCGATGAGGATTGCATGTTGGCTCGCCCAACGATCCCCGACGGCCAAACCCGCGTATGACTCTCGGCCCGAGCAACGATCCGCCAGCCCGAATCCAATACCCAAAGGTCTGACCGTAATGAAAATGAGCCTACGACGAACCGCCTCGCCCGTCCGGCAGTTTTTCCTGACCGCGATCATTGCCGCGGTCTTGCTCGCCAGCTTCGCCTCGACCCACGCATCCGCCCAGCTGGCCAGCGACGAAGTCACGGGTGAGCAGCTCGTCGCCGACATGCTGCTGCGTTTGGCGATGCAGACGCTGAGCGACCCGCGTAATACTGGCGAAGAACTCCGGGAAGATCAGCTCGCTCAGTCTCAGGTCATGATGGACTTGGCGTTGGAACTGTCACCCGATGACGCCGATCTGTGGGCCAAGCAGATTTATCTGGCTGAGCTCGTCGGCGATAGCTCCGCGGTGCTGACGGCACTGCGTCGTTATGTCGAGCTGAAGCCAGAGCACGACGCGTTCCGCCTCCGCCTCACGCTGGCCGAGTTGTCCGAGGTCGAGACGCTCGACGGGCGGCTGGCGATCCTCGAAGACAAGCTCGCCGAGGCGCGGACCTTCGATTATTCCGATGCCTATGTGTCCCGCCTGGCTTCGGCGGCCGCTTCGATTGCCCGCGAGATCGGGAACAACGACGCCTTTCTGAAAAACCTCAAGACCGCCGTCCGGGCCGACTCGGCCAACGGCGAAGCCGCCATGCTCACTTATGAGCTCGCCCTCGAACGCGGGGCCAAGCCGTTGAACATCGGCGCCGCCGCGATCAACCTGGTCCGGGCGCGTCCGCTGGATTCCGACTCGCGATTGCTGCTGGCTGACGCGTTGTACAACCTCGGGGTCTACGACCGGGCGGTGCGTCAGTTCGAGGTCGCGGCCGAACTCCCGCGCGGCACACCGATCCCCCCCTCGGTCTGGTCCACGTGGTCGAGCAGCCTGATCGCTTCGGGGCAGACACGTGAGGCGGAAGACTTCATTGAACAGGTCGAGCAGGAACTCGCCAGGCCCGCCGAAGAGGGCGGGGCCGAGGCGGCCTTACCGCTTGAACTCGAATTGCACCGGCGCATCCTCCACGGCGATACCGAGCCGGGGCAGGCGGCGTTGAAGAGTGTGATGGATCAGCTTCAGGCCCGCATCGACGCGGGAGACAACGAGGCGAAACTCGAGCTGGCGTGGATCACTGCTTTGTTCGGCGAGGACACCGAGCCGGTCGGCCCGATGCTCGAGGGACAGGACCGCAACGATCCGCGTTACATCCGCGCGACGGGTTTCATGTTCATGCGTGAAGGCGCTGAGCGTTGGGCCCGCAACGCCTTCGAGCAGGTATCCGAAACCGACCCGATTTCCGCGTACGGCCTGGCGTTGCTGATGGGCCGTGACGACGCCGGACGGGCCCGCTTTGTCCGCAGCGTGGTTCACGACCACCCCGGCACCCTGGGCGGCCTGCTCGCAGCGAGCATGCTCCACGAGCTGCGTCGTGACGTCATGCCGGGCCCCAACGGCAAGGCGGTCGTCGATGCGATGAACCGGCTGCCCATCGCCCTCTGGCGTTTCGACATCGATCGCAACCCCTGGGTTTCCATGCGGGCCAACTTCGACTCGTCCCGGAGCCAGTTCCTGGAGACGATCGATGCGGAGCTCATCGTTCAGAACGGGTTGGATATCCCGCTGCCGATCGACCCGGCGGTGGGGCTGGGCAACCAGGCGTATATCTCGTTGTCTGGTTTTATTGCCGGACAATCCATCGGGCAGTTCCCGCCGATGATCATCGACATGCGTGGCCGGCTGACGCTCAACCCGCGTGAACGCTTGATTACCGACATCCGGATCGACCGCTCGATCTTCGGCTTGTTCCTCACGCGGTCCACGCCCACCACGCTGACTTACAACACGACCTTTACCACCGATCCCCGTTTCCTGCCCAACGGTGCGCTGGTGCCCGGCACGCTAGGTGGGATCGACACCGTGCGTTCGCTGCAGGCCTTCGTGCCCGCGATGGCGGCAGAGAACCTGACCAAGTGGGCCAGTGACGTGGCTTCCGGGGTTGGCTTGCCGCGTTACGTGGGTTTGAACCGCTTGGCCCGCGCGGGTGATGCGCTGGCGCCCAGCGCTCAAGTCGACCGCGAGCTTTCTCAGCTTTGTATCGAGACACTAAAAACCGCTTATGAAACGTCGGGACCCGTCGATCAGGCCTGGATCCTGCTGATGCTGACACCCGACGCGAACAACTCCCAATTCCAATCCATCCTGGATGAGGCCAAGCGTAGCGAGAGCGATCTGGTCCAGGTCGCCTTCCTCTCCGCGCACGCCAGCGGACCGGACGACACCGCACTCACCACCGCGATCCGCGACGGCTCGCCACGGGTGCAGCGCTTTGCCCAGGGTCTGCAGGAATTCCTGCGTCTGCCACCTGCCGAGGCGCCCGCCGCCCCCTGATCGTTCATAAGGGGTTGTGTGACGACGAACTTGATGGTGTTTGTATGAAACTACCGTGGTCGCCTGGAGTGGGGGAGGGTCTGAAGAAGCACCTGCGTGCTTGGGTCGGGCGCGATGCGATGGCTTTTCGGCTGTGTCGACAGAGCTTCCGTAATGAATCGGTCTTCCGGGATCAGACCAAGGCTTACGAAGACGCCGAGCTCAGCCAGCTCGAGGATTTTCTGCTTTGCGCCCACGGGCAAACGCCCGAGCCCGCGGATGTCTTCAAGCGGCTGCAGTGGGGCGGGCAGATACTGGCGATCGGCTCGGATGCCGAAGCGATCCGTCAATACGCCCGGGTCTTTGCCGCGCACGATTCTTTTGAGTTGGAAACCGCGCCGCGTTCGACGTTGGCGCAGGTCTGGGGGGTGCCCCTGCCCGGGTTGGGGCGCAAGCTGCACTACTTCGTAGTCCGCAAGGTGACGCTGATCCTTCCCAACGAGGACACCGTTCGCTTCACCTTCGACGTGCGGCTGGTGAAGAAGCCCGAGCTCGGCGACGAGTATGTGGTCATGAAGCAGGTGCCGCGTTACCGCAACGTCGTGAGCCGCCTGCACAGCCGGTTCCCCGAAGCGACTCAGCAGGTGTTGCTGACGCGGGCGGAAAAGTTGGTCAAGCGGGTGTTCCCCGTGTTCCTGACGCGTGAGGCGGGCTTTCTGCAGCTGCTCCATCGCGACCTCCCCGATGAGTTCAAGCAACGGATGCCGCAGGCGCTGGGCTTCGAGAAGGCCCCGGACGGAACCATCAAGCGGCTGTACATGTCCTGGCTACGTCTGGGCGGTGAGCCGTTGTCTCACATGGAGTTCGCGCAGCAGGCGGCGGAACTGCTTAGTGTGCTTCACGACAAGGTCGGCGTGATTCACCTCGACCTGCGGCTCGACAACATGGTCATCAGCGAGGGCAAGGTCTGTTTCCTGGACTTCGGCTCTTCGGTGCGGGTCGGCGAGAACGTGCACGAGAGCCCGCTGCTCAGCTCGCTCTTCGACGAGATGATGAACACCAGCCAGATCCAGCGCACGATGGGTAAGATGCGCGACGCGGGGCGGTTGACGTCGGATGTACTGGTCGCGGCCCAGGGCAAGATCGACCGCGGGGTCGACATGTTTTATCTGTCGCTGCAGATCAGTAAGCCCGTGAGCAACCCCGAATTGCTCCCGCTCATCCGATACGACGCGCTATCGCCCACCGCCAAGCGGATTAAGTTGCTCACCGACTCGATCCTGCGCCCGAGTAATCCCAACCGCCCGCACTTCATCTCGGCACATGATGTCTTCCTGGGGCTGCAGAAGATTGAGCAAAAGCTGGTCGAGGCCGGCGAGGCTGATTGAATCTCGGGTTTGCGGAATTTAGGGCGGGCTTCTGCGGGACATCCTGTGCGCCTATGGTTAAGCTGAGCGAATATCAATTGGAGCACGCGATGACAAATGCAGGTTGTTGGAAATGGGTGGCGGTTCTGGGGATGTGTTTCGCATCTTTTTCGGCGTCGGCAGACGAATCTGAAGCTGCAGCGGGTCAAGTCGAGATCCATGTCGAAACCGATGCAACGAGCGACGCGTCGGAAACCACGCCGATCGTGGGCTGGATCGAACTGAACGGGATGTTGCGAGAGAGTCCGGTGCCGTTCGCCTGGGTGGCCGAGTCCGATGCGGGCCCCTCGCTGCAGAGCTTACTCGACCAGATCGCCGCGGTCCGTGACGGCGAAGAGCACAAGGGCCTGGTGCTCTTCCTTGATCAACCCGAGCTGTCGTTGACCCAGTGCACCGCGATCGCGGACGCCCTGATTGAGCTGCGGGCGACCGGGAAAACCGTGATGACCTTCGCCGAGGCCTATGACCTGCGCGACTACATCATCGCCAGCGCGGCCGACATGGTCCTGCTCCAGCAAAAGGGTTCGGTGGAACTGATGGGCATCGCCGTCGAGGAGATGTACCTGGCGGGCATGCTGGAGAAGATCGGCGTCAAGCCCGATCTGTTGCAGGTCGGGAAATACAAAGGGGCCGACGAAACGCTGATGCGTTCCGAGCCGAGCGAGGCCTGGGACGAGAACTTCGATGCGCTGCTCGACGGCTTGTACGAGCAATCGATTTCGCGGATCGCCGAAGGGCGGGGGATGACCCGCGAAGAAGTCGAGTCGCTGATGGCCGACTCGTGGACGCTGACGGATCAAGAGCTTCTCGCTCGCCGCGCGGTGGACCAGGTCGTCGATCGTGATCTGATCGAGGTCACCGAGGTCAGCTTTGGCGAGTACTTTGAGTGGGACACCGAACTCGGGCTCTACGCCACGACGATGGACACCAGCAACCCGTTTGCCATGTTCAGCGTATTGTTTGCCGAACCGACGGTGCAGACCGATCGGCCGACGCTCGCCGTGATCCACGCCGACGGCCCGATTATGTCCGGCGATTCGTCGTACGGCGACGGTCTGTTCTCCGAGGAGTCCATCGGCAGCCGTACGCTCGTGTACGCCCTTGAAGATGCGCTCTACGACGAGAACATCATGGGCGTGGTTCTGCGTCTGGATTCGCCCGGCGGCTCGGCACTCGCCTCGGAGGTGATCTGGCAGGCCGTGCGTGATGTCGCTGCAGAAAAACCGGTCTTCGCAGTCGTGGGGTCCATGGCCGCGTCTGGCGGGTACTACATCGTGTCGGGGGCCGATCAAATCTACGTGCAGCCGCACTCGATCCTCGGGTCCATCGGCGTCGTCGGCGGCAAGATCACCCTAGGCGGGTTGTATGACTGGGCCGGTGTCAGCATCACCCGTCGTAGCCGCGGCCCGGGGGGCGATCTGTTCAACTCGGTTGAGCCGTTCACGACCGAGCAGCGTGTGACCGTCCGTAAGGCTTTGCAGGTGGTTTACGACCAGTTCATCGATCGTGTCGAGATCGGCCGAGGCGATCGCTTGCCGGATGTAAGCACCGTGGCAGAGGGACGATTGTTCGTCGGCACCACGAGTATCGAAAACGGCATGGCTGACCGATTGGGCGGCCTCGACCAGGCGCTGGCTGACCTCGCGGAGCAGATCGGTCTGGACGAAGGGGAGTACGACGTGGTCAACCTGCCCGGGCCGATGTCGCTCAACGAATACCTCAACAGTCTGTTTGGCGTCAGCAGCCCCGCGGTGGCGATGGATTCGGATCTTCCGGCCTTCATGGGGGCCGCGAAGCAATTGCTCGGCCCGGTGGCCTGGCGGAACATCAGCCGGTCTATGCAGGGCATGATGTTGCTCCAAGACGAGCCGGTGTTGATGATGATGCCAACCGCTATCGTGGTGAAGTAAGAGCTTTCAGCGAGTCATCGAAATGAATATTTGTGTCATCCTTCCCGCTGCGGGGGTCGGACAACGCTTTGCGGCGGGCGGCAGCGCCTCGGCCAGCAAGATCGAGTTTGAACTCGATCACAAGCCCGTGTTCGTTCACGCGATCGAGGCGTTTCGGGCGGTGGGTAACGTCGGGCAGATCATCCTCGCGGTCCATCCCGAGCGGATCGATGATTTTCGATTTCGCTGGGAGGACAAACTCGCGTTTCTTCAGGTCGATTTGGTGGCGGGGGGCACGGTGGAGCGGTGGGAGACCGTGAAGCTCGCGCTCGATGCCGTACGCGATGGTGCGACGCACATCGCGGTGCACGACGCGGCCCGTCCGGTGGTTTCGCCGAAGATGATCGAACGCGTGTTTACGGCGGCCGAGCGATTGCCCGCCATCATCCCGGGTTTGCCGGTCAGCAGCACGCTGAAAAAAGTCGGCGATGCCGCATCGTCAGCACCGTCTGATCCGCTTGATGCGATTCTAGGTGATGCGCTCAGCCCGACCACGCAAGCCCGGCCGGTTCACGGCACCGTGTCACGCGAGGGGTTGGTGGCGATCCAAACCCCTCAGGTCTTTGAGGCCGAGTTGCTGCGCCGGGCTTATGCCCAAGCGCAAGACACCGAAGGCATCACCGACGACGCAGGCCTGGTCGAGGCGTTGGGTGAGGCGGTCCACGTGGTTGAGGGCGACCCGGGCAACATCAAGATTACCCATCCCGGTGATGCGGAGTTGGCCCTGGCGTTAATCGCTCACCGCAAGCAGGCCGTTGCCGAGAAGAAGGTGATCGATCTGTTCGGCGATGACGACGATTAAGCAAGCAGCACTGGTTTCATGGTTCGGTTGATTTCACACGCGCTTCAGTTCTGGGTGAGATGAGGTGGCGAGTCGCACGCATGGAGCGCCGGGCGCGTTTAGAATTTGTGGGTCGCATACTTTTGTTTTCTAACACATCAAGGGGTTTTCTATGCCAGCCATCTGCCGTCGTTCTTTCGCTTGTCTCTGGGTTTTAGTCCTCGCGCTGGTGTTGGCGGGATGCTACGAAGACGAGGCCGAGGTCACGATCAACGCCGACGGCAGCGGCTCGTTTGTGCAGACCATCCTGATTTCGGAGCAGATGGTGGTGGCGATGATGTCGGAAGACGAGAGCATGGGTGTCAGCAGTGACGCGCCCTTCGACGTGTCTCGTGAAGAACTGGAAGCCAAGCTCGGCGACGCGGGGAAGATCACCGCGTTTGAGACCGAAGACCTGGACGACGGCAGCATGCGGATCACCGTGCAGGGCACCTTCCAAGACGCCGCAGTGTTTTTCGGCAGCGAATACGCCCTCGACTCCCTCCAACTCGGCGTCGAGGCCACCGAGGACGGTCAGGCCGAAGTGATCTGGGTGGCCCAGGACGAATCCAGCCAGAACGGCCCATCGCTCGACCAGCTTTACGGCATGGCCAAGGGGCTCAAGATCGTGCGTGCCGTTAATCTTCCCTCTGCTCCCGTTGCCGAGCTGGGCGAAGTCGTGGGCAACCGCATCGAGTGGGCGATGGATCTGTCCGACCGCGTGGCCCTTGAGTCGACCAAGGCCATGATCGAAGCGTCTGATGACGGCGTTCTGGTGGCCAGCTTCGATCCTGTAGGCATCGATTTCGGTGTGGTGGAGGAGATGCCGGTTGTCGAACATGAGGCCAGCGGTCAAGACCAGCCGGCGAAAGCTGCGGCGCCGGTTGATACCTCGGGGATGGAAGTGGTAATCAACACGGTGGGCTGGACACGCTACGTCACGCTGAACGAAAACGCCTTCGCCCAGGACCACACCCTGAGCCTGGATATGGAACTCAAGTGGCCCGAGGGCAGCCGGCCGATCGCGGTCTACCCGGCGACGCTGACTTCGCTAAACGATGACCTGGGTAACAACCTGGTCCGTGAAGTGGACAACACGTTTGGCCAAAACCGCAGCGAAATCTGGGAACACTCCGATACGCAGATGATCCGTCTCGACGCCGACGGCCCGGACCGTGATGCACGGGCGTTGCTTGGGCTGTCGGGTGAGGTCCGGGTGGTCACGCAGGTGAACCTCGAGGCCGCGAGCCTGGACAACCCTACCAGCTTGGTGGGTAAAGCCAAAGTCGGCAACACCACGCTCGACGGCATGGGCTTCAAGATCAAAGCGATCAAAGACATGTCGCTGGAGCTCACGTTCAACGAAGGCGTCGAAGCTACCGAAGTCATCGAGTCTTTGACCGCGACCCTGCCAAACGGCAGCGTGGTCGAGAGCAACGGTTGGGGCGGTTGGGCGAACAACATGAACTACAGCTTCCCCGAAGATGTTTCGGGGATGAAGAACCTGACGGTCAATGTGCTCACCGGTGAAACGGTCGTGGCGGTGCCGTTCTCCCTGGAGAAGATCGAGCTGCCCTGATTGGCGGAGTCGCCAGGACGGTAAGGCTTACTCAGTGGGCTCGGCCTTGAGGAAGTTCTGCACCTTGGCGTTGGGGTTGAGTTCAAGAGCCCGTTGCGCTGCGTCGTGTGCGTCGTCGGGTCGGTTCAGTCGGCTGTAGATCACCGCCAGTCGGGTGGGGTGTTGAGCCCGATCGGGTTCGAGGATGGCTAACGCCTCGACTTGGAAAGCTGCGGTTTCGAGGTCACGCCGCTGGATGGCGATGGTGGCCGCGAGCTCACGGTAGGGGGCGTGGTACGGCTCGCAGTAGAGCGCGCGGGTGATCGAACGCTGAGCGGCGTCGAGTCGGCCAGCGCTTCGGTGGATCTCCGCAAGCTGGTGAGACCACGTCGAGGTATACGTGTCGCTACGTTCGAGCAGCTGCAACGAGCCGAGGGCTTCTTCGGGACGGCCCAAGTCGAAGGCGAGTTGGGTCAGCACTTTGTGGGGCCAGGGATCGACCGGCCGGGCCTGGGCGTAACGGTTCAGCCAGAGGCGGGTTTGCTCGGGGTCCACGCCATCCGCGGCACGTTCGGCGACGAGTTTGAGCAGGTCGGGGTGGTTGTTGCCGTGGGCCTCGAGTAGCTCGACGAGTTGGCTGGTGGCGATGCCCTGGCCGCCTGACGCGAGTACCGCGGCGGCCTCTTCGCTGGTTTCAACACGACCCAGTCCCCAGGCTTGGACCTGGCCCTCGGCCCACACACTGAATGCATCCATGAACGCGTCGGCGGTGTAGCCGGTGACTTGTTTCAGAGCATCGGTGTCGGAGACGCCTTCCCGGTAGAGATCCAGCAGGTCGACGACAGCCTGGTGCGACCAATGGATGGCGATGAACTCGAGCATCCAGTCGGATTGAGCGTAGGCCAGCGGGCGTTCACGGTCGGTCTTCGGGCGGACAAATCCCCAGTTGATCTGGTCGTATTCGAACAGCTTGTCGTTGTGGACGGCCCAGGCGAGCAGCTGGCAGCTGTCGAAGGTCCGCCCGGTGGTTTCGGAGGACACTGCGCACGCTTCGGTGAACCAGTGGGGCACGCGGTTCTGGGTCTGCGCGAGGTTGACGGTGTGCACGAATTCGTGCCGCATCACGTTGACCCAGTTGTACGGGTCGAACTGATCGGGGCCCGAGCGGGGCGGGGTCATGGAGATCACATCCCCCGTCGCGGCGGCGATGGTCCAGATGTCGGGCATGCCGGTGATGCGGACGGCAAAGGTGGACTGATCGGGCATCAGGTCGATCTGGGTTTTGTTGGCGGGGCGGTGCTGGAAGACGGCGGTGAGCTCGTCGTAAAGCTCTTCGAGCGGGCCGGGCATGTCGCGGGCCAGGACTTCATCGATCCCGGGGCGGTAGCGGATGACGAAGTTCTCGGTTTCGATGGTCTCGTATTCATCCAGCAAATCCTCGACGAGGCGGAGCTGGTTGTTGATCCGTTGGTGGAACGGGTCGAGGCGTTGGGCGTGGGCGAGTTCGAGGCGGGCGCTTTTGAGGTCGCCCGACTGCATCAACAGGAGCCCCAGTTCGAGGCGGGGCGCGGGCCAGTTGGGTGAGCGCTCTATGGCTCGACGCAGCAGGTCTTCGGCCGGGATGTACTGGCGGTCGAGGCTCATGTACTCGCCAGCGATATACAGCGCCAAGGGCGAGCCCACGGCGTCTTCCCGGCCGCCGGTGCTGATTTGATCGAATCGGTCCAACGCCGACGCCAACGCCGAATCGTCGTACGCCATCGCTTCGGTCGCCGCGGCGAGGGCGAGGAGTTCGCGGTTTTTGGGGAAACTCTTGAGTGCGGGTACGAGCACCTTCCGGGCGGAGGCCACGTCGCATTGGCGAAGGAACGACCGGATGTCGATCACGTCCGCCAGCGGATGGATCGGGTTGATCGTTCGGAGTTGGTCGGACACCTCGGCTGCGGCGTCGAAGTTATAGCTGTCCACCCAGAGCCGTCCGAGTTCGTACCAGGCGATGCCGGCCTTGGGGTTGAAGCTCAACGCTTCTTGCAACGCATCGCTCGCCTCGGACCAGTTGTCCTTGCTCATGAGCAGCTGCGCTTCAGCGACGCGGGCGGGCCAGTACAGCGGGTCGAGCTCTTGGTAGGCCCGGGCATACATCCCCAGAGCGAGTTCGTAGTCTTGTGAAGGTCGGCCTTCAAGATGGGCCAGCAACACGATCGCGTTTGCCCCAGCGGTCAGCTCTGCAGGATCCGTCAGGGTTTCGTGCTGGAAGCGCTCACGCAGCGGGGTGAGCAGAGCCACGGCCTCGCTCAGCCGACCGAGGTCTTCCAACGCACGCCCACGCAGAAAAGCCGCGGCGACCGTTACCTCATCTTGCAGCAGACGCAGGACTTCCCCGGCGTCGCCACGGAACAGCGCGACTTCGGCCCGCAGCGTAAGGTCGGACGACGCTTCAAAAGTGGACGGGTCCGACAGCCGGTAGCTGGCCCAGGCGAGGGCCGCCTCTTCGTCGGGTGTTTCGGCCGTGAAGTCGTCCCACTGGCCGTGGAACAGCTTCAGGGCTTGTCGACGCGTTTCGTCGATGGCGGGGCTGTCGAGGATGCGGGTCAGGGTCGCCGACAACTCGACCTCGGGGTGCTCGTGCCCGTCGGCTTGGGTTTCGATCAGGCCGTCGATCACGGTGGTGTCTTGTAGCGACACCTGAGTGGTGGGGACGAGGGCGGTGGCTCCCAGCAGCAAGAAAACGGCATAGCGTTGGAGAGACATCATCAGTTAGTTTAGGATCGGTACCGCCATGAACCAACCCTTTCCCGAGTTTGCCGGCGATTTCCCGATTCTGCGGAAGCTCGATTTTTTCAACCACGCGGGGGTCGGTCCGATCAGCGGGCCTGCGGCCCAGGCGATCCGTGACTACGCCGAGCAGGCCCAGTCGGAGGCCTACGTCGGGGCGGACTGGTACCGCCGGGCGAATCAGACCAAGAAGCTCGCGGCCCAACTCATCAACGCCAAGGGCGGCCACGAGATCGCCTTTGTTCCGAACACCTCGACGGGCTTGTCGCTCGTGGCCAAGGGGCTGACGTTTCATCCCGGCGATCGCGTGATCATCACCAACGTGGAATACCCCGCCAACCGCTATCCGTGGGAAGACCTGAAACGCTTGGGCGTGGAGCTTTTCGAAGTGCCCCAGTCGGCCGACGGACGGATCGATGTCGAACAGGTGTGCGACGCGATCAACGACCGGACGCGGGTGGTGTCGCTGTCGCATGTGCAATACGCCTCGGGTTTCCGGATCGACCTCAAGCCGATCAGCGACATGGTCCACCGGGCGGGTGGGTATCTGTGCGTCGATGCGATTCAGAGTTGCGGGGTGCTGCCGGTGGATGTGGAGGCGATGGGGATCGACTTCCTTTCGGCCGACGGGCACAAGTGGATGCTTGCCCCAGAGGGCGCGGGGATTTTTTATTGCCGTGAAGCGTTGTGTCCGTTGCTGCATCCCAACGTGGTCGGCTGGATGAATATGGTCGACGCGGGGAACTACGGCGACTACCAATTCCGGTTTCAGGATGACGCCCGTCGTTTCGAACCGGGCAGCTGGAATATCCCGGGGATCGTGGCGCTGGGCGCGAGCCTTGAGTTGTTGCTTGGGGTTGGCGTCGAAGGCATCTGGTCACGGGTTGAAGGTTTGACTCACCAGTTATGTGAAGGGTTGGAGGCGAAGGGGTATTCCGTATTCACTCCTCGGGCTTTGCCTGAGGAACGTAGCGGGATTGTGATTTTTGATCTGCCGCAACGCTTGCGCGATGCCTTGGACCCCAGGCAACTCGTGGCCGAACTGCAGAAGCAAGGCATCGTGATCGTGGTCCGAGAAGGCCGACTCAGAGCGAGTCCACATTTCTACAACACGCCCGCACAGATCGATCGGCTGATCGACGCGTTACCCGCGGGTTAAACTCGTCTTGGCGTATCGTGTCGGTTTGTTTAGACTTTGAAGTGCCGTGTCGACGTTGCACGACATGGCATGATTCAACCGCCATGTTCAAATCTCAGGAAGGTCTCGAATGTCGATTTCCCAACTCTTTTCGCTACCGTTAACGCTCGCGCAAGACGAACCGCCAGCCGAAGACGCCGCCTCCGAAATTGAGGCCGTGCAGGCCAGTGCGAAGGAGGACGCCCAGCAGGCGCTCGACGGCGTGATGAGCGGCGACGTGGGGGCCGCGTGGCCGTTGGTCGAAAAATATCTGTTGCCGCTGGCGCTGGCCATCGTCATCCTGATCGCCGCGATTATCGTGGGCAAGATCATCGCCAAGATCGTGTCGAACTCCACACGCAAAGCCAACGTCGATGAAACCCTGGCCCGCTTCTTCGGCAAGCTGGCGTTTTATGTCGTGGTCATCCTGGGTGTGATCGCGGCGCTGGGGCGGGTCGGCATCGAGGTGACCGCCTTCGCCGCCATCCTCGCCGCGGCGGGCTTTGCCGTGGGTATGGCCCTGTCGGGAACCCTGAGCAACTTCGCGGCCGGCGTGATGCTGTTGATCTTCCGCCCATTCAGCGTCGGCGATGTGGTCTCCGCTGCGGGCATCACCGCGAAGGTGAACGAGATCGAGCTTTTCACGACCACGTTCGACACCCCCGACAACCGCCGCATCATCGTGCCCAACTCGTCTATTTTTGGTGGCACCATCGAGAACATCACCCACCACACGGACCGACGCGTCGACGTGGCGGTGGGCTGCGATTACTCGGCTGACATCGACAAGACCCGCGAAGTCCTAACCGCGGCCGTGGAATCGGTCGGCGGCCGGATCGATGGAGACGGGCGTGGCTATCAAGTCTTCCTGTCCGGGCTCGGCGCATCGTCGGTCGACTGGGCGGTCCGCGTGTGGTTCCCCGCGGCGGACTACTGGGGCAAGTACGAAGAGCTGACCCGTGCCGTCAAGGTGCATCTGGACGAAGCGGGGATCGGCATCCCGTTCCCGCAGATGGATGTTCACGTCGACGGCAAGCTCGGCGACTGATCGCACAACACCAATTCACAACAGCCGAGCCTTTGCGGGCTCGGCTGTTTTTTGCGCGTTTTCACGGGGAATCGGGGCGTGTGGGTCTCAGTCCAGGGGGACGACTTGCAGCTCCCAGCCGGGCTCGGTGGGCAGGCTGGTTTCAAAGGTGTCGTCCGAAATCTCGGCGTTGGCTTCAAGCTGAAACAGGTCCACGATCGTCTGGTCGTCGTCGGCCTCGAGGGTTGCGGCGCGGAGCGGCAGCAACGTTTCGCGATCAAACCACAGGTCGATCCGCTGGGCGTCGGTGCCCGCGGCCGGCTTGGGGGTCAGCCGGAGGTGAAAAGTCCCGGCGTCCGATTTAGGGTCGCCCTCTGCGGCATCGATCAACTCGACGTCAAACTTCTGCAGCACCCGGTCCTTGCGTAGATTTAACGGCAGCAGAAACGGCCCATCGCCGAGCTCGAGATTCGCCTGCTCGCCTTCGGGAACCAGTTCGCGTTGCGTGGCGGTTTTATCGATGGCGTCCATGTCCAGCAGCCAGCGTCCGTCGTAGATGTAGCTCTGATCGATGTCTTCGATGAGGTCCTCGATCTTCATGCGGGTGAACTGAACGGCGAACCGCATCGAAGGGTTTTGGTCATCCGCGGCAGCGTACTTCAACGGCCCGAAACGCTGTGTCTCTTCTTCGAGCAGCGAAGCGATGGTGGTCATACGGACCCGCGCGGTGAGCGTAAGGGTTTCGCTGGCGCTGCTTTCCAGCAGGGTCAGCCAGCCCTCGGCGGTGGGTTCAACGGGCTGAACCACCACGGGCTCGATCGTGTCCGGAGCGACCGGTTGGACCGGCGTGTTGGGGGCAGGCTCAGCGGGCGCCGCGGTGCACCCGACCGCAATCAATGAGAAACCGATCGCGCAGGACAACGAATGCCAAGCGCCGCTTTTTCGGGTCGGATCAAACGGGGTCTTCATCAATGGATTTTATCAGCGGGATCGAGAAGGGCGGGCGTGTCTGATAGATCAGTCACCGGGGCGCAGTGCACCACTTCCGGCTGACCATCGGTCGCACGCGCGGGGGGTTGTCCGATAGGCAACACCAAGGGCACCATGAAGATCAGGACTTTCGCCCTGAACATCTCATCTCTCATTCCCATGATGAGAGTGTACCCCCTTATCGGCCGTATGAGAAGAGCGGTGACCCTTGTTCAGGGCATATTTTCACGACCGATAACGTTCCGTGGGAAATCTTTCGGGGTATACCGGTCAGGTAATTTGGGGAGGTCCAAAACGGGGGGCTCAGGCGACCTCGGCCAGGGGGAAGCGTCGGAAGACCATCCGGGTCGGATCGATCTGACGCAGCGCCTCGGCGACGCGATCGCTCAACGCGCCCAGGTGGCCCACGAAGTAACCCGCCAGGCTGGGGTGGGACGAGAGCCGTGAGACCTGCGCGGCCACCGACGACTCGACTTGTGCTTCGGGGTCGATCGGAACGCACTGCACCAGCAGGATCCCGGCGCGGTCGGCGGCGTCGTAGAGCAGCTCCGGGCCGAAGTGGTCCCGCACCAAAAGCAACGACTCGCCGGTTGCGGGCAGGAGCTGATTGGCATCGGTGCGATCGATCACGACCACGGAATCAAAGTCGCAGATCCGGCCGTTGACCAGCAGCGATTCGTCGAATTCCTCGCCTAGGACACGGTCTCGCCGGACGCTGGTGAGGCCGAACGTCACGGACTGCTCGGCGTATCCCAGGCCAGGTTCCTGCACTGTGACCGAAAGGGTGTACAACGCCTGCTCACCCATCCCCGCGGGCCACCAGCGTTGTGGACGAACGATCTCGAAGCGTACGCTGCCCGAATGATCGGTGAGTTGGACCCGGGCACTTCCTTCGTCGTGGAAACCGTCGCTGCCGTCGATCTCGATCTGGACATCAACCGCACCCCCGGGGGGTTGGCTGATCGAGCCCGTGACCGCGGGCAACGTGGTGAAGTGGGCGTCGATCACCGCCTGGTCGCGATCGACGTAGCGGACGAGCGGGCGGATGGATTCCAGACGAACACCGTGATGCATGGCGTACTCCCAAAGGGCGTGACGCAGGCCGAACCTAATGTATGATCGGATGAAAGATTTGTGAACTACAAATTTTAGAGGTTACGATTCCGTATTCTTTCTCCCATTTCCGGAAACCCGTCATGACCAGGTTCGCCTCTCCATTTTCGCTTCTCCGGGCCCAACGCCAAACCCTCCATGGCCTCGCCGGTGTAGGGATGCTTGTCCTTGGTGCGCTGTTGGTGTTTGGTACAGCCCCCGAAGCGACCGCCCAGCCCCGCGGCTTGTCCAAGTTCGAGAGCCGGGCCTACGTCATCCACACCAACCTGACGAAAGAGGAGGCGCTCGAATACGGGGTCCACATGGACCTGATCTACAAGGAGTACAGCAAACGCTTTTCGGTGCTCGAAGGAAAAGGGCGGGGCAAGCAGGACCTGTACCTCTTGCGTACCCGGCAGGACTACATCCGTGCGATGGCGGCGTTTGGGCTACAGGCCGAGGCGTCCGGCGGGATGTTCTTTTGGGGGCCGGGCATTTCGGGGCTGGCGACCTGGGTCGAAGGACTGTCACGCGATCAGGTGTTCTCCACGCTGCAACACGAAGGGTTCCACCAATTCGCCTACACCAAGATGGGCGAGAACTTGCCGCTGTGGGTTAACGAAGGACTGGCCGAATACTTCGGCGCGGCGATCGTCGTCGAAGGCAAGGTGCGGATGGGTATCGTCGATGAAGACCGCGTCGAGCGGGTGCGGCGGGCGTTGGAAGCCGGGCAGGCGCTGACGTTCCGCGAGTTGCTGGGCATCCAATCCAATCAGTGGCACCAGAACATGCTGAGCGGATCGCACAAGGGGTATCTGCAATACGATCAGTCCTGGGCGGTCGTGCACTTCCTGGTTCACGGCGACAAGGGGCGCTACAAGAAAGCCTTCGGCAACTACCTCGTGCTGATCAGCCAGGGCGCGACCCACGACCAGGCCTTCAGCCGAACCTTTGGCGACGACACGCGCAAGTTCGAAGCGCGTTGGGAAAACTTCATCGAGAAGGTGGAGCCCGATCACTACAGCATGGCCCTCAAACGCATGCAGTTCCTTGGCGAGGGGCTGCGTTTTCTCGAATCACAGAACGTCGACACGCCCAAGACAACACGCGACCTGCGGAAGGCGTTGCAGGCCCGCGGGTTCCGCCTGACCTGGGTCACGCAAGCCGGCAAAAAGGTGGTCGATTCAGACGACAGCTCGCTGTACAGCTACAAGGACAGCAAGGGCAACACCCAGCGATTCGAGATCATTCCCGCGGAAGAGGACTCGGAACTGCCGCCGTCGATGAGCGCGCCCAAGCTCAAGCCCGTGGTGTCGCTTACTTGGATCAAAGACGACCAGGGCAACCTCCGCTCACAGCTCGAATACGGCAAGAAGCGCCGCCGGTAGGGCGGTGGCGAGGAAAGCAAGCCCGAAAGCAATCGCCAGCAAAAAACGCCCGAGGTTGACCTCGGGCGTTTTTACGTGTTTCAAAATGAGTCGGGCCTTACGAACCGGTGAAGAATTTCTTCACCGCGTGGACGGTCAGCTGCCGGCCCGCCTTGCCGATCGCTTCGGTCAGCGGGATTTCCTTGGGGCAGACCTGCACGCAGTTCTGGGCATTGCCGCAGTCGCTAACGCCACCGGGGCCCATCAGCACGTCCAGGCGCTCTTTCTTGAGCTTCTTGCCGGTCTCGTGTTCGTTGAAGTAGTACGCCTGAGCGATGGCCTGAGCGCCGAGGAAGTCGTTGTCCTTGGTGAACTGCGGGCAGGCTTCGAGGCAGCAGCCGCAGGTCATGCAGCGGCTGATGGCGTAGCGTTCTTCTTGTTTCTCGGGCGACTCGGTCGGGCCCGCTCCGAGGGAGTGCGTGCCGTCGATCGGCACCCAGCCCTTGACCTTGATCAGGTTGTCGAACATCCGCTGGCGGTCGACAAACAGGTCGCGGACCACGGGGAACTTGGTCATCGGTTCGAGGGTGATCGGCCCGCCGTTGGCCTCGGCCAGCAGCTCGGGAACGAGGGCCGAGCAGGACTGCCGGGCCCGGCCGTTTATCACCATCGTGCACGCGCCGCAGACTTCTTCGAGGCAGCCCGCGTCCCAGACGACCGGCTCGACGTCTTTGCCGTCGGTGGTGGTGGGGTTCGCCGCGATGTACTGCAGCACGCTGATGACGTTCTGCGACGGACGGACGGGCACTTCGAATTCCTGCCAATAGGCGGGCTGGCTTTCGCCGTCTTGACGCTTCACACGGACGAGGAATTTCTGGTCGGGGTTGGGTGCAATCATGGGGTGCTTTCGAGTAGTCAGGGCGATCTTCGATCGCCCGCTAAACGTTGTGAACGAATTCAGCTAGCTGCGGCTTCTTCTTTCTTCTCGGGGCTCGCATCAACCTTACCGTAGGTCCGTGCACGCAGCGGGACCAGCGGGCTGGGGATGTCTTCCCATTCGATGATCGGCTTGTCCGCGTCGGCGTCGTACTTCACCTTCGTGGTCTTGTGGAACTGGTCGTCAACCCGCTCGGTGTAGTCGCTACGGTAGTGGCTGCCGCGGGATTCTTTGCGGGCGATCGAGCCTTCCATAAGGGCGTCGCTGTAGACGATCATGTCGCCGAGGGCGCGGGCGAAGCTCACGTTCTGGTTGGTGTAGACACCGGTGTCGCTGATCTTGAGGTCTTGGTACTTGGCCTTAATCTCGGCGAGTTTCTCCCGGCCCTGCAGCAGCCGCTGCTCTTCCTTGACCACGGTGCAGGTTGCGGTCATCTCCAGGCCCAGCTCCTGGTGGATCTCGTAGGGGTTGTTGGCCCCGGTGGATTCAGTGAGTTTCTGGACTTTGGCTTTTTCCTGCTCGACGTACTTGTCGAACAACGCGTCGGGCAGCTCGCCGGCCGGGGTGCCCTGCGGGGCGTGGGCGTAGTTGTGGACCGACAGGCCGTTGTAGAGGCCGTCGAAGATGCAGGACAAGAGGGCGTTGGCGCCCAGGCGGGTTGCGCCGTGGTAGGCGTAGTTGGACTCCCCGAAAGCGTAAAGCCCGGGGATGTTGGTCATCATGTTCTTGGGGTCGCCGTAGAGCAGGCCCTCGTTGGGCTGACGCTTGGGCTCCGAGGCGGGGGTGTAGGTGTCCCGCTCGGGGTCGTAGGGCTCGTAGATCGTGTAGAGCCCGCCCATGGTGTAGTGCACCGCAGGGAAGATCTTCATCGGGACTTCACGCGGGTCGTCGCCGGTGAACTTCTCGTAGATCTCGAGGATCGCGGCGAGCTTGTTCTTGGTGGCGATGGGCAGGTGGGTGATGTCGAGGTAGACCTGGTTGGCCCCGCCGATACCCAAGCCTTCCTGACAGACCCAGAAGATCTCACGGGTGGCGATGTCGCGGGGCACGAGGTTGCCGTAGCCGGGGTACTTCTCTTCGAGGAAGTAGTAGCGTTCTTCCTCGGTGATGTCGAGGGGGTGCCGGTCGTCGCCCTTCTTGCGGGGGACCCAGACGCGTCCGCCTTCGCCGCGGGCCGACTCGGACATGAGCCGGCACTTGTCTTCGCCGGGGATGGCGGTGGGGTGGACCTGGATCATCTCGGGGTTGCCGAGGTAAGCGCCGGCCTGGTAGCAGCGGGCGACCGCGGCGCCGGTGCAGATCACCGACATGGTCGACTTACCGAACATCAGGCCGTTGCCGCCGGAGGCCATCACGACCGCGTCGCCGCGGAAGGCTTTGATCTCCATGCTGCGGACGTCCTGGGCGACGATGCCCTTGCACACACCCTCGTCATCGATGATCGGCCAGAGGAACTCCCAGAACTCGTACTTGTTGATCTTGCCCTCGGCCTCGTAGCGACGGGTCTGTTCATCCAACCCGTAGAGAAGCTGTTGGCCGGTCGAAGCGCCCGCAAAGTGCGTCCGCTTGAACAGGCTGCCGCCGAAGAGGCGTAGGTCTCGCATGCCCTCGGAGGTGCGGTTGAACGGCACGCCCATGCGGTCGAGCAGGTCGATGATCTTGGGCGCCCAGTGGGTCATCTCGTAGACGGGCGGCTGGTGGTTGAGGAAGTCGCCGCCGATGAGCGTCTCGTCCATGTGCTGCCACTCGGAGTAGCCCTGCTGGCGGGCGACGTCGTTGCAGGCGTTGATCCCGCCCTGAGCACACACGCTGTGGGAGCGTTTGACCGGGACCAGAGAGAACAGGTCGACCTTGGTACCCGACTCGGCCACACGGACCGCGGCGGAGAGTCCCGCCAATCCGCCGCCGACGACGATCACTCGGGGTTCTGCTTTTGCCATCGTTGCTTCAACTCACTTTCACTACGCGGAATCGATCCGCATTTCATCATCGAGAAGTCTAGGTCCCCACCCACGCCACGGCCGCGATTATTTGTTCACCGGGATCGCCACCGCGGGGTCTTCGACGATCAGGAGGAACAGCTCGGTTTGCTCAGGGGTCATATCGGAGAAATCGAAGATCAACGCCGCCACGATCGCGATGCTGAAGAACGCCGTGAGGGCGATGAACATCGCGATGCAGACGTAGCCCCAGCGTTTCATCGAGGACGTGGTAATCGTCAGGCCCCAACTGATAGCGGCGGTCCACAGGCCGTTAGCCCAGTGGAAGACCGCCGAGAGGGTGCCGACTACGTACAGGACCACGACGATCCAGCTGTACTGCAAGGCATACGCCGTCAGTGGCAGCGACATCGGCACATCTTTCAGGTGCTTGGGGATCCCGCCGTCAACCGCTCCTGCGGCCTGGTAGCCCTCGCCGTAGAACGGGGTGAACCAGCCAAAGATATCCCACCGCCACCGCAGGGTCGCGATGTGCAGGAAGATGAAGATCAACGCGATGATGCCGGTGACGCGCTGGAGCGTGTAGCGGACATTGCTGCCGTAGCTGTAGTGGGTGAGGTTGCCCTTGCCGGTGAAGGTGTACCACAGGCCGAGCACGGCGTGGAAGCCGATTGCGCCCCACAGGCTCATCTCGATGAAGAGCAGGAAGGGCATGCTGTGGATGAAGTCGACTTCGTGCTGGAACTCGCCCTTGCCGGTCGCCGGGTCCTGGCCCCAGATCATCTGGGCGTTCGTGAACAGGTGGACGCAGACGAACAGGCCGATGGGCACGATGCCCGACAACGAGTGGAGCCGCCGCAGCAGGAAGTGGTTCTTGCTCAGCAGGGCGGAGGGGGAGAGCTGACTTCCAGAGGGGGCATCAATGGCGGTCACGGTCGTGAACCTTTCAGGGCGGGGCGGGGGTTGGGAGGTTTAGGGCTTTAGGCCAATCATCGGCTAGGCACCACGCTGAGCATTGGCAACCTGCACGTAGCGGGTGCGCAGCTCGTACATCGTGCCGGCGAGCATCTTCTCTTCGTCTTCGGTGAGGTTGCCTTTGGTTTTTTCTTCGAGCACGCCCAGCATGTCGATCTGGTAGCGGGCCAGGTCGAGGTGCAACGCGGGCTGGCCGGTCTGCGGATCGGGGATCGCGCCCATGGCAAACAAGGCCTGGGTGACGAACGAGCTCAGCAGTGTTTCAAAGTTGGCGGGGGGCAGTGCTTCGCCACCGGGGCCGCCGAAGTCGGTGTTCTCGGGGGAGTCTCCACCCGGCTCGGCTTTGGAGGCGGCGGCGAGCTTTTCCTTCTCGGCCTGGGCCTGGGCTTTCCAGTCGCTGTCGATCTGAATCTTGGGTGTGTCGTCCGTGTCACTCATTAATCAGCCCTTTCGTAAGCATGACTATAGATTCCCTGCGGCGACATGCCAACCGCACCTAAAACGTATGGTTTTCAAGGCTTCGAGGCGAGACTTCGTCTCAACGGGTGACTTGGAACTCGCCGTGGTTTCGCGCACAATATCGAGCCTTCAGTCAGTCAACCACCACCTTCAAGAGTTAGGAATCCATGTCCGATCCCGCCCGCGAAACCGGTACCCTCCTCGATGTGAAATACGACGCCAACGGCCTCGTCCCCGCGATCGTGCAGGACCACGAGTCCGGCGAAATCCTCATGATGGGCTGGATGAACGAAGGCGCCCTGAAGCAAACGCTCGAGACCAAGCTCGCCAGTTTCTACTCCCGGTCACGCCAAAAATTCTGGATCAAGGGCGAGAGCTCAGGTAACACCCAGGAAGTCGTCGAGGCCCGGATCGACTGTGACCAGGACACGATCATCCTCAAGGTCAAATCCAACGGCCCATGCTGCCACGTCGGCTACAACAGCTGCTTCTACCGCAAGATCACCGGCCCCGAAAGCCTCGAAACCGTGGATGAAAAAGCGTACGACCCCAGCGAGGTCTACAAGTAAGGCGAATCACTACGTGGCGGGTTAATGCAGGCTGGCGCGGAATTGGCTCGGTGTGCGGCCGACCAGTTGCTTGAAGCGTCTTGAAAAGTGTTGTGCGTCGGTGAAGCCCAGGCGGACGGCGATTTGTTTGTCGTTCATCGTGGTGTCGCGCATCCACTGCCGAGCCTGATCGATCACTTGCCCCGAACGATAGCGCCCCGGTGATACACCAAAGGTTGGGGTAAACGCACGCCGGAAGGTGGTGTAGGACACGCCGAGTTCGTTGGCTAGCGAGTCCCAGTCAACGGGTTTGTTGAGATGCTCAGCGAGTCGTTGCTTCGCTTGACTCAACCAGCGTGGAGCTTGGGCGTCGGGTGGGGCTGGTGAAAGCTGAGCGTTCGCGATCAACCGGCTGAGCACGGCCTGCCAACGGCCCAGACGGAGCAACCCTTCCTTGGTGGAGCGAGATGGATCATCTGCACCATGGACAGCTTGATAGAACTGCGCGGGCCAGTCTTGTGGTGATTCGATAGTCGTGACCGGCGGGTCGGTGTGGAAGATGCCGTGCTGCTGCCAGAGTTCGAAGAGTGGTCCTTCGAACACAACGTAGGTTTGTACCCACCCGTCGGTGCCCGGGCTGTAACGGTGGCCCAGTTCGGGAGTCAGCTTGATGAGGCTGCCGGGGCCAAGGTCTGCCTCGTATCCGTTCTCGTCGAGGTAGGTGCCCTCGCCGTTCACGACCACGACGACTGCGTAACTCCCCAGTCGACGCCAGCTCGGCCAGGGCATCTCGCGGGCTCCGTCTTGCCTGACGGTCGCCGCCTGACTTACCCGCCCCAAGGGGTGGGGTGGCTCGCTGGCGGGGCACGACCAGTACCAGGATTCGGGGAGCGCTAAGGCCATGGTCAAAATATACGACAGATGGTCAAATGAGCTATCGACAGCTGAATTTTTTGGGAGAAAATCCCAGTCCGCCTTCGGTCAAATGATGAATGGAGTTGCCATGAGGACCCGGTTTTGCCTTGATGAATTCGAACTCGACAGCCCCGAACTCGGTCGGCTGCAGGACAGTTCTCCGATCGTGGGCGATCCGGAGGCTTTGCGTGAGCGCCTTCGAGTACAGGGCTATTTGTACATGAAGGGCTTTTTCGATCGTGAGGCAGTGCTCGGGGCTCGTGAGGTGATCCTTAAGCATATGGCGGAGCACGAAGGGCTCGAGCCCGGTTCCCGTCCGCTGGACGGGGTGATGGGTCGGTACGGCAAGAGCGTCGGGATGTTGGGCAGACGCGCGATCACCCACCACCCTGCGGTGAAAGCGGTGCTCGAAGCCCCGGGCCTGTTTGATTTCTACCGCGGGCTGTTCGAGGAATCCGCCTCGACATTCGACTTCAAATGGCTCCGGGCGATCGGGGTGGAAGAAGCCACGGGCTGCCACATGGATCACGTCTATATGGGGCGGGCATCGCAGCGGGTGATGACGTGCTGGGTGTCGTTCGGGGACATCCCGGTCGAGCAGGGAACTCTGGTGGTCTGCGAGGGGTCCCATCGTGGTGAACGTTTCGCGAAGCTGCGCGACACCTACGGCAGGATGGACGTCGATCGCGACGGCATCGAGGGCTGGTTCACGATGCATCCGCGTGAAGTGACCGGGGCTTTCGGCGGGCGATGGCTGACCGACGATGTCGAGGCGGGCGACTTCATCACCTTCGGCATGCATCTGATGCACGCCTCGACCACCAACACGACCGACCGCTGGCGTATCTCGTGTGATGTGCGTTTTCAGCCCTCGGCCGATTCGATGGATGAGCGATGGCTCGGCGAAGAGCCTCCCGGCCACTCGGTAAAGCAGCACACCTCCATGAAGCAAGCTCGGGCGGCGTGGGGGGTGTGATCCAGACCGGCGGGCGTGAATTTTTTTAGAATGCCTGCATGTCTAAATCCAAACCAACAGAAACGCTTGATTCTCGGCTGCGTAAGCTCCGCGGTCGGTTACGCGATGCCGGGCACGACGCTTTGCTCGTCACCAACCCTGTCGATACCCGCTACCTCACCGGCTTTGTCGGCGACGATTCGTGGACGCTTGTCCCGGCCAAGCGTGGGCAGCCGATCGTGCTCAGCGATAATCGGTTCGAGGAGCAGATCAAGCAGGAGGCGCCGCACGTCAAGGCGGTGATGCGAAAGCAGAGTTTGGCCGACGAACTCGCCAAGCTCGCGGATCGGCGGAACCTGCAGCGTATTGCCGTGCAGTGCGGGCACCTCACCCTGGCCCAATACGACGCGATTGGGAAGAAGGTCGGTAAGCGACGGCTTCAGGCTTTCGAGGATGGCTTGCTCGAGCAGCGGGCGGTCAAGACCGATGACGAGGTCCGCCTGATCCGCAAGGCGGGGAAGATCCAGCAGGAGGCGTTTATCGAGCTGCTGGATTTCATCGAGCCAGGCCAACGTGAGTCGGAGGTGGCGGCGTTTCTCGAGTACCGGATGCGGGCGCTCGGGGCCGACGGGGTGAGCTTCCCGTCGATCGTGGCGGCGGACGCCAACGCGGCGCTGCCCCACGCGATCCCGGGCAACCGCAAGCTCAAGAAGGGGGGCATCGTGCTCATCGACTGGGGCGCGAAATACAAGGGCTACTGCTCGGACATGACCCGCGTGATCGGGCTGGGCGGGATGAAGCCGAAAATGCGGGAGATCTATCAGGTTTGTTTGGAGTCTCAGTTGGCGGGGATCGACGCGATCAGGCCGGGCGTGAAGTTGACCGACGTCGATGCGGCGGCCCGCAAGGTGATCGACGACGCGGGCTACGGTGATTTCTTCGGGCACGGCCTGGGCCACGGCATCGGTCTGGACATCCACGAGGCCCCGCGGCTTTCGCCTCTGGCGGGCCCCGGCGTGCTGGAGCCGGGTCACGTGGTGACGGTCGAGCCGGGCATTTACCTGCCGGGCGTGGGCGGGGTGCGGATCGAGGACGATGTGCTGGTCACCGCTCGGGGCAAACAGGTGCTGACCGACTTGCCCAAATCGCTAGAATCCGCGATCATCTAGGGTTACGAGAGGGTTAATCTCTATATTGCTGCGGGGTGTTGGAACCCCCAGTCCGAATCAAAAACCAACGAGACGGCTTCTATGAATGACCTCAAAACGATCCGCCAGCTCATCAAGATGATGGTCGACAACGACATCTCCGAGATCGATCTGGAGGGCGAAGGCGAAAAAATCAAACTCAAGCGTGGTGGTGTCGGCGGCGTGGGCGGGCCCAACAACGTCCAATACGTCAGTGCCCCGGCCCCGACCGCTTCGGCTCCTGCCGCCCCGGCTCCCTCAGCCGCAGCGGGCGACGCCGGTGACGCCGCCGCCGCGGATGCCGAAGACGACAGCCTGATCACCATCGATAGCCCGATGGTCGGCTCGTTCTACACCGCCTCGAACCCCGACGCCGACGCCTTCGTGAACACCGGCGACAGCGTGAGCGAAAATACCGTGGTCTGCATCATCGAGGCGATGAAGGTCTTCAACGAGATCAAGGCCGAGGTTACCGGCACGATCGTCGAGGTGCTGGTCAAGAACGGCGACGCGGTCGAGTTCGGCCAGCCGCTGTTCAAGATTAAGCCGTGATAGGGGCTTGGGTGTTGGGGGCTTAGGGGCTTAGGACCCTAAGGGCGAGTTTTCTGAAACTCACTCCAACACCCAAGGGTTGCGCCGTTTCATCAGGCGTGATTTTCCCTCCTAAGCTCCCAAGCCCCTAAGCCCCCAGGCCCCCAACCCCCATGTTCTCACGCATCCTCATCGCAAACCGTGGCGAGATCGCCGTCCGCATCATCCGCGCCGCTCACGAGCTGGGCGTCGAAGCGGTGGCGGTTTACTCCGAAGCCGACGCCGAGTCGAAGCACGTGAAGATGGCCGACCACGCCGTGTGTATCGGCCCGCCCGCGCCCAACGAGTCGTACCTCAACATCCCTCGCATCATCGCCGCCGCGGAAGTCACCAACGTCGACGCGATCCACCCGGGCTACGGCTTCCTCGCCGAGAACGCCCACTTCGCCGAGGTCTGCCGGTCCTGCAACATCGAGTTCATCGGCCCCTCGGTCGAAGCCATGCAGACCCTCGGGGACAAGGTCGCCTGCAAGCAGCTCGCCATCAAGAACAAAGTCCCCACTTCGCCCGGCTCCAAGGGCGCGGTGGAAACCGAGGCCGAGGCGCTCAAGCTCGCCAAAGAGATCGGCTACCCCGTGATGATCAAGGCGTCGGCCGGCGGCGGCGGACGCGGGATGCGGGTCGCCCACAACGACGGCTCGCTCCGCAGCGGCATGAAGGCCGCCAAGGCCGAGGCGGAAAACGCCTTCGGTGACGGCACGGTCTACCTCGAAAAATTCATCGAGAACGCCCGCCACGTCGAGGTCCAGGTCATCGGCGACCAGCAGGGCAACGTCTGCCACCTCTATGAACGCGACTGCACCATGCAGCGCCGCAAGCAGAAGTTGATCGAAGAAGCGCCTTGTCCGGTGCTCACCCGCGGCGAAGCCGAATCGCTCTGCAAATCGGCCGCCCGCCTGGCCAAGGCCGCGGGCTACCACACCGCCGGCACGGTCGAGTTCCTCATGGACTCGAAGAAAAACTTCTACCTGATGGAAGTCAACACCCGCGTCCAGGTCGAGCACCCCGTGACCGAGATGATCACCGGCGTCGACATCGTCAAGACCACCATCGAGGTCGCTGCGGGCAAGCCCCTGTCCTTCAAGCAGAAGGACATCAAGGTCAACGGCCACGCCATCGAGGTCCGCATCAACGCCGAGGACCCGGAAAAGGGCTTCATCCCCTCGGCCGGCCTCGTGCAGGAGTTCGATCAGCCCGGCGGCCTAGGCGTTCGCATGGATACGCACTGCCACGCCGGCTATCGCATCCCCCCGAACTACGACTCGATGATCGGCAAGCTCATCGTCCACCGCAAGACCCGCGACGCCGCGATGGATGCGCTGCTGGGCTCGCTCAACGAGTTCCACATCGCCCCAACCAAAACCACGATCCCGCTGCATATCCGCCTGCTGAAGAACGGTAACTTCCGCAAGAGCGACGTGGACATCAACTTTGTTGAGCGCCTGCTGGGGCTGTGAAACCGTCTGGTTTTACTGTTGGGCACCCGGCTCAAGCGTGACCATCAATTCCAGCTCGTTGTCCGGGCGGAGTTGGTACTTGCGTGAGTTGGTGCCCTTGAGCCATTGGCCTGAGGGGAAGAAGCCGTCGAGGTTCGGCAGGTCGAAGGTGATCAGGTCGTACTGCGGGGCGTCGACCGTGACCTGATATTTGGTTTGCCCGGTGGCGAGCCGGAGGCGGGCGGTGCCGAAGCTGTTGCCTTGCTCGGTCACGGCAGCGCTGGGCTTACCCAGAGAGCCGCTGCGGGGGGTGATGGTGATCACCGGCTCGGCGACGGGCGAGCGGTCCAGCCGATCCCGGACCGAGACGATCACCCACGCCTCGGGCGAGGCGCACCCCGCCAGGGTGGAAAGCGTGATCAGGACGGCGAGGATGGCAGAGACACTGAGCTTCATCACGTGGTTGCTAGCTGGGTTACCGCAGGCCACAGCCCGCGGGTGGGGTTATCCGTTGTCCGGCCACTCGCCGGTAAACACCTCGACGGCCGGGCCGGTCATGATGACCTGGCCGTCCTTGGAGCCTTCGTCACCTTCCCAGTGTAACTTGAGCGGGCCGCCGGGCAGGTGGGCGGTTAGGGTCCGCCCAGTCCGGCCCGATAACACCCCCGCCACGCAAACCGCACACGCCCCGGTGCCGCAGGCCAGCGTCGCGCCGCTGCCACGCTCCCAGTGGTACACCTCGACCTCTTCCGGGCTCTTCACCCGCACAAAGTGGACGTTGATGCGATTCGGGAACGCGGGATGGCGTTCGAGCTCGGCCCCGAGATCGGGCTGCACGAGGTCCGAGTCGTCATCGATATAGATCACCACGTGGGGATTACCCATACTGACGAAGACCGCGTTATCGAGACGGGCATCGAGCTTGGATTCATCGACGGGGATAGCGGGCAAGTCCAGGATGGGGGCACCCATGTCCACGGCCACCGTTTCGACCTGGCCTTCGCCGTCCAGCGTGTACTCCAGCGAGAGCACGCCGTTGCCGGTCTGGATACGCATCGGGTTGGCGGTGGGGTTGGGGCCCAGGCCGTGGTCGTGGACGAGCTTGCAGACGCAGCGGATGCCGTTGCCGCACATCTCGGATTCGCTGCCGTCGGCGTTGAACATGCGCATCCGGGCGTCCGCCTCGACGCCGTCCTCGGCGGGCATCGCCAGGATGAGCCCGTCGCCGCCGACACCGAAGTGGCGGTCGGCGATCTTCACGGCAAGGGCCGCGGGGTCATCGATCGTGTTGGAGAAGCCATCGACGTAGACGTAGTCGTTGCCGAGGCCGTGCATCTTGGTGAATCGCATCGTGGGGTCTCGTTCGGGGAAAGCGTGGGATTATAGGCGAATCTCGCAACATCCCAACCTTCCCACTTTAGCCCCGGGTCAATGACCCGGGGTGCCGCGGCTTCCCACAAACAGGTTTCAACCCACCACCCCCCAAACGATCACCCCCACCAGCAAGAGCAAACTGACCGCATTGATCTTCCACATCATCCGATCGATCGGCGGCCGGTCCAGCGGCTGTCCGATCAGAGAGCTGAGGTACGCCTGTCGCCACGCGATCGAGCCGTGCCGCCAGCTCCGTCGGTTGGTGGCGATGTGGTTCAGGTCCGCGACGCGTTGCAGGGCGCCGATCATCGAAGCCACGCCGAACTCGTCAAAAAGTGTCGCGGGGGCTCGGGAGGGCAGCTCGGCTTCAACCGTCGTCTCCCCCGGGGTGGCCCGCGTCCGCTCGTCATGGACCACGGTCATATGCCGGGCTCCGAAGGTGTCCGCCTGCCGCTCGATCCGTCGCGACACCCAGCCGAACTGCAACGCCCACAACACCAAGCCCACGACCGACAGGCCCGCCTGAACCCATGCGGGCCAATCGCCGCCGAGCTTCAACAACGTCTCGCCCAACACGGACAACACCCCCACACCCGCCGCCGCGGAAATCAGCAGCCACCACAGGTGACGCATCCGAACGTGGGCCAACTCGTGGGCCATGACGGCCTCCACCTCACGCTCGTTGACCTGGTCCAGCAGCCCGTCGGACAGCAGGATGAATCGCACCCGGCCGAACAAGCCCATGACCGCCGCGTTGATCATCCCGCCGAAGGTCCGCCACAGCAGCAGGTCGCTCACCCGGACGCGGTGCCGATCGCACATCGACAGCAGCTTGTCGCGGATCGGCCCCGGCGGCAACGGCACCGTGTCCCACAGTTTCCGGATCATCAGCGGGGCAAACAAAAAAGCCACGCCCGCGCCAACGGGCATCAGCCAGAGCTGGGTGGTGCCGGTGATGTGGCCCGCGGTCTGGAGTTTCACCAGCGTCTCGCTCCAGGCCATGATCACCAGCAGCGGGCCGAGGATCATCGCGAAGTGGTTGCGGATCTGGGCGGTGACGTACTGGCGTCGGGTCCAGACCGGGTAGAGCGGAAGGCCCTGGTCGGCCCGGGTGAGCAGCGTCGCCTCACGCAGCCGGCGGTCGATCGGGTAGTACACCCAGTACGAAAACACCAGCAGCCCCAGCGTCGGCAGCATCACCACGAGTTCATCAATCAGCACCCAGTCTCGCGGGCCCGTGGTGCCGGGCGTGTCCGCGCCACGCAGCCAACTCGGCAGACCCGCCCAGAGGTCGAGGACAAAGCTGGCCAGCGCGAACAGCGGGAAAAGGGCGGTGAAGCGATTCAGGCGGTTGATGCTACGCATGCCCCCGGCTTTGCCCAATCGCCGTGTAGTTCGACGGCAAGCCCACGCATAGCCCAAGGCGAGAATCGCTTTCGGCACCAGGACACAGACCAAGAGCCAGCCCAACGGCAGAACAACACCCAGTCCCGAGAACTCGGGGGTGTCGTGCATGAAGATGGCGAGCGCAAGCCCCAACAGGATCAGTTGCATGGGTCGGCGATCCCGTCGTTAACCCCGGGGCGAAGCGTGGGTGTTTGAAGCAGCATCCTCGGGAGTCAGCGGGCCGAGGTCTCCGGTGTCTAGCGATTGACCCAAGAACAACCGCAGGAGATTGGGCACCTTGGGGTCGGTCCGGTCGCCCGCGCCGTAGCCGACGCCGAGCATGGTCATGGCCGGCGGCGGCCCGACGCGATCGCACAACGCCTTGACCAAGGCGGCGCCGGTGGGCGTGATGAGCTCGCCACGCCGATCCACGCCGAGGGTGGGCAGGTCCTGGAGCAGGTAGGCGGTGGCGGGGGCGGGCACGGGCATCAGGCCATGGGCGCATTTCACGAATCCGCTACTGATCGGCAGCACGCCGCAGGAGAGCGTGTCGATCTCCATGAGTTCCAGGGCCACCACCGAGCCGAGCATGTCCACGATCGAGTCGACCGCGCCGACCTCGTGGAAATGGATGTCATCGAGCGTCTTGCCGTGCACCCGAGCCTCGGCCTCGGCCAAGACCGTCACGACCTCGCCCGCCCGTTGTCGACCGCGCGGAGAGGTGTCGAGCTGTTCTACCATCGCCATGATCTCCCGGTAGCCGGTGTGATGGTGGTGGTGATGGTCGTGGCTATGCGAATGGTCGTGGTCGGCGTGGTGGTGGTGATCCTCGTCTTCGAGGACGACCTTGAGGTCCACCGCTCCGATGCCGTGGCGTTCCACGCGGTCGGTGGTGATGCGGTAGGGACGCTGGACGGGCAGGTCCCCCAACGCGGCACGGACCGCGTTCAGGTCAAGACCGAGGTCGACGAGAGCGCCCAGAAACATGTCGCCAGCAATACCGCTGAACGGATCGATATGCAGGTGTTTGGCCATCGTAACCGATGATAACCCTCTGAAGACGCGCGGGCCACCGCCGCGGTGAATCGGGTTTCCTGGCGACTTGGGTTGCTGTGTGTGGGCTTGAAAGAAACAATTGGGCCCGTGCGCTCGTAGATGTAGCGGGCGGCAGGGGCCGCATTCAAACCAATTTACAAAGCGGGTCTATGATGTTTGTTGACGAACCCGCACGGAGTCTGAATCGATGAATGAATCCAACACGCCACCTTCGCCCAACGACATGGGCCGGCCGCCCGTCTCCACCCAGGCCATGAGCAGCCCGCCGCCGCCGCCCCCGGGCTACCTCCCCCCGGCCTACCCCGCGCCGCCCGCTCAGAAAGGGGTGGTCACCAAGGTGCTGACCTCGGTCGTGGCGACTTTGTTCATCCTCTCGATCCTGGCCAATATCTACTTGGCCTTCATCGTCTTCTCGCTGACTGCCGGGGCGAGCGAAATGGAGTACCGATCCGGTTCGAGTGAGCAGCGTGTGGTCATCGTCCCGATCGAGGGCGGGATCGATGCGGTCATGGAAGACTACGTCACCAAGTCTTTTAAGGCGCTCAAGAAGTCACCGCCCGCGGCGATCGTGCTACGCATCGACTCTGGCGGCGGCGGGGTCACCGCCTCCGATCAGATCTGGCACACGATCAGCCAGTTCAAAACCGACCACCCCGACACCAAGATCATCGCCAGCTTCGGCGGCGTCGCAGCCAGCGGCGGTTACTACATCGCCACCCCCGCGGATTACATCTTCTGCGAGCAGACCGGGATCACCGGCAGCATAGGCGTGATGGCACAGATCCCCGCGCTCGAAGACATGATCGGCCTGATTGGTGTTGAGATGAACACCCTCGTGGCCGACGGCTCGGACCGTAAAGCGGTCGCGAATGACCTGTTCCAAAACTGGACCAATGAAGAAGGCGAATTGACCCAGGCCGGCGAGATGAACCAGCAGGTCCTCAAAAACCTGCTCAACAGTGCGTGGGACCGTTTCGTGCAAGTGGTCGATGAGGGCCGGGACACGCTCGACCTCGACCAGGTCCGGGAGCTGGCTTCGGGCGATATCTTCACCGCTCAGGAGGCCCTGGACAATCAGTTGATCGACGACATCGGCTACCTCGACGACGCCGTGGACAAAGCGATCGAGATGGCGGGGCTGCCCGCCGAGGACACCCGGGTGACGGAGGTCCGCCGCGGCGGCGGGGGGCTCTTGGGCTTGCTGGGAGCCTCGACCTCCAATGATGGAATTGACGTAACCGATCTGTCTGCCGAGGGCGTACGCACCTGGATGCAAGAGCTCGGAGAAGTGAAGCTGTCGTACCGCGTACAGTATGAATAATAATTTTTACGACTCGCCCGTTAGATATTGAGCATGTCTGCTTTGTGCGTGCATGGGCAATTGCAATAACCTTGCGTGCGTTGCGTTTAATACCGGCACGCAAAAGAAGTCTGATTTCATAAGTCAAATTAGGAAATGCATGGTTGCCGCAAAACTCCGCGGGTTCTTAAATCAGCACTCTGCGATCGCCACGATCGTCGCGGTGGCTCTGTTGGTTTTGGCCCTTGCAATCATTGTTTTGCAGAACAACAAGCAGATGGTTTTTGATTATGAAGTCTATTACTACGACCTGAACACCCAAAAGATTTTTGCCGCCCATGTAAGCCTATCAACTCCGTTTGACAATGGTGCTGGCTTGTACGACTACGATGATGGTATGAAGGGCTCGGCGGTCCGCGCAACGGTTTTGACTTGCGGAGACCCCTCCCAGATTAAAGAAGGGATGTCGTTAGCAGAGATCCGTGAAGTCGGTGGCGAGATCACGTATTTGGAGCGGCGATCGCCTCATGCACTTGCTCTCGAAGCCAAGGTCCAGGCTGGTATCGAGCCGTCGATGGATGAGATGGGCTATGATTTTTTTGGATCGATTATTGCCAGCCCCGATGATTTGGTTTGGTATTCAATGGAATCTGAAGGCGGTATGCGGATCTTTAGTGAAACGCCGCCGCATTGCGAAGCGGAGCAGGTGCCGCAGATTTGCTTCCCCTGAATCAATATTTCGAGAGTCAGCGAGTACGCTGGTTCTTTTGGTGCTTCCAGCTGTTTATCGTTGCGTGTCTTGGAGGATGTGGTGTTACGTCTGTGCCAATCAGCCATGGCTTGATCCTAGACCGAAGCCAGCCGATTCAACGCCGTGCTGAATCGGTGAGATCGCTTCCGATTCAGGGGCAGGAGAACGTGCAGAACCTGGCGGCGATGCAGGTGCTGGTGTGGTCCGATCGCCATCCGCTCGAACTTCGTCTGCTCGCGATGGGCCGGTTGATCGTAGAGGAGGAGACGGTTTTCTGGTGGTCCGCCAATCGTTGGTGGCCTCGGGTCGATGATCCGGAGATGGCTGCCGCGATCGGAAAACGTGTCGTCGAGCATGGGCGCGTGGATGTGATTCCCGGGTTGCTGAATCGGTGGTCCCTGACTCCACCGAGTGATGCCGAGCAGGAGCGGATGGAGTTCCGGGTGTTCGAGCAACTTATGGCCCCGGAAACGGTCCGCCAATCGCTATGGCGATGTGTGGCGGATCAGGCGCACGAAACAAAAGGTTCGGCGGAGGTGGCGAGGTCCGCTTGGGTCGTCTTGTGCCGATTGGACGACGAATCAACGCGTCGAGCCGTCCTCGCGCAGCGCTCGGGAACCAGTGCGCTATGGACGGATTTGAATGCCGCTGCGGTTCTGTTGGATCAGCTGCCCGAGACGCATGAGGGGCTGCGGTGGTTGGCTGCCCTGCGTCAGCAGGAGCGCTATTGGCAGCAGTTGGAGGAAAGAAAGGATTCCCTGATCGAGGAAGCGGCGGCTGGGTGGCAGATCCGGCATCTGGGAATCTTGGCCAACGCTTCAGAAGAGTTACTCGCAACCGATCAGGATGAGTTGCAAGGCGAACTGGCGAGGGAGTGGTCTCAAGTCATCCGCGTTCCCCGGGAACAACCCGTGGGAGAGGAAGTTGCCATCGAACTGGGCGATCAGAGGACGTGGTCCTGGCCCGACTTGGCGTTGGTCTGGAACGTCATGCGAGCGATGGATGAGCCCTCGGTTGTCCGGGCCTGGTTCGATCAGGCCGATGCCGATTTGCTGGATACCGGCAGCGAATTCGGCGGGGTGCTGACTTGGAAACCCGATGGCTCATTCGTCGCGGTGGGTTTCACGCCCGAACAGCGGGAGGGCGATCGCAAGTTCTTTTCGTCTCCCGCATTGATCGAAGCGATGTACACCGGGCTGGCGCACTACCACTTCCACGCCCAGGAACACCACAATGCCGAGTATGCGGGGCCGGGGCGGGGCGACCTTGCATTCACCGCAAACCTCGAAACGCATACCCTGACGCTGACGTTCATCAACAGAGATCAGATCAACGTCGATCTGGCGTTCCCCGACGGGCGGGTGCTGGATTTGGGGCTTGTGACCCGTCCGCGGGGTGGAGCCGCGGGGCAGTGAAGTTCTGGGTCAGGCCACGCCGAAAGTCGAGCCGAGGGTTTCTCGGATCACCTTGAATAGGTCTGCGGTTTGGGGAGGCAGCTGGTCCTCTGCGGGCAGGGGGTTCGGCGCGTTGAAGACGTGGTTGGCCGAGGAGATCGTGTGCGTGCTCGCGGCGGGGTTGGCCGCGGCGTAGCGGTTCAGGTCGTCTATTGAGACGGTGGCGTCGTCCTCGCCGTGGAGGTGCGTGGCCCGAGCGCCGAGTTTGGCCGAGGCCAGCAGCGGATCGTGTTCTTCGGGGTCGGCCTCGATCTCGGTCAGCCAGTTTCGGCCGACGTAGAGCAGCTGCCCGGTACGCCCGGAGGGAGAAGCGATGCGTCCTTCACGCAGGAGTAGGTCACGCGCTTCGGGCTCAAGCCGACCCGCATCCGCAGGCGAGGCGGCGGTGATGACCCCCGCGATCAGGGCTTCGGGGAGGCGAGAAGCGGTGAGCAGGGCGGTGATCCCCCCGCGGCTGTGCCCGATGAGCACGGTCGGGAGCTGCTGTTTGCCGCAGATTTGATCGATCACCTGGCTCAGGTCGAAAACCTGGCGATTCCAGGTATCGCGCTCGAACAGCTCGGGTGTCGCGAAGGTTTCGTAGTCGCGGGTCATGCCCGAGTGGCTGAAGTTGAAGCGGTGGGCGACGATGTTTTGCTGGGCGAGGGTGTCCGCCAGGCGTGGCATGAAGCCGTAGTCCATGTAGCCCTTGAAGCCGTGGCAGATCACGACCTGGCCAATCGGTTGGGCCGATTGGGTTAGCGAATGGGTGCAGCCATAGATCGGCTGGCGGTCGGAGCCCACCAGTTCCCATTCTTCGGTCGCGGTTTCTTGATCGGGCTGCGGCACGGGTTACTCTTCGACCTGCTTGAACGAGATGCCCGTGGCCGGTGGTGGAGGCGAAGCCGGGTTGGCCGGTGCCGAGGCGGGCGGGATCGGGGCCGGACCTGCGGGCAGTTCGGTTTCGGAGGTGACCGGCGTGACCGGGGGCGCGGCGGCGGCCTGCTGCTGGCCGGCGGCGTTGGCGCGGAGATGATCGATCAGCGAACGTACCTCGTCGGCCATCCGCGTGTTGGGGAACTGCTTGATGATCTGTTCCCCGGCCTGGACCGCGGCGGTCCATTCCTTGTCGTGAACCGCGAGCTTGAACTGCACGCCGAGGTTGTCCCGTTTCTTGCCCACCACCCCGCGGGCAACTTCGCGGAACGGCTCGGCCTCCTCGGGGGTGAGCATCTTGTCCAGCACCTTCATGATGTCCAACGCACGGTCGACTTCTTCCCGCTCGTTGGCCTGAAGGAAGGCACGCTCGAGTTCCTTCTTGTACTGCTCCTTGGCCGCGGCGACGCGTGGGGGGAGCTCTGCAACCGAAACCTCTTCGGGGTAGAGGCGTTGCAGGCGGGCCGCTTCTTTGTTGGCCGCATCGAAGTCGTGGGCCGCCAGGTGTTTTTCGAGTTGAGCGATGCCGGTGGCGATCTTCTCTTCCTGGTCTTTTCGGCGAGCCGCGTCGATCTCGGCCCGGAAGTTCTCGGCTTCTTCGAGTTGGCCGTAGGCCGCGGCGAGTTCGGTGACCAGAACCATGGCGGCGTCGTATTCGTGACGCTTGATGTCCTCACGCAGCGTGGTGCGGAGCACGGCCATGTCTTCGGTGCGGTAGGTGATCTTCTTGGCGGTTTCGCTGAGCAGCAGGCGCTGGTTGATCGACTCCAGCAGGGCGAGCTCACGGCTGGAGTTCAGGGTGGCCGAGGGCAACGCGCGTCGGCCGAAGATGGCCCAGCGGATGGACCCGACGATGAGGAAGACCACGCTGAGGACGATCGCGATCGTGGACGGGCCGAAGGCGAGGTAGGTGATGAGCAGCTGCATCTGCTCGTTGGCAAACTCCATGGTGGAGAGGATGCTGACCGCAGCGACCGCAAGCACGCAGGCCACCACCCACAGGATCACGGCAAGCGCCACCGTGCCGACGGGAGTGGTAAAGAAGGGCACGGGCTTTTTCGCGGAGGAGGCGTTGTCGATCGTGGCGTTGGCTTTGGTCATGAGAACCCTTGGGGGCAAGCGTGGACAGAGAAACAGTAATACGAAATCAGGAACCCGGGGTCGGGGCGAACTCCGGCGTCGAGGTGTCGCTTTCGGGGGCACTGCAGTCGTAGGACGTGGGCACCATGCACATGAATCGCAGCGGAGCCTTGGACGTGTTACGGAACTGGTGGAGTTGATTGGCGGGGATGTACAGCACCTCGCCGGCGTTGGCGGGGCGCTCGCTATCGATCGTCGCGTCGAAGACCTGGGCCTGACCTTCGACGATCATGACCTCGTGTTCGTAGTTGTGGGCGTGTTTGGGCGTCTGCCCGCCGGGCTGGACGGTGAAGAGGCGCATCGCGAAGTTCGGCACGCCGTCGTCCCGGCCGACCATAAGCTTCATGGTCACGCCCTGGGCGCCGGGCATGGTCATGGCTTGGTCTTCAACTTCTTCCGGACGGCGAACAAGCATGCGGGCCTCCTTGCAGCTCCAGCTTCCTTCCCTTCCTGACAAATCCATTATACGCCATGCCGATGGGGGCGCAACGATTAATCGATTCTGCTTCGTCGGTTACGATGATTGTGATGAATGCTTCGGACCCCGAACGCCGTCCCTTGAACGTCCGACGTCTGATCGGCTTTCTGGTGGGTGTGGTCTTGCTGGGGTTGGCGATCGGTTTCGCTCTGCGGGGGGTGGAGCTTTCGGTTCTTGGGGAAGCGGCGGCTTGGGAGTTCGCGGCGCTTGGGGGGTTGGTGGTCCTCAATCTGCTGCTGACCTCGCTGTTGTTTTGGGGGGTGACGCGGCCGTTCGCTCCGGTGCCGGAGGTCGGGTGTCGAACGATGGCTGCTCTGCTCGCGGTAAGCGGGGTGCTGAATTACATCCCCGTGATCCGGGCGGGGCTGTGGGGTCGCGCGGCGTATCTCAAAAAGTTCCACGGTTTAGCGGTGAAGGATTCCCTGCTGATCCTCGGTGTGGTGTTGGGGTTGGCGGTGTCGGTGCTAGGCACGGTGTGTCTGGTGCTGCTCCTGCTGCCAGGGGAAACGGGCTGGTGGGCGTGTGTGGGCGCGTTGGCGGTTCAGACGTTCATGAGTGGCAGGGTTTGGGGCAAGGCGTTGCGTCGCCCGGCGGTGGGGGCGTGGATGTGGGTGCCGCTGCGCACCCTTGATCTGGCGGCGGCGGCGGGGCGGCTTTGGTTGGCTTTTGGGATCGTGGGGGTCGAGCTCACCTGGACCGATGCGGTCCTGCTCGCGTCGGCGACGCTGGTCGTGAAGCTGGTGGGGCTGACACCCAACGGCCTGGGGCTCAGCGAATGGGTGGTCGCGGCGTTATCGGCGGCGATGATGCCGATCGGGACCGCGACGGCCGCAGCGGCGGCGCTGGTCGATCGGACGGTGGAGGTGGGGGTGATGCTGCTGGCCGGGGCGGCGGGGGCGTGGTGGTTGAAACGTGAAGCATCCAACCACGCGGAGGACAGCGCAGCGGCTTCGAGTTGAAATGCGTTTAGGTTGCCCGGGTCAGTCTTCGGAGGAGAAGCTCACGTCGGCGGCGGCGTCCATGGCACGGTTGGCCAGTTGGTCGGCCAGCTTGTTGTTCTCGCGGCGGGTGTGGGTCATGTCCCACTTGCCGAAGCGGCCCAGCAGCGACACCGACTGCTGGTACAGCGGCTTGAGGTTCTCGGCCTTGACGCGGTACTGCCCGTTGATCTGCTTGACCATGAGCTCGGAGTCGGAGACGACCAGCACCCGTTTGGCACCCAGCTCGCTGGCGACTTCGAGGCCCTTGATCAGGCCGGTGTACTCGGCGACGTTGTTGGTGGCTTCGCCGATGTAGTACCCCGCTTCGTGGAGGTATTTGTCGTTGGCGGTGTCCTGGATGACGACGCCGACGCCGGCCGGGCCGGGATTACCGCGAGCGCCGCCGTCGATGTGGATGGTGCAGTGCATGATGACTCGGATGTTGAGGGGGCGTTGCCGCAGGCCGTGCGGGGCCGGCTTGGAAGGGGCCGACTTTTTGCCCGTAGGTGTTTATTTGGGGATCAGAGCCTCTTTGAGCTCGGTCTTGGCGTAAAGGATCACGCCACAGTTGGGGCAGGTGACGGGCTTGTCGTTGGTCGTCAGCGTGGCGTTGACCACCTGGATCGGCAGGCTCATAAAACAAGCGCCGCAGGTGTACTCCATGCGGCGGCGGTCTTGTTCTTCGATCTCGCCGAGGGCTTCGCCTTCGGTGTCTTCGTCGAGCTTGTTGTAGAGGGCCAGCGTCTCGGGGTCGATGGGTTCGGCGGCGACGGCACGTTCCTTCTCGAGGTCGCCCAGCTGGTCGGCGATCTCGGCCTGACCTTCTTCGACTTCTTTCTCGGCTCCCGCGACGAGCTTGGATTGGGCTTCGACTTTGCCGGCGATCTCGTCAACGGTGGCCTGGAGCTCTTCGACCTTGCCGAGTTGTTCCAGGGCTTTGCCTTCGATCACGTCCTTCTCGGCCTTGAGCGTGTTGATCTCGACCAGCAACGCGGAATACTCCTTGTTGCTGCGGACGCCGGCCATGACTTTTCGGATTTTCTCGATCCGCTCTTCCACTCCCTGGGAGTCGGATTCGAGGTTGCCAGCACTCGCCTTGGCGTGCATGTACTGGTCGTTGATCTCGCTGGCTTGACGCTGGAGCTGTTCGAGTTTGTTGCGTTGGGCGTTGAGGCGGCGGCTGGCTGCGTCGACTCGACTCCGCAGTCCGCGGACCTGTTGGTCGAGAGTGAACAGTTCTCGCAGTTGATCTTGGACGGACAAAGGCTCGGCTCCACTGGGGGGTTAATCGTCAACCCGTACTATACCAAAGCCCTCCGCGGGTACCGAGATTTCAGCCGCGGCACGGTCGGCTTGATTCGCCCGGCGGGTTTCACTATACTCTTCGACCCCCATGGGGCTGTAGCTCAGTTGGGAGAGCGTTTGTATGGCATACAAAAGGTCGCAGGTTCGATCCCTGTCAGCTCCACTCCCCGTGTAATACGGATTAACCCGCTGCCCAACAGCGGGTTTTTTCGTACCTGACGTTTCCGGGACTCAGGGGTACAATCTAAAATTGGTTGTGTCCAATGACGATGAGAATCGGCCCCGGGGTGGGGTGGACGCGGGACGAAGAGGGATTGGCCTTGCTTAACGATTCATCCAGACCCATACATCCTGGTAAACGCGGCTCCCGGATCGGGTTGGAGCAGGCCACGGCCATCGTGCGTCGGCACCTCGACCCCGAGCTGACCGTGACCGGGGCCCGGAAGCTGTACGGCGGCTCGATCAACCGGGTGGTCGAATGGAGCACGGACGGGGAGCCCAAATCCATCGTCGCCAAGCTGCACAACTCGCGGAACGTCAAATCGTTTGAGCGGGAGATGCTGTCGCTGATTACTTACCGTGAGCACACGACCCTGCCCGTGCCCGAGCCCTGGGCGGTGGTGGCCGACGATCCTGACTTCGACGGCGCCGGGCTCCTGATGGAGAAGATCCCCGGCATCACCCTGGCCGACGCCAAGGTCAGCCCACGCGGCACGGCTATTCTCCAGAACCAGCTCGCCCGGTATCTGGTCGACCTCCACTCCCACCACCGGTCCACCTACGGCAGTGCCCTGCAAGACCGCGGCGAGACCCGTTGGCTGGACAACTTCGGCCCGGTGATCGAGAAAGAGTTCCACCACGTCCGCGAATTCCTCTCGTCCAACAGCCGGTGGTTCATCGACGACCTGCTCAAAAACCTCGAAGACTGGCTGCCCGAACAGTCCACCCCGACGCTGGTCCACGGCGACCTGTGGTCCAACAACATCCTCGTGGCGGACAACCACCCCGACGAGCCGCAGATCCTCGCCTTCATCGACGGCCTGGCGTCCTATTGCGACCCCGAATACGAGCTGGCGTACCTCCGCATGTTCCAGACCGCGGACGACAGTTTCTTCGAGCTGTACCGCCGTCGGCACCCGTTACGCCCGGGGTTCAGCCGACGCTGCCGGGTCTATTGGCTCAACACGATGATGATGCACATCCGCGTCTTCGGCGAACGCTACGTCCCGGCGTGCGAAGAGTTGGCCGGCCAACTCAAGACACTCGCCACCAAGTAGTTTGCCCTGTACGCAGGCCCTGGCCTTGCAAGCCGATCCGATATCATCAATCATCCTTCAGAATCACGTCGGCCCGGTAGCCCAATTGGCAGAGGCACACGACTTAAAATCGTGACAGTGTGGGTTCGAACCCCACCCGGGCTATTCGATCGGTAAGAGATGCACGCCGCATTGGATGCAGCGCAAACGGGTTGCTTCCGAACCAATCTCGCGATCAATCGGCCTTGCCCACCATGACTTTCAGACGCGGGGCGTCTTCCAGTGCCTGGATGAGTTTGTCCATGTCGCCGCGGTGGATCTTGCCCGCTCGGGCCAGGCGTCCGCCAGACTCGAGGGTGATGCGGACGTACTTCCCGTCGGTACGCAGGTGGAGGATCGCGTCCTGGTTGAGCGACAGGCTGCGGCTGCGGCGGAACTTGTGGTAGAGCAGCCGACGGTCGGTCACGACCACACCGCCCAGGCCCATGTCGGAGACGGTGAGATCGGCGTCGTTGAGGTAGAGCTTGAACCGCTCGCCACGCTCGAACTTGCACCAGGTCTCCAGGCGACGCTGCGTCTTCTCGGAAAGGCTGGTCCAGCCGTCGTTCTTGAGGTGGGCGACCGCGGTTTTGAGTAGCGCGTACTCGGGGCCGCAGCGTCCGTTGACGCGGCTGACCCACTCGACCGCCACATCGCCGAAGGGGATCAGGACTTCGCAGTGGTCTCGGCCCATGGCGTCGGTGTGGGCGCGGCATTTGAGGGCCTCGCCGGCGTGGCCGTCGCAGGCGTAGTAGAGCAGGGGCCGGTCGTAAGGCTCGTAGAAAGCCGCCAATCGTCCGATGCCGCGGACGTGTTCGCGGGGCGAGTGTTTGGGGCCGACGGTTTGTTCGTAACGCATCTCGTAGCCGCGGGCCTGGGCGCTGCCCTCCTCGGTACTCCGGTTGAGGAAGATCATCGGGCGGCTGACCAGGTGGGTCTCCGGCCCTTTGCCGGTGAACGCGCAGCGGATCGGCATCGAGGTGCGGAAGACCTCGTGCTGCAGGAACTCGGTGGCGAACGAGAGGGCCACCCCGCGCATCGAGACTTCGTTGATCACCAGATACGGACGTAGCTCGGTGGGGCGGAGCTCGGTGGGGTAGGTGCTCGCGGCTTCGGGTGCCGGGTCGGGCTGGGCCGAGGGCTCTTCGGATGGGCTCGAATCATCGTCATCGGATGGAGAGTCGGCGCCCTCCTCGGCGACGGCGGCGGGTGCGGCTTCGGGTTCGCTGAGGTGATCGACACTGAGCACCCCCGAGGCTTCGTTGGGCGCGGGCTCATTCGTGATCGCGGGCATACCGAGGATCGTCCCCGTGCTTGAGACCGGGTGCTCGGGACGAGCAGGGCGTCCGGCCGAAGACTGGACCTCCTCGTACAGCGGGTCCTCTTCGTGGTAGCGGTGGTCGAGTTCTTCGAGCGCCATCTGCGTGATGGTTTGTTCGAGCAGTTCCTCGCGTGAAGGAATGACGAACCGTGTGTTGCACGAGGTGCAGCGGGCTTTGCGGCCGACCGCCGCTTCGGGCACGAGAAGTCCTCGGCCGCAGTTTGGACAATCCAGCGTCATCGTACTCATGGCACACCCCTACGCCCGAAGGCGTGATTACGGCGCCGGCACCTGAACAGAAGAGAAATGAATCGCCGACGTGATACTCAAACATACCCCCAAGCCTAGCCAGGGGCAAGAGTTAATTTGCCTTTGGAACAAGGGTTTTAAGGGGCTTCCCGTAATCGGGGCGATTAAGTGGTGTAGTCGGCGTTGATGTGGATGTATTCGCGGGTCAAGTCGCAGCCGAGCCACTCGGCCGAGGCTTTGCCCAAGCCTAAGTCCACCTCGATTTGGACTTCTTTCGCGGCCATGGCTTTGGCCAGTTTGGCGGGGGGCTTGAGGCCGAGCTTGGTGGGTTGGCCGTGCTCGTAGATGCTCATACCCGCGATGCGGATCGACAGCGTGTCCTTCTTCAGTTTCGCGTCGCTCTTCCCGGCGGCCATGGCGATGCGGCCCCAGTTGGGGTCGGCCCCGTGGAGCGCGGTTTTCACCAACGGGCTGTCCACCACCGAACGCCCGACACGGTCGGCGTCCTTGACGCTCGCGGCGCCGCTGACGCGCACCCGCATGATGCGTGTCACGCCTTCGCCGTCCCAGATGAGCTGTTCGCTGAGGTCGCGGCAGAGGTCGGTGAGGGTTTCGACGAAGCGATCAAAGACTCTGCCCGGTCCGGTGATGGCGCGGTTCTTGGCCTGGCCGTTGGCCAATACCATCACGCTGTCGCTCGTGCTCTTGTCCGAGTCGACCGACAGCCGGTTGAAGGTCTCGCTGGTCGCCGCACGCAGGGCGAGCTTCAGCGGCTTGGAATCGATCGCGACATCGGTGGTGATGAAGGCGAGCATGGTGGCCATGTTCGGGGCGATCATGCCGCTGCCCTTGCAGATGCCGCCGAGGGTGATGGTCTTGCCGCCGAGGGTGACGGTGCGAAGGGCGGTCTTGCGGACCAGGTCGGTGGTCAGGATCGCGTCCGCCGCGGCGTTGTCGGCCTTCTTGCCCTGGGCCAGCGTCGGGGCGAGTTGTTCGATGCCCGGCAGGACTTTGTCCATGGGCAGGCGGTGGCCGATCACGCCGGTGGAGGCGACCAGGACTTCGCTGGGGTAGCGCAGGCCCAGCGCCGCGGCGGTGGTTTGGCACATGGCCTCGGCGTCGCGCAGGCCTTGCTCGCCGGTGGCGACGTTGGAGGTCCCCGAATTGCAGACAATTGCCCGGGCCTTGCCGTTGCGGACGTGCTTCTGGGAGACCAGGACGGGGGCTCCCTTGACCTTGTTGGTGGTGAACACCCCCGCGGCGGTGCAGGGCGTGTCCGAGACAATCAGGGCCAAGTCCGGCTTGCCGCTGGGCTTGATGCCACAGGTGCTGCCCGCGGCGCGGAAGCCGATGGGCCGGGTGATGCTGGTGGGGGAAGTTCGATCCATTTGGTGCGGATTGTACGGTTTTCGTGGTCTGGTTATAGTCTCGACCTGCTGATCGGTTTTACGAGTGAAAATCTCGGCCGATGAATCGTCCCCACCACCCCCAGGAAGGCCGTAGAACCATGCCCGTCGCCGATTACGCCACGTACGTCAAGATGCTTGACAACGCGTACCAGAACAACTTCGCCTACCCCGCGATCAACGTCAGCTCGATGGTGACCGCCAACGCCGCCCTGAAAGCCTTCGCCGACCTCAAGAGCGACGGCATCATCCAGGTCTCCACCGGCGGCGGCAAGTTCGCTTCGGGCCTCGTGAACGGCGACATGGTCATGGGTGCGATCTCGCTGGCCGAGCACATCCACCGCGTCGCGGCCAAGCTCGACGTCAACGTCGCCATCCACACCGACCACTGCCAGCCCGGCAACGTTGACGACTTCCTGATCCCCCTGATCGAAGAGTCGGAGCGTCGCGTCGCCGAAGGTAAACTGCCGCTGTACCAGTCGCACATGCTCGACGCCTCGATCCTGCCCGTGAAGGAAAACATGGACCTGGCTGTGCCGCTGCTCGAGCGTATGACCAAGATCGGCCAGATCCTCGAGGTCGAAGCCGGCGTCGTTGGTGGCGAAGAAGACGGTGCCGCCGGTTCGGACGACATGCCCGACGAAATGCTCTACACCACGCCCGAAGACATGGTCTACGTCTACGAGCGTCTCTCGGAAGTCGAAGGCGGCCGCTACATGTTCGCCGCGACCTTCGGCAACGTCCACGGCGCCTACAAGCCCGGTGCGGTCAAGCTCAAGCCCGGCATCCTCAAAGAAGGCCAAGACGCCATCAAGGCCAAGTTCGGCGAAGACGCCTACTTCTGGCTGGTGTTCCACGGCGGCTCCGGCTCGGAGAAGCACGAGATCGAAGAAACCCTGGGCTACGGCGTCGTGAAGATGAACGTCGACACCGACTGCCAGTACGCCTTCACCCGTCCCGTCGCCGCTCACATGTTCCAGAACTACGACGGCGTCCTGAAGATCGACGGCGAAGTGGGTGCCAAGAAGACCTACGACCCCCGCGCGTACCTGAAGAAGGGCGAAGAAGCCATGGCCGAGCGTGTGAAGGAAGCCTGCGAAGACCTCCACGCCGTGGGCAAGACGCTCGGCTCCGCCTGAGTTTCTGCACGACACGATTAAATCACAACAAAGCCAAAGCCCTGGGATGTTTATCCCAGGGCTTTGTTATTTGGTGTTGGGTTTTGATGGGGTTTACTCGCCAGAGTTTGTGATGAGCAGCTTCAATTGTTCCAGCGATTTCTCGGGCTGATCCATATCGCCGTAGACGTCCACGAGTTTCAGGCGGATGGCCCGCTCGACCCGGGGGTTGGTGACTTGCGGGAGCACCTCTTCGAAGAGGGCGGCAGCCTCGGAGGCTTCTTCGACGTGTTCTTCAACGGCCATCACCGCGGCGACACCTGCGGTGCCGGGGTCGCTGGCGATCTCGTCGTAGGTGAGGACCAGTTGGAGCAGTTGGCCGTACATCTCCAGCTCGACCACGTACCACTCGAACTCTTCGATCTCTTCTTCCCAGTCTTCCTCGCCCCACTCCTCATCTTCGTCGCCTTCCATGTCGTCGCCTTCGACCTCTTCGAGGTCATCGTCTTCGGCGGCCCAGGCGGTGGGCGCCACCGCGGTGGTGAAGACACCGCAGGCGATGAGTAGCGCGAGCAGGGCGGCCCAGCGGGAGAGCCAGGTCAAGGGGGCGGGTTTGGAATCAGACGATTTCATCGGGTGCGTGTTCATGGCTTGGTCTCCGGGAAGAAGGGGGATTGGGTTTAGGGCGTTTGAAATCGACGCTCGGGAAACGCTTGGGCGTCGAACGGGGTTTGAACGAGGCGGGGCTGGACGGCGGCGCGTATCGGCTGGGCCGATCGGTGACGCGCGACAAGCGGAGCGTGGGTACTTCGGTCAGGCGCACGCCGATTGTGGCGGGGTCGGCCGATTGAGTGGTGGCGACCGGCGGACGGGGCGGAGCATCAACAACGATTGGCCCGGGCTCCGGCCCGACCTCGGTGGGGGGCGCCGAGTTGAGCCACCACAACGCGGAGGCGGCGATCACCACCGAAGCCGCCAGCGCCAATGAACGCCAAGCCCACGGCGAGGCCGCGCTGGTTTCGCTCAATCCCAGGTCGGCCGCGAGGTCGCCGGGGTAGCGGTTCGCTTGGTGGCGTTCCCGCGCGGCTTGTTGGATGGGGGGTGGGGACTTCATGATTCGGCGGCCTCCTCTCGGGCCCGGAGCGAACGCAGGGCCTGCGAGATCGTGGCCTTGGCGGTGCCTAGCGCACAACCCATCGCGGCGGCGGTGTCGCGGAGAGAAAGCTGTTCGAGGTATCGCAGGGTGATCGCCTCGCGTTGGCGTTCGGGCAGCGAGGCGAGCCGACGTTCCAGGAGGTCCAATTGCTCGGCGTGGGCCAGGGTGTCGGGCGTGGTCGTGGATTGCGGGATCACGTCGGCATCGGCCAGAGCCAGGTGGGGCCGGTTGCGCCGCATCTCCCGGCAGACGTTCAGAGCGATGCCCAGCGACCAGGTCTTGAGTCGGCTCTCGCCGCGGAACTCGGGGAGCCCGCGCAGGAAGCGGAGGCCGGTTTCCTGCGCGGCGTCGCGGGCCTTGTCGCCATCGCTCAGCATTTTGTAGGAATACCGGTACCACACGTCCTGCAACTCCCGCAGCAGCACCGCCTGGGATCCACGGTGCCCACGCTGGGCCTTGCGGATCACCCGAGGATCGATTTCTTCCTCGTTGAAGGCGGTCACATCCATGAGTGGGGTTGAGGGGCGAAAGGTTTAGTCCTCGTCTGAGATTTCCCTGGTGAGGTGTTGAGACCGCTTCAAGTGTAAAGGCTCGTGGGGTAACAGCAGGCAAATTCATCAAGCCGATCGTCTGTGTGGTATAGTTCGGGTCAATAATTTCGACGGCAACCCGTCATCCTTCCCGCGTCAGTTCTCCACTTTCCTACCCATCCCGATGTGACCGATCACGGCTTGTTTCCCGCGAAGCCGATCGCCGTGGTGTTTCTTTGTTCTTCAGCCTGTTCAGGAGTTTTCACGACATGATGTATTTGTTTAACCGTGTGCCTAAGCCGGATGTGTTGTCGCTTTGTGTTCTGGTGTCGGCCGTGGTGTTGGCATTGGCCACGACTTCCTCGGCCGGTGAAAACCGGGTCATGATCTGGCACGCGTTCTCCCAGGAATTCCAGGGCCCGGAGACCTCCGAGTCGGCCACGCCGAACCCGTTCACGGACTACCGGCTGGACGTGACCTTCACCAACGGCGAGGCGACTTACGTCGTGCCCGGCTATTTCGCGGCCGACGGCGATGCGGCCAACACCTCGGCAGACAACGGCAACGTCTGGCGGGTCCACTTCCTGCCCGATGCGTTGGGCGAGTGGACGTGGTCGGCTTCGTTCCGCAGCGGCGAAGGCGTCGCGATGGCGGACGGCCACGACGCCGGTGAGTCCGCGGGCCACTTCGATGCAGCCACCGGCTCGTTCACCGTGATCCCTTCGGACAAGACCGCCCCGGACTTCCGCGCCATCGGTCGCCTGGCTTACGTCGGCGAGCGCTACCCCCGCACGCTGGGTGACGGCAAGGTGTTCTTCAAAGCCGGGGCCGACTCGCCGGAGAACTTCCTGAGCTACGCCGACTTCGACGGCAACTTCAAGAGCGACGGCCACAAGGACCAGCTGGTCAAGACCTGGGAGCCCCATGTCCGCGACTGGAGCGAGGGCGACCCCTCGTGGCAGGACGGCAAGGGCAAAGGCATCATCGGCGCGATCAACTACCTGTCGTCCAAAGGCCTCAACTCGGTGTCGATGCTCACCATGAACATCGGCGGCGACGACCGCAACGTCTTCATGTACGTCGACTACGACGACTACACCCGTATCGATGTCTCGCGCGTCGAGCAGTGGCGCATCGTCGTCGAACACGCCGCCACCAAGGGGCTGTTCGTCCACTTCAAAACCCAAGAAACCGAAAACGAAACTCTGCTCGACAACGGCGAGACCGGGCCGGACCGCAAGCTCTACTACCGCGAACTCGTCGCCCGCTTCGCCCACCTGCCCGCGCTCAACTGGAACATGGGCGAAGAGAACGGCGAATGGGGCAAGCACCACCACAAAGAGAAGTATCAGACCACCGAGCAGCGTTTCGCGATGGCCCGCCACATCAAGTCCATCGATCCCTACCAGCACCCCGTGGTGATGCACAACGGCCAATGGCCCAACGATGTGGTCGGCGCCGACACGCCCTACGACGGCTGGTCGCTCCAGACCGCCCAGCCCGACTTCCGCAATGTCCACAAGAGCACGCTCAACATCCTGAAATCGGCCGAGTCCAAAGGCAAGATCTGGATGGTCGCCTGCGACGAGCCCGGCGACGCCATGCATGCAGTTAAACCCGACGACCTGGACCCCGACCACTTCGACGCCCGCACGAACGCACTCTGGGGTAACTTCCTCGCGGGTGGCTGGGGCGTTGAGTGGTACTACGGCTACAAGAACCCCCACTCGGACCTGTCGCTCCAGGACCACCGCAGCCGCAACAACATGTACGAGCAATCGGCCCACGCGCTGCATTTCTGGTACAGCACCGACCTGCCGGTCAACGACATGAAGAACCACAACGCCCTGCTGCGGAACGCCGACGGCTTCTGCCTCGCTCTGCCCGGTGTGGCGTATGTGGCTCTGGTCAAAGACGCGGGCAAGCCCGCGCAGCTCGACCTGACCGGCCAATCCGGCACTTTCAGCGTCCAGTGGTACAACCCCCGCGCAGGCGGCGCTCTCCAAGCCGGTAGCGCTGATTCGCTGAATGGCGGCGACTGGCGCGACCTCGGTGCCCCGCCTGCAGATGCGGACAAGGACTGGGTCGTGCTGATCAAAGCCGAGTAACAACACATCACATGATCGCCAAAACGCACGAAGCCCGCATCAACCGATGCGGGCTTCGTTGCTTTTGGAGAGTTGTGGGTGTGGCTTACGCCGCGGCGCGTTTGCTCGACGGGCGACGCTTGCGGCCGACGGTGCGTTGGTCTTCGGTCATGCGGCGTTGGGTGTTCTCGGCGATGGTCTGCACCAGCTCGATCGGGTCGCTGGCCCAGAGGTCGGCGCCGATCTCTTCGGCCAGGCCCTCGGCCCGGTTGAACACGCCGCCGCCGACGATGATCTGCAGCTGCGGGCAGACGCCCAGGTCGTGCAGGCGGTCGATGAGCAGGCGGGTTTCCGGCACGGTCGCGGGGATGCTGCCGAAGACCACGAGCTTGTCGGCACGCAGGGTGGCGATCTGTTCGGTGATCTCGTCGTTGCTCACGCCGCCGCCGCAGTAGTACACGGTGTAGCCGTCGGCTTCGAGGAGGTCGGCGGCGAGTTGGCCGGTGAGCTCTTCAGATTCTTCGGGGCCGGACATGACCAGGACGGTCTGGTCGCGGCGGGCGTGCTGCTGGTAACGCATCTGCAGCTGATCGGTGATGGACCGCATCAGGCGGGTGGCGTAGTGGTAGGCCAGCGAGCTGAGCTGGTCGGCACGGCGCATGTTCTGGATCTGGTTGAGCGTCGGCCAGATCAGGTTGCTGGCGATCCGCTCGGCGGGGACGTCGGCTTCGAAGACCTCGTCCATGATCTCGCGGGCGGTGTGACGATCACCGGAGATCATGGCGGTGAAGTATCGTTCGAGAAGGGCGTTGCGTTGGCTGGGCATCGGTCTGGACTCCGTCGCCGTGGATGGTTCGGCGAGTATTGGTGTGTCGAGCTTCCACATCCCTTGTGGTCGCCTCGTTCAGGCTGTCTCGGCGAGTTGTCCTTCACTCGCAGGCTCGGGCTCCTGCCCGGCCTCACTGGCACACTGTTCATCGTGAATCGGGTGAACCACGCTCCACCGCTCCCTCGGAAGGGGTCCGGAAGGGTCCGTATAGCGGAAAAATGCCATAAGTTGTTATTTTTCAATGTTCCGAAACGGTCTGGGTGGGTCCAATAACCGATTTGAGGGCAGGCCCGCCCGAGAGATAGAAAGCAAAATCAGTTATCGGCGGGGAGAGAAATCACCAATACGAAGCGGATCGAGGCAAATGAATTGCGGTTTTGGCGTCGAATGGGGGGGCAATCCTTTACGATGAAGCAGGCCGGGTACAAAGGATCGATTTCCGAAAGGTTTGCACGATGAGGATGTTCAACGGACTGAAATCACTGGCCGCTGCAGTGGTGTTGGGGGTGGGCGTGCTTGGCTCGTCCACGGGCTGTGTGACCAACCCGGCGACGGGGAAATCCAGCCTAAACCTGATCAGCGAAGAGAAAGAAATCGCCATCGGCACCGACGCCGAGCCGCAGTTCATCCAGGAGAACGGCGGGCTGGTCCAGTCGCAAGTCCTCACTGACTACGTCTCCAAGCTCGGCCACGAACTTGCGGCCGTCAGCGAACGGCCGCACCTGCCGTGGAACTTCAACGTCCTCGACTCGGACCAGATCAACGCCTTTGCATTGCCCGGCGGCAAGGTCTTCATGTCCCGCGGCCTGCTCGAACGCATGACCAACGAAGCGCAGCTGGCCGGGGTGCTCGGCCACGAGGTCGGCCACGTCACCGCCCAGCACGTCAACTCCCGCATGAGCCAGGCCCTCATCATCCAGGGCATCGCCATCGGCACCGCCGTGGCGGGCGAGGTCACCGACGACGACACACTCCGTGTGCTCGGCGTCGGCGCGGGCGTCGGCGGGGGGGTGTACCTGCTGAAGTTCGGCCGCGACCAGGAGAGCGAGTCCGACATGCTCGGCGTGCGCTATATGACCCGCCTGGGCTACAACCCGTACGGCCAGGTGCAGGTCATGGAGATCCTCAAAGAAGCCCAGGGCGGCGGCGGTGGGGCGGAGTTCTTCTCGACCCACCCGCTCCCCCAGACACGGATCGATCGGCTCAACAAGCTGATCGCCGACCAGTACCCCGGGGCGGGCCGGTCCACCGCACAGAACGATGCCTACGGCCAATCCGACCAGTTCCGCTTCGGCGAAGATTCGTTCAAGCGCAACGTGTTGGACGAGCTCAAGAAGCTGCCCGCTCCCAAAGCCGCTCAGATCGGGCCTAAACTCCGGGGGTACCTTGCTGCGGTCGAGTGTGGCGGCGAGGATCACGTGCACTGAACACGCCGCTGAGTTTTGACGAGTAATCCATTGTCCACCGACACCGCGACCTTGCCGCCCCAGAACACCACCACCGAACCCGCGTGGACCGAGTCACGCCTGGACAACCCCCACGCCGAGCCGGACAAGGCCCGGCGGGTCGAGGCGATGTTCGCCGCGATCGCCCCGAGCTACGACCTCAACAACCGGGTACACTCCTTCGGTCGGGACCAGGCCTGGCGGCGCACCGCGGTGAAATTGGCCAACGTCAAACCCACCGACACGGTGCTGGATGTGGCTTGCGGCACGGGTGATCTGTCCATGGCGTTTTGCGACGGCGGGGCCCAACGCGTGGTCGGCGTCGACTTCACCGTGCCGATGCTCGACGTCGCGCAGACCAAAAAGCCCACGGGGGCGGAGCTCTCGTATCACGCGGGGGACGCGCTGCACCTGCCTTTGGCGGATCAGAGCGTGGACATCGTCAGCATCGCCTTCGGCATCCGCAACGTCACCGACCCGATGGCGGCGCTACGTGAGTTTCATCGTGTGCTTCGGCCCGGCGGCCGGCTGATCGTGTTGGAGTTCACCGTGCCGGCGAACCCGGTTATGCGGATGGGCTACAACTTCTACTGCGGCTGGCTGATGCCCAAGACCGCCACGCTGATCTCCGGCGACAAGAGCGGGGCCTACAAATACCTGCCCCGCAGCGTCAGCACGTTTACGGGCAAGGCCGAGCTGATCGACGCGATGCAGCAGACGGGGTTCGGAGACGTGTCCGCCAAGAGCCTGACCATGGGCATCGCCGCGTGCTACCGCGGCGTGAAGCCCGGCTGAATCTAGAGTTCCGGGTTCTTCGCGGTCCAGGCGGTGGCGACGGCCTTCTGGTCTTCGGGGTTGTCCAGCTCCATCACCGCCTTGAGATTCTCGTGTCGTTGCTGATAGAAGGAGAGATAAGCTTCCTTCTCGCAGCGTAGCTCGTAGAGCTCGGGCATCATCTCGTGGTCTTTCTTCTTAAAGATGAGGCCGAGCCGACGGGCTTCGTAGGGGTTGGTGCCGAGCTGTTCGAGAGCGGCCTGGCCGAGGTCCAGCGCGGTGCCGAAGGTTTCGCGGAAGACGTTGGCGACGTCGAGGTCCATCATCTCGTAGGCGGCGTCGCGGTTGGCGGCGCTGGTGATCACCTTCATGTTGGGGTAGTGCTTCTGGGTTGTTTCGATCAGACGCTTGGCCCGGTCGGTGTCGCCGATCGCGACGATCAACAGGTCGGCCTCGCGGGCGCCGGCAGATTCCAGCAGGTCGAGACGCGTGGCGTCGCCGTAGTACACCTCGAAGCCGTACTGGCGGAGGATGCGCACGTTGCTGACGTCGTGGTCGAGGATGACGGGCTTGACGCCGGCGGTCAGCAGGAAGCGCCCGACGTCGATCCCCAGTCGGCCGAAGCCGGCGAGGATGACCCGGTGGTTCTGTTGTTCGATCGAGTCGGGTTCTTGCGCGGAGTCCTCATCGGCCTCGGCTCGGTGGAGCTTGTCGTGCAAGAGGAACACGATCGGGGTGAGAAACATCGAGATGGCGACGGCGGAGACCAGCGGGTCGATGGTGCTGGTGGGCATCACGCCCTTGCTCTTGGCGATCTGGAACAAGACGAAGGCGAACTCGCCGCCCTGGGCCAGGGCGACCGCGAAGAGCGAGCGGTCCTGACGTCCCATCTTGTAGACGCGTGCGGTGACAGCCAGGATGAGCCACTTCAAAACCATGAGGCCGGCGACGATCGCCAGGATGAGCCCGATGCTGCTGCCGATGAGGGTGAAGTTCAGGCTCGCACCGATCGTGATGAAGAACACGCCCAGGAGCAGGCCCTTGAACGGCTCGATGTCGCTCTCCAGCTCGTGGCGGAACTCGCTGTCGGCAAGCATCACGCCGGCGAGGAACGCGCCCAGTGCCGGGGACAGGCCGACGACGATCATGAGCACAGAGGTGCCGATGACCAGGGCCAACGCCGCGGCGACGAACACCTCACGCACGCCGGTCGAGGCGATGGCCCGGAACACCGGGCCGCAGATGAACTTGCCGGCGATGACGACGAAGACGATGGCACCGAGCGTGATCAGGGTGCGGGCGTAACCCGGGAGCGCGGTGATGTCGAAGAGCGCGGCTTCGTGGTGGTGGCCGCCGTGGTCGATGGCCAGCGTCGCAAGCAGCGGCAGGCCGGCCAACATGGGGATGACCGCGAGGTCTTGAAACAAGAGGACCGCGAAGATCGATCGCCCGGCTCCCGTGTCCATCTGCCCCTTTTCCTGCAGGGTCTGCAGCACGATGGCGGTGGACGACAGCGACAGGATCAGGCCGGCGGCCAGGGCTTGTTGCCACGGCAGGAAGAACGCCGCGATGACGGCGATGGCGATACTGGTCGCGACCACCTG